>NZ_DASQOG010000112.1:0-7913 GCF_035644575.1 Desulfovibrio sp. | reverse complement strand
CAAGGACAAAAAAAAGGGGGCCCATTCAGGCCACCCCGCAGGAACTGCGTTCCGCATCAGGATGTAGCAGTGGCGCGAACGCCAGCCGCTTTGAATGAGTTTCATTATCTTGGTGAAAAAAAATTGTCAAGATGTTTGTGCGATGCGGGCAATATATACTAAGGTGAGTTGTCGTGCCTTGATTGATGGAGTATGGATACCACCAAATGATAAAAATGGCCTTTTTTTTCTGAAAACTAATTTTTTTCAAAAAACTGCCGAAATATAAAGTGAGATAAAGAATAGTCCGGAACAGCGGCATTAGGGGGCTGCTGTGCCGTTTTGTAAACGAGGGCATGCAGACGGCAAGTTTTTGCCAGGCATAAAAAGTTTTTGCGTTTTAAAGCGAGGTGGCTCAGTGAACGGTAAATTCCTTTTGTACAGTTGCGCATCAGCGCTGCTGGCAGCGGGTCTCGGTTTTGGCGTAACTCAGCTGGCGGGTTTGCCCGTTTTGGCTGTTATAGTGAGCGCCCTTGTGGCGGCCTTTGGCGCGTTTGCTGCCGGTCGTGCGCTTGCAAGCGGGGCTTTGCGTCAGGCTGGTGAAGCTGTCTGCGCTGTGACTGCCAATCCAAGCCGAAGCCTGAACAATACCGATCCTTCTCTTGCTCCGCTGTTTACAAGTCTTGAAGACCTGCGGCAGGCTTTAAAAAACGACAGGGAATATAAAGACGGCATTTTGCGTGGTCTGCCCATGCCGTATCTGCTGGTGGACACCAACGAGCGCGCCCTCAGCACCAACAAGGCATGCCTGAACATGCTGGAAATCGACGACAGCATTGAATCCTGCCTTGGCAAAACCCTGGCCCATCTTTTTTATAACGACCCCACGCGCAAAACCGCCGTGGGCAAGAGCATGGCCACGGGCGAGTGCTTCAAGAATCTTGAAGTGACCATCGGCGGGCACAAGGGCGGCAAGGTCAACGTGCTCGCCAACGTGTTCCCCATCTACAATGCCGAGGGGGCCTGCATTGGCGGCATGTGCGTGTATGTGGACATGACCGCGCTCAATGAGGCGCAGCGGCAGATCACGGAAAAGAACCAGCGTATGGCCGAAGTGGCGCAGGCGCTGGAAGGAACTATGGATGAACTGTCCGAGATCGTGGTGGCGCTTACCGGCAGCATCCGGCAGTCGGACAAAAATGCCGCCATTGCCGCAGGGCAGCTTAAAGAGGCCGCGTCCTCCATGGGCCATATGAACGCCAGAGTGCAGGAAGTCGCCGGCAATGCGGATAAGGCCGCCGAAGCTTCAGGACACACCATGTCCAAGGCCACCACAGGGGCGGAAGTTGTGCAGAACGCCCTGCACGGCATTGAAAACGTGCACCGTGTCACGCTTGAACTGCGTACGGATATGGCCACGCTGGAATCACATGCCAGAGCCATTACCGAAATCATGAACGTTATTTCAGATATTGCCGACCAGACCAACCTGCTGGCCCTCAATGCGGCCATTGAAGCGGCGCGCGCTGGCGAAGCCGGACGCGGTTTTGCCGTGGTGGCCGATGAAGTGCGCAAACTGGCAGAAAAAACCATGGCTTCCACAACAGATGTGGGCCGCGCCATTGAGGCCATTCAGCAAAGCGCCGCCAAGAGCATGTCGTCCATGGACAATGCCGTGCAGCAGGTGGAGCAGGCCACAGACTACGCCAAGCAGTCTGGCGAGGCGCTGGACGCCATCGTGGGTACGGTGGAAAATACCGTGGGGCAGGTCAAGGCCATCGCCGCTGCCAGCGAAGAGCAGTCAGCCGCCAGCGAGCAGATCACCCACACCATTGATCAGGTGAACCACATGGTGGCCGACACGTCCCAATCCATGGGTCAGGCAAGCATGGAAACCGACAAGCTTCAGGAGCTGACCGACAAACTGGAAGACCTGACAGCGCAACTGAAAGTGTAGCGCAGTTTTTTGCCTCAAGGCAGTACAAGACCCGTTGCAGCCGGATAGAGCGTTAAGCGCGCAATATCTGTCTGGGACGGGTCTTTTTTGTGGTAAAATGTCTGGAGGTTTTATAGTTGCTCGTTCCCGCCCAGCACCATCTCAAGGACGGCGTCAGCCAGCAGGGCGGCAGCTTCGGTCACACGGGGAGCAAGGGGCGGGGCCAGCAGGATATCCGTGCTAAAGTCGCCCACGAGCACCAGATTGCCAAGATAGCGTTTGCCCATGGCTTTGCCGCCCCAGCCGCCCATGCCCGATGCACTGGCTATGCGATAGCCGCCGAGCAGGGCTGTTTCCACCAGCAGGGTCTTGTCGTCCGGCTCGTCAAAGGCTTCCACCCAGATGGGGCAGGCGGGCAGCACCTCAGCCATGTTGTTCTGGTCAAGGCGCATGCGCCGCGCTTCCACGCCCATTTCGGGATTCAGTTCCAGCAGCAGCTCTGCCAGGGCTTCGACCTTGGGGCGGCCCACATGCCGGGGCCAGTATTGCTGGCGGTTGAGATTGGAGGCGTCCACCACGTCATCATCCACCAGCACCAGATTGCCCACGCCGCTGCGGGCCAGCATCAGGGCTGCGTTGGAGCCAAGCCCGCCCGCCCCGGCAATGCCCACTCGGGCGGCGCGCAGGGTCGCCAGTTGGTCTGGGCTGAGGTAGCGGGCAAGGCCGTTATGAAGTGCATTGTGCATGGCGTGGATCCATAAGTTGGTTGTTTGGCGTGGAATTGTCGGCCTGTTTCACGCGGCGGCCCGGTGTGCGCCAGACCGCCGCGCCATAGCTGCAAGCAGTTTTTTACACGGCCACCGGGGCTTCCCAGTCTTTAAGTACAGCCTGATAGCCTATGCCCGCGAGCGATGCCGTCATTTCTTCAAGGCTGCGGCGGTCGGTGATCTCAAACTGGCCGGGATTGTGCAAATCTTCGGTTGCGCGGCCGCCCACGGCGGTGGAAACGCCGGCGGAAACTCTGGTTACGCCGATGGGCACCAGATGGTCGCGCATAAAGGCGCTTTCGCGGCTGGAGCAGGTGATGCCCGCGCGCGGCAAGAAGCAGCGCATGGCCGTAACATATTGTACAAGATGGCGGTCGTCCACACCGTGCTGCACGTCAAAGTTGCCTTCGTGCGGGCAGATGCGCGGGATGGAAACGCTCACGTCCACGCCGGGATAGCGCCTTTGCAGCCACCAGGCATGCAGGCCTGTGGCAAAAGCATCCTGCTCGAAAGATTCCAGCCCCAGCAAAGCGCCCACGCCGATGGAGCGGATGCCGCCCTCTGCCGCGCGCTGCGGCGCATTGAGCCTGAAACCATAATCATGCTTGGGCCCAACGGGGTGCAACCATGCGTAAAGTTCTGGATTATACGTCTCCTGAAACATGGTCATGCTGTCCACACCGGCATTCACCAGTAGTTCATATTCTTCGGTGGTGAGCGAATAGACTTCCACGCCCACCGAGGCAAAGCGGGGTTTAATGCGGCGGGCCGCATCCGCGATGTACTGCGGCGAGGACAAATGCCGCGCATCGCCCGTCAGCAGCAAAATGTGCTGAAAGCCCTTGTCGGCGATAACGTCCGCCTCAGCAGAGGCCTCATCAATGCTCAGATGACGGCGTGGTTGCTTGTTTTTGGCATTGAATCCGCAGTAGCGGCACTGGTTGGTGCAGACATCGGAGATGTAGAGCGGCGTGAATATGTTCACGGCCTTGCCAAAAAAACGCAGGGTCAGATCGCGCGCACGGCGGGCCATGGCCTCAAGGTGCGGAGCAGCCGCAGGCGAAAGCAGGGTAAGGAAATCGGCTGGCTGCAAGATTTCTTTTTGCAGCACGGCCAGAACATCCGCTTCGGTGGCGCGAGTGGCTCCCTCTGCCCGGCGGGCTGAGGGCCACGCCTGCAAATATTCCTGAAAAGTTTCCATGTGTGATCCTTATAAGCGGTCGGCTGCCAGCGGTTTGGCTGGCGGTCAACATGGCAGTGCATTGCAAGCGTTAACGGAGAAATCCTGTGAGCGGTGAAGACGCTTCCGCGCCCTGGCCCTGCGCCTTGACCGCGCCGGGGCCAGCCAGCCATGCATCGCGCCCGGCCTGGACTGCCGCGCCGAATGCGCGGGCCATGCTGACAGGATCGCTGGACGAGGCAATGGCGGTGTTGACCAAACAGGCCGCCGCGCCCATTTCCATGGCCTCGCAGGCCTGCGAGGGGCGGCCAATACCCGCGTCCACCACAATGGGCAGGTCGATTTCTTCAATCAGGATGCCCACCATTTCCTTGGTGCGCAGACCCCGGTTGGTGCCGATGGGCGCACCCAGCGGCATGACAGCTGCCGCGCCCGCGTTGACGCAGGCCCGCGCCACGTAGAGATCGGGATTGATGTAGGGCAGCACGGTAAAGCCATCTTTAGCCAGGATTTCCGTTGCCTTGGCAGTTTCGTAGCCGTCGGGCAGCAGGTGGCGGGTGTCGGAAATGACTTCAATTTTTATCCAGTCGCCGCAACCCGCAGCGCGGGCCAGCCGAGCCAGACGCACCGCTTCCTCGGCGGTTCGCGCACCCGAGGTGTTGGGCAAAAGGCGCATGTGGGCGGGGATATGCCCCATGATGCCCTGACTGGAGGCCTGATTCTCGGCCTGTTTGTCCACACGGCGCATGGCCACGGTGATGACTTGCGCGCCGCTGGCTTCAGCCACTGAAGGGATGAGGCTGTCGGCTCCGTATTTGCCGGTACCGATGAAAAGACGGCTGGTAAGGGTGACGCCGCCGATGATGAAGGGATCGTTCATTGTGCTCTCCGTCTGGAATGTGCTGGTAAAAGGATGGTGTTCTGGGCCGGGAACAGGACTCGCCTGTTATCCGCCGCCCACAAAGTGCACGATTTCCAGACTGTCGCCCCCGCAGAGCAGGGTTTGGGCAAAACGCTCGCGGGGCAGGATTTCTCCGTTGCGTTCAACGACAACCCGTGCCGTATCATGTCCGCGCGCCGCCAGAAGTTCGGCAACGCTGCATGGTTCGGCAATGGCTTCGGTTGCCCCGTTGACTGTGACATCCATACGCGCCTCCTGAGGAAAACAACCGCTGGGCTGCTTCCGAGGTTGAGGTTGTAATGGCTCTGCGGGGCAGTTGATGCCGGACGGCATAAAACAGAAATGCCCGCAAAAACCATTACGGCTGCGGGCGAGCACAATCCTGCAAATAAATGCAGGTTGGCCAGCTTCCCTTCGTCGGCACTATCCGCGTCAGGTGCAGAATCGCGTTGTTTTGCGCGATTCTAGGGGTCAGGGCGCTATCACCCTTTCTCAGCCTTTGAGGCTCCCCCAGCCGGTTTTTTTAGTTTAGGCCCAGGCAGGGAGGAATGCAAGCAAAACGCGCAGCACCTGAACCGCCGAGCGGCAACCAACAGAAATTATCGTGCACAGTTTTTTGAAGAGTACTGACAATGCTTGGAATAAAGTGCTTGCATGGATTCACGAAAAGGGTGAAAATTTTCACATCACTGCTTGGAATATGCGATTATAAGCAACCTACCTTCTGAAACAGTAGTAAAGCACTGTACTAATGGCGCACTCACGGTGCTGGTTCCTTAAAAACATGCAGGATGTATGCTGATTTGCTTTGGACAGAGTCCACAGCGAGTGCATTGAGCGGACAATTTGTATGGACAGAAGTTGGTATTGGGGGTAGGTCGAAAAGCAGGAAAGTTTATGATTAGCAATGTTGACCAGTTAACTGGGGGTTCTGGTTGGTCGCGATTTTAACAGCGCGACGCATTGGCAAGGAGGAAGCAGATTGTGCGTCGTTCCGCAGGATTCAGTAGCGTTTTTCTGGGGTAGCGGCTGAGTGACTTTGGAATGATTTGCAGGCTGCGACCAGAAGAACAAAACAGGGAGAGACACGATGGAAAGCTTGGAGCACATTAATGCCATCACACTAGTGTTTGCGGCATTATGCATATTTGCCATTGCCTACCGGGTGTATGGCATTTTTCTGGCAAACAAGGTTCTGAAACTGGACGCGGGCCGTATTACACCAGCGGTTCGTTTTGCTGATGGCCACGACTACGTCAAAACCAACGAATTTGTTCTCTACGGCCACCATTTTGCCGCCATCGCGGCTGCCGGACCGCTGGTTGGCCCGGTACTTGCCGCGCAGTTCGGCTATCTGCCCGGCGCGCTGTGGATCCTGATTGGCTGCGTGCTTGGCGGCGCAGTGCACGATATGGTGGTGTTGTTCGCCTCCGTGCGGCACAAGGGCCAGAGCCTTTCGGCCATCGCCCAGCGCGAGGTCGGTCCCGTTACGGGTACCGTGGCGGGCATCGCCGTGCTGTGTATTCTTATTCTGACCCTGGCCGGTCTTTCGCTGGCCTGCATCAGCGCCATGCACAACGCGCCCTGGTCGCTGTTTATCGTGGTCATCACCATGCCTATCGCCATGCTTATGGGCCTGATCATGCGCTTCAAGCAGAACAGCGTTCTGCTTGCCAGCCTTGTGGGTCTGGTACTGCTGGTTGTGGGTATTCTGAGCGGCCATGACCTCATGCAGAAGGATGTTCTGGGCTGGGCCTTTGACTGGAACCGCGACACCGTGGCCCTGGCCATCGCCGGTTACGGCTTCCTCGCTTCAGTGCTGCCCGTGTGGTTCCTTTTGGTGCCGCGCGACTATCTTTCCACCTATCTCAAGATCGGCACCATCCTCATGCTGGCAGTGGGCATCATCTTTGTGCAGCCCACCCTGCTCATGCCCACCATCACGCCCTTTATCAACGGCGGTGGCCCCATCATCGGCGGCCCTGCACTGCCCTTTATCTTCATCACCATCGCCTGCGGCGCCATGTCCGGCTTCCATGCCATCATCGGCACTGGCACTACGCCTAAAATGATCGGCAACGAGCGCGATATTCTCTTTGTCGGCTACGGCGCGATGCTTACCGAAGGTTTTGTTGCCATTATGGCCCTCATCGCTGCCTGCACCCTGATGCCCGGCGACTACTTCGCCATCAACGCCACTCCTGACAAGTTCAGCTCGCTGGTTGCCGCGCACCCCGCGTTGAACACTGTTGACCTGGGCTTCTTTGAAGAAAAGATCGGCCTGAACCTGCATGCCCGCCCCGGCGGTGCGGTTTCCCTGGCCGTAGGCATGGCCCACATTTTCCACAAGATTCCCTACATGGATAATCTGATGGCCTACTGGTACAACTTTGCCGTCATGTTTGAAGCCGTCTTCATCCTGACTGCCATTGACGCCGGTACCCGCGTGGGCCGCTTCTTCCTGCAGGAAATGCTTGGCAAGGTGTACGCGCCCTTTGGCGACAAGAACTGGATGCCCGGCGTCTACATCACCAGCTTCATCTTCACGTCCATGTGGGGCTACCTGATGTACACCGGCAACATCAGCAACATCTGGCCTCTGTTCGGTTTGAGCAACCAGCTGCTTGCGGGTTGCGCCCTGATCGTGTGCACCTCCATGCTGCTGCGTATGAATCGCGGCAAGCTCAGCCTCGTGACGGCCATCCCCGGCATCTTCCTGACCGCCGTGACCTTCTGGGCCGGCTATTTGCAGGTCACCACGACCTACATCCCCGGCGGCAAGTATCTGCTTGCCTTCCTGGCCTGCCTGGTCATGGTGCTGATGGTCTTTGTGCTTGTGGGCACCATCCGTCGCTGGATTGAGCTTATGAACATCAAGGGCACCGTTAACGACGCTTACGGCGAACCCGTGCGCGCCCTGGCCGAAGAATAGCAAAAGAATAGCTGAAAGCCGCCGCTGGCGGCTGGCATGACAAAGCACCCCCGGAATCTCGCGGTTCCGGGGGTGCTTTCTGTTATGGCTTTAGCCAGTTGAGCGCACCAGTGCGCGAAACAGAGAACCACCCGCTATGCGGGTGGAAATAATGTGTTATACACAAAAAACACCCTTCTTGTACGATGAAGTTGTTCAAGCCCATCGTAACATTTAAA
>NZ_DASQOG010000111.1:0-13115 GCF_035644575.1 Desulfovibrio sp. | reverse complement strand
TTTTTCATGGCAGCTACCTCGTGAACGCGGCATAATCCAGCTTTTACAGCAATTCGGACGCCCGCGCGTTTTACCCTTGGCGCGGCGCAGTACCGCACAAGGGCAAGCTATATAGCCCTCTTTTGCGGCTTTGGCAAGTGCGCCGGGCGGAGTTACGTATAAATTGACTTTCCGCCACGTCATCAGGGCCTGTTGCAGCCCCTTTGCCGCGCCCGGTGCGCAGCAATCGCGTGGCAGTCTTGTGGTTGACGCGGCAAGCAGCTATAAGACCCCCATGCCTAAATCACCCAGACAACGCGCCGACCAGCTTGTATTTGAGCAGGGCCTTGCGGAAAGCCGCGAGCAGGCCCGCCGCCTCATCATGGCGGGCAAGATCATCCTTGAACAGACGGTTCCCGGCGCGCCGCCGCAGGTTGTGCCCAAGCCGGGGCATCCTTTTGCCGCCGACACGGTTTTTGCCCTGCTGGAGCCGGAGCGCTACGTGAGCCGTGGCGCTTACAAGCTTTTGACCATCCTTGAGCACTTCAAGCTGGGCGTGACCGACTTTGTGTGCCTGGATGCGGGCGCGTCCACCGGCGGCTTCACCGACTGCCTGCTGCAACGGGGAGCCAAACGCGTCTATGCCGTGGATGTGGGCAAAAACCAGCTGCACGAACGCCTGCGCGCCGATGAGCGCGTGGTGAACCTTGAGGGCGTCAACCTGCGCCATGCGGAGCAGAGCCTTATCCCCGAGATGGTTGATCTGGTGGTCGCGGACGTTTCCTTTATTTCGCTCACCCTCGTGCTGCCCTCGTGCATGCCCTGGCTCAAACCCGGCGGCATGCTCGCCACGCTCATCAAACCCCAGTTTGAGCTTGGCCCCGGCGAAACCGTCAAGGGAGTGGTGCGCGATGAGGCCGCCCGCCAGCGCGCTGTAGACAAAATCCTGCTCTTCACCCAGGCCAATCTGGGTCTTGAATGTCAGGGAGTGCTGCCCGCCGCCATCAAGGGCCCCAAGGGCAATCAGGAATACATGGCCCTGTTTGTGCGTCAGGGTCAGGCTAAGGCATAAAGCCGCCTACTCCTCACTGTCAGATTTTTCTGCATCCGACGTACCCGCATCCCCGGCGCTATCCGGGGTGGGCGCGGCAGCCGCCTTTTTTTCCGCAGGCGTAAACAGCCGCCCGCGCTGCACGGCCTTGTTGCCAAAGCGGCTGCGCAGATCGTCCAGCGCGGCATCGAGCTTTTGCCTTCTGGCCTCAACCTTGGGATCCAGCCCCTGCGTTACCGGCTTGACCGCGCCCGGCAAGACCAGTTGCGCCACAGGCGCATCAAAACCTGAAACCCCAAGGCCGATAAGCCGCACAGGCTGCGGCAGGGGCAGCTCGCGCAGCAGGGCGCAACCCACCTCAAAAATGGTTTCCGTGGCGTTTATGCCCTCCGGCAGGGTGCGAGATCGGGTAACCTGCCGAAAATCCGTATACTTGATCTTGAGCGTCACCGTGCGGCCCCTGTAGCCGTGCCGCCGCAACGAAGCCCCCACGCGCTCTGCATGGGCCAGCAGCATGCGCTGCAAAAAATCCCGGTCGCGCGTGTCCTCGGTAAAGGTGCATTCCGCACTTTCGCTCTTGGCGGCGCGCTCGGTTTCTATACCGCGTGGGTCGCGCCCGTGCACGCGCTCATACAGCACCCCACCCCACTTGCCGTATTTGCGCAGCATGAAGTCCAGACTGTAGCGGCGCAACTGCCCCACGGTTCTCACTCCCAGACCTTGCAGACTCTCAACCATGCGCTTGCCCACGCCGGGAATCTTGCCCACGGGCAGGGTCGCCAGAAAGTCATCCACTTCTTCGGGCCGCAGTATGAACATGCCATCGGGCTTGTTGATGTCTGAACATATCTTGGCAAGAAATTTCACCGGTGCGGCCCCGGCGGAACAGGTAAGGCCGCCCGTGGCCTCGCGCACACGTTCCTTCATGCGCAGGAGCAGCTCTTCCAGCGAGCCGAACAGACGCTCAAGACCTGTGGCGTCCACATAGGCCTCATCCACGCTGGCCTGTTCCACAAGGGGCGAAAACTCGCCAAGGGCCGCCATGACAGCCCGCGAAAGCTCGGCATAGCGCGAGTGTCGGCCACGCACCACAATGGCCTGCGGACAGAGCCTGCGGGCCGTTGCCATGGGCATGGCGGAATGCACCCCAAAAACGCGCGCCTCGTAAGAACAGGTGGAAACCACGCCCCGCTGCTCGCCGCCCACAATGACGGGCTTGCCGCGCAGGGACGGATCGTCCATCTGCTCTACCGATGCAAAAAAGGCATCCATGTCTATGTGGATGATCATGACAACATTCCGGGCGCTGGTTCAACTTGAGCTAAGGAGCACTTTTACAAGCTATATTTTTACTTGGTCAACGGTACGTTTAAAAAGATGGATTTTGTCCTCTGGCAAGGAAATGGCCCGTTTCAGGACAGGGATAGTACATGCTGGTACAGCCCTGGACTGAAACGGGCCTTTGACGCAGTCCAGAGGGCAAAAGACGCTTTTTAAACAAAGACTAGTCAAGCTTCTCGCGCACACGTTCGAGCTCAGTCTGCACATACGCCTCCGGCGCGCCCGCCGAGCGCAACAGATATTCCGCCATGGCCAGCGCAACTTCGCGCTCGCCGCTGAACACTGCGTCCGCGCCTTTGTCGCGCAGGGAGCGGGCTTCGCTCACAAAGGCCGTATGCGCCAGAATACGTGCATGCGGATTCACCGCGCGCGCTATGGGCGTCACTTCGCCAGCGGGGATGCTTGGGGATGTGAGCAGCAGGGCCTCGGCCTTTTCCAGACCAGCCTCGCGCAGCACTTCGGCCTGCATGGCATCGCCGTGCACCACGGGCACACCTTCGCTGCGCAAAAGCCGCACCGTGTCGATATTCATCTCCACGACCACGGGCAGCATGCTGCTGTCCTGCAAGATGCGGCAGCAGCTGCGGCCAACGGGGCCGTAGCCCACCACAACCACCCGCGTGCGGTTGCCTTCGTCCGGCACGATCAGGCAGACCTCGGTTTCAACAACGTTGCCGCGCTTGCGCTTCTCCCACCACAGTCCCAGATCCTTGGCCTTGCGGTACAGCATGGGGTTGAACGTAATGGAGATGATGGCCGCAGGAATAAGCGCATTGTTGACCCTCTGGTCAAAAATCCCAAGGCTGATGCCAAGACCCGCAAGGATAAACGTGAATTCCCCCACCTGCGACAGGGAGGCGGCCACTGGCAGCCCCAGTTTGAGAGGCTTGCGGAACAGGCTTGTCATCAGCAGCGCCCCAAGGGGCTTCACAATCATTATGACAAAGAGAGTCGCCAGCATGAGGGGCCAGTCCTGCGCCAGCGAGGCCGGATCAAAGAGCATGCCCACGGAAACGAAGAACAGCACGGCAAAGGCATCACGCAGGGGCAGGGCTTCGGCGGCGGCACGGGCGCTGAACTCGGACTGCCCCACAACCATGCCCGCCAAAAATGCGCCAAGCGCCATGGACGCCCCAAAAAATTCCGCAGCGGCAACGGCGATGCCAAGAGCCAGGGCCAACACTGCGAGGGTGAACAGATCGCGGGTGCCCGTGCGGGCCACGTAGCCCAGAAACAGGGGGATAAGCTTTTGACCAACCACGAGCGTAAACACGGAGAGCGCCGCCAGCTTGAGCAGTGTCATGCCCAGTGCGCTCCAGAATTCACCGCCCGGGGAAAGAACCGAAGGCAGCAGTACAAGCAGCAGGATGGTAAAGATATCTTCCACCACCAGCCAGCCCAGGGCCACATGCCCGGTGGAATTGTGCAGGTCATGGTTGTCGGCAAGCACGCGGGTAAGCACCACGGTGCTGGCTACAGAAATAGCCATGCCGTAGACCGCGCCGGAAAGCAGATCAAAGCCGAAAAGATGCAGCAGCCCCATGCTTGCCAGCGTTGCCAGCGAGATCTGCGCCGCTGCGCCGCCAGTGGCAATGGCCCCCACGGCCAGCAGATCCTTGAGGTGAAAATGCAGGCCCACGCCAAACATCAGCAGGATAACGCCGATCTCGGCGCACTGGGCCGCCGTGGACGCATCGGCCACAAAGCCGGGGGAGTGCGGGCCTACAATGATGCCTGCGAGCAGATAGCCCACAAGCGGGGAAAGGCGCAGTTTCTGCGTGATAAAACCAAGAACCAGGGCGGCGGAAAGCCCCCCGGCAAGCGTAAGAATAAGATCTACGTCATGGGGCATGGATGGTGCTCCTTTGAGCCGCAAGCAGCTGAATGCCCGCTCTAGAGCTGTTTACGCATGAAATGAGTCCACTGCTCTGCAAGGATTTTTCAGGAAAATCCTTGCCACGAAATGCTCTAGTCGTCGGACTTCAGCCATTGCAACCACAGGTTGCGTCGACGGGGGCCATCGCCCTCGCACAGATAAACAGATTGCCAGGTGCCAAGGCGCAGTTCGCCCTTCTCCACAATCAGCAGGAGAGATGGCCCGTGCAGGGTGGTTTTTATGTGGGCATCGCTGTTGCCCTCAGCGTGACGGTAATCACCGTGCTCCGGGGCAAGCTGGCTGAAAAAGGCCAGCATGTCGCGCCGCACGTCAGGGTCTGCGCCTTCGTTGACCGTGAAGCCGCAGGTGGTGTGCGGGCAAAACAGGGCCAGAGCGCCGCTCTGCCAGCGGCCATCTGCGGCCTTGCGGCGCACCAGCGAACGCAGCTCCGCTGTGATGTCGACCATCTCGCAACGGCTGCGGGTGCTTATTTCAAGAGTTTCCACGGCTGCCTCAGCTTGTGAATTCCAGCAGGTTGGAGCGCGCTATGCGGTCCAGCTCTTCACGCTGGTTTTCCGGCGTTTCGGTAAAGAGAAAACCAAACAGCCCGTAGCGCGTGAAATCGCTTTTGCGCACATGCAGCACACGGGCAAAGCCCCGGCTCAAGGCCTCGTAATCAAAGGTGCGCACAGGCGGGCAGCTTTCCGGCTTGTTCAGCACAATGAGGGTGTAGAGCTTGCCTTCGCGCCCTGCCAGCGCCTTGTCCCAATCGGGCCGCCGCCCTTCCAGAAAGCACCCGTAAGTGTGGAAGCCCCAGGAAAACAGAGTGACGTCCGTGCAGCACCAGCCCGCAAAACGCAGAGCGTTGAATTCGATGGGCCGTATGCGCCCCTGGGCGTCACGCCGCAGCTCCACATGGGTGGGAAAATTCCGCAACCCCAGCAAGGAATTAACCTTATTGAACCATGCCTCGAACTCTGCAAGGTGGGAACGTACCACAGAAGCGCCCGTGTAGTACAGTCGGTCGCTCACGTCTGAAGCGGAAGCAAATTCGTGCCGCAGAATGTTGCAGATCACAGCCTGCCCCTGCGCGTCAAAGTACACGTCCACGGCGTATTCATCACCGTCGATGTATTCCTCTATGAGCCAGTCCTCGCTGTCCACCACGCTGTCGGGATACTGCTCGCGCCAGTGGGCTGATTCCTGCTCAATGGCGGCAATGGCGGCAAGCCAGTCCTCGCGGGTGCGCACAATGCGCACGCCCAGGCTGAAAAAACCCACAGAAGGCTTGACCACGCAGGGCAGGCGCAGTTCTTCAAAAGGCAGATGGCGCAGGGCATCAAGACTGAGTCTGCGATAGAAATAATCATCGTAGAGGGGGCGCAGCAACTCGCGGGTCCTGGCCTTGTTCTTGAGCTTTTCAATGCCGCTGACAAGTTCGGCATTATCCACATGGTCGCAAACCCAGGCCAGAGAATTTTCCGAGCAGGTATAAATGCGCGGGGGCGCGCAGTCCGGGCAGGACTTGCGGCACTGGGCCGCAAATTCCGCTTCCGCTATGAGGTTCAGGGGCGCTGCGCCAGAAAGCGCGCGGGCGCGGGACAAGTCCCGCGCCACAGCATTGTCGAGCACCGGTTCCCGCCGGGCTGCCGCATAGTCGAGCAGCTCTGGCGAGACGTATGGTTCATCAAAAATTATCATGCTCCTCCCAACACGCGGAAATACACCGCGGGTTCCTTGAGCAGGCCTGCGTCCATGGTGCGCTGGAGAGCGTCGCTCATGGCGCGGGCCGTGGTTTCGTGGGTCATGAAGACCAGCGGCACGCCGTTGCCTTCATCGCTCTTCTGGATGACCTGGGCCATGCTGATGCCCTCGGCGGCCATGCAGCCCGAAAGATCACGCAGCACGCCGGGGGTATCCTGCACCATGACGCGCACATAGTAGCACGAGCGCCATTCTTCCGGCGGCACGATGGAGGCCTTGGGCAGTTCCTTGCCCACAAAGCCGGTGTTGTTGGGGCGTTCATCGCGGGCAACAGCCAGCAGATCGCCCAGCACGGCTCCGGCGGTGGGCAGATCGCCCGCGCCGCGCCCGTGGAAAAACAGCGGGCCGGAGGCGTTGGCGTCCACCCGCACGGCGTTGTACACGCCGCCCACGCGGGCCAGCAAAAATTTGTGGTACACAAGGGCGGGGAACACCCCGGCCTCAAGCCGGATGTTGCCTTCACCTTCAGTGCCCTCCGCGCCCGGTACCTCGCGCACCTGACCAATGAGCTTGATGCGGTAGCCAAATTCGCGCGCAAGGCGGATATCCATGCCCGAAAGCCCGCGAATGCCGCGCACCGAAAGAGCCGTGTAGGGATAGTGCACCCCGTAGGCCAGACGGATGAGCAGGATAAGCTTGTGGGCGGCGTCATGGCCGTCAATGTCCAGCGTGGGGTCGGCCTCGGCATAGCCCAGCTGCTGGGCCTGCTTGAGCGCAACGTCAAAATCCATGCCGTTGCTGGTCATTTCAGACAAAATATAGTTGCTGGTGCCGTTGAGAATGCCCATGAGCGATTCAATGCGGTTGCCCGTGAGGCTTTCCTTCAGCGTCTCCACAATGGGGATGGCCCCAGCCACGCTGGCTTCGTAGCGCAGGATGCGCTTTTTGCGGTCAGCCTTCTGGAACAGGGCCAGACCTTCCTCGGCCAGCAGGGCCTTGTTGGCGGTGACGATGTGCTTGCCCTGATCAAGGGCGCGGTCGATGATGGTGCGGGCATTGTCGATGCCGCCGATCAGTTCCACCAGCACGTCGATTTCAGGATCATCGGTAAGGGCGCGGTAATCGGTGGTAAGCTCTGTTCCGGCGGGCAACTGGGCGCTGCGGGCCTTGGTGGCGTTGCGCACCAGCACCTTTTTGAGCACGATGTCTCGCCCGCAACGGCGACGGATGAGGTCGGCGTTTTCGTCAAGCAGGCGCACAAGGCCGCCGCCCACGGTGCCGAATCCGGCAAGGCCCACTACCAGGGGTTTATCGCTGTTCTTTGTCATGTCGCCTCCGAATCTGCTGCCTAACCCCGGTCTGTCCGCCGCGGGCCTGCGCGGTTGTTGGCCATATGCGGCCTTATGGTTGCTGCGGCGGGGCCGGAAAACCTCCCGACCCCGCCGATTTCAGTTGTTCTAGCTTTGCTTTTCCCGACAATCCAAGCGGATTGAACCCAAATCGCTCGAAAAAACGGTTTTTGAAAGCGCGTTTTTGCTCCCTGGCGAGAAAACGGCCCGTTTCAGGCCAGGGATAGTACATGCGGGTACAGACCTGGACTGAAACGGGCCGTTGACGATGTCCAGGGGGCAAAAGATGCTTTCAAAACCTGTTTTGCCATCCTGCGGATTTTTGCCTTCCGGCAAGGAAGGCGGGCTTTTTATGCAGGGAGCGTGCTCTGATGGTACTCGACCGGAATAAAAAGACCGCCTGACGCCGCCGGAAGCAAAAAGGCGCGGAGGGCGAAACAGGTTTAGTCGGAGACGCCCGACAACAACCGCCGCATACTGCTAATAGCCTGCCGCGTGCGGTGCTCGTTTTCAATCAGGGCAAAGCGCACGTATTCATCGCCGTAGGAGCCGAAGCCGAGACCCGGCGAAACGGCCACGTGGGCTTCCTGCAACAGCAGCTTGGAAAATTCCACGGAGCCCATCTTGCGGAAGGGTTCGGGAATGTGCGCCCACACAAACATGGTCGCCTTGGGCGAAGGCGTTTCCCAGCCGATGCGGTTCAGACCTTCGATAAGGCGGTCGCGCCGTTCCTGATACACGTCGCGGATCTGGTGCACGCAGTCTTCCGGGCCGTTGAGGGCCACGGTGGAGGCAATCTGGATGGGCTGGAACATGCCGTAATCCAGGTAGCTCTTGATGCGCGCCAGGGCATGGATGAGATCCTTGTTGCCCACGGCAAAACCCACGCGCCAGCCGGGCATGGAATAGCTCTTGGACAGGGAATAGAATTCCACGCCCACATCCTTGGCTCCCTTGGCCTGCAAAAAGCTGGGGGCCTTGTAGCCGTCAAAAACCAGATCGGCGTAAGCCAGATCATGCACGACCCAGATGTGGTTTTCTTTGGCGAAGTCCACAATCTTCTGGAAGAATTCCAGATCCGTCACTTCGGTGGTGGGGTTGTGCGGATAGCAGATGAAAAGCACCTTGGGCTTGGGCCAGGCCTGACGCATGGCGGCCTCAAGGTCTTCAAAAAAGTTGCGGCCAGGGCCGATGGGCACGCTGCGCACGTCCGCGCCTGCAATGATGGGCGCGTACTTGTGGATGGGATAGGTCGGGTCGGGCGCGAGCACCACATCGCCGGGCTCAAGAATAGCCAGCGAAAGGTGGGCAAGGCCTTCCTTGGAACCCAGGGTCACGATGGCTTCGCTGTCAGGGTCGAGCTGCACGCCGTAGTGGCGCGCATAGCGATCACAGATGGCTTTGCGCAGGTTCGGAATACCGCGCGAAAGCGAGTAGCGGTGGTTCACCGGCTTCTGTGCTGCCTCAACAAGCTTTTCGACGATGGGTGCGGGCGTTGCGATGTCCGGATTGCCCATGCTGAAGTCCACGATGTCGATATTCTGCCGACGCAGCCGCATTTTGAGGTCTCCCACCACCGCAAAAACATAGGGGGGGAGGCGGCGAATCCGCGAAAACTCTTCCATGTCTGATAGCTCCTAAGTTGATCGACATGCAGTCTGTCCCATGCGCTCGCAACAGGTCACGCCCGCACCATGCAGGCATGGACTCCACCCTGCCGCGCAGCCCCACAGGAAGCCAGTGCGTTTACCGGGCGCTTACACGTCGCCGGAAACGATTTTGTCAAGCCGCAGCATAGCCAGCCGCGCGCCTGTTTGTAAAGCATTGCGGGCCGCAGAACCCCTTGATGGGGCATGTTTTTTATCTGGTTTACGGCGAAATGCCGCCAACTGCGCTTTGCCTTCAGCGCATAGTTGTGTATCCTTGATAAATATCTTGAATCCTGCGGAGGCAAACCATGGAAGATCATATTCGCTTTGACAGGCAAAATCTTGCGCTGCACCTGCTTGACCAGCGCTTGCTGCCAGAGCAGGAAACCGAAGTGATCTGCCGCAATACAGACGACATTGTATCGGCGTTGCAAACCATGGTTGTGCGCGGGGCTCCGGCCATTGGCGTCACTGCGGCCTGGGGCTGCGCCCTTGCGCTGAACGAAACCAGCGGCCCCGGCTGGGCCACCCAGCTTGAAGAACTGCTCGACCGCATTGCCAATGCCAGACCCACCGCCGTAAACCTGCGCTGGGCCGTTGAACGCATGCGCAGATGCTGGTGGAAGGTCATGAACAGCGGACGCGGCGACCGAGATCCCCTGCTCGCGGCCTTTCTTGACGAGGCCGGCAGAATGCAGGCCGAAGATGTGGAAGCATGCAAGACTCTGGGCCGCTTTGGCGCGGATTGCCTGAAAGACGGCGACACCGTGCTCACCCACTGCAATGCCGGCGCTCTGGCCACTGCGGGCTATGGCACGGCTCTTGGGGTTATTCGCGGTGCTGTGGAGCAAGGCAAACGCATCAAGGTTATTGCCGATGAAACGCGGCCCTTCCTCCAGGGCGCGCGCCTCACGGCCTGGGAACTGCACAAGGACAATATCCCCGTTACTGTTGCCTGCGACAATGCCTGCGCGCTGCTCATGAGCAAGGGGCTTGTGCAGTCTGTGGTGGTGGGGGCCGACCGCATTGCCGCCAATGGCGACGCCGCCAACAAGATCGGCACCTATGGCGTTGCCCTGCTGGCAAAGCACTTCAATATTCCCTTCTACGTGGCTGCCCCGCTCTCCACCATTGACCCCACAACATCCGACGGCAGCGGCATTCCCATTGAACAGCGCCCGGAACGCGAGGTCACCCACGTGGGCGATACGCGCCTGACGCCCGCAGATGTGCCCGTGTACAATTTTGCCTTTGACGTAACCCCCGCAGAGCTTATCACCGGCATCATCACCGAAAAAGGCGTGTTGCAGCCGCCCTACGGGCTTGCCATCTGGGCAGCCCTCAACGAGGCCAGTGCCGCGCCCGAAGCAGAAGACGCCGAAATTAAGGAGCGTTAGGGGTTCAGCATGAAAGAGCTTGTTCTTGTCATAGGCCCGGCGCTGCCGGATGCGGCACGCGCGCTGTGCACGGCCCCGGGATACAGCCCCAGCGGCAAGGCCGAAACAGAGTCGGGTCAGGCCCTGCCCGAACGGCTTGTTGCGCACTGGGACGGGTGGGAAGCGCCCAGTGGTGAAATTTCGCTGTCTGCGCGCCTGCGCGATGAACTGACAACCATCCGCGCCGAGCATATGGCCTGGGCGCACGATTTGGGGCGCATGCGCGTTGGCGGGCGTGAGATGCAGCAGCATCTGCGCTGCGGCGAAAAGCTCTCCATGTGGTGGTGTTCGCTGCTGTACGAGCGCCATCCCAAGATGACGCCCGGCCTCTACACAGTTTACAAGCTGCGCGCTCTTGAGCGCCTCATGGACGAGGGCGGATTTGCCTCCCTGCGTGTTTTTGGCGGGGATGAGGACCTGCGCGCCGCGCTTGCGCGCATGTGCAAATCTGGCCACAGGCTGTTTGCGGAATGCAGCGAAGTGCTGGTTCCGCTTGAGCCAGCCCGCAGTCTGCTACGCAAGGTTTATGACGCAACGCCTCCCCCATTGCGGGCGCTGGCCCGCTACGCCCACTGGTGGTGGACTATACGCCGTCACCTGCCGCCAGTTACAGCCAAAAACCCGTTGCCGCCCGCTCAGGGGCAGGCTGCCACCATTGCCACCTACTTTCCCAATGTGGACATGAAGGCTGCGGAAAATGGCCGCTATCGTTCCCGCTACTGGGAGAGCCTGCACAATGCGCTGAACGCCACCGCCAAAGTGGAGGCGCAAGAACAGGGGAAGGCCGGGGAACATTCCCAGGCCGCTGGGCACTTTGTGCGCTGGCTTTTCATCCGCTTTCCTGCGCCCCAGCTCAGTCTGGCCCAGTGCATTGCCCTGCGCGACCGCTTTCGCCGTGAAGGCAAAGACGGCGCGAGCTTCCATTATCTTGAAGAATTTCTGACCACAGGCGACCTCATAGCCGCCCTGTTCCGCTACGCGCGCCTGTGCCTTGCCAGCTTGCGGCTGGAAAAAGAAGCCCGCGCTGCCTTTCGTTTTACAGGCTCGCAGCTTGATTTCTGGACATACCTCGGCCCCTACTGGGCGGAATCGTTCCGGGGCTGGCGCTGCCTTGAACGCTGCCTGCAACACCGGGCATTCAAGCGGTATGCCGCCATGGCCGGCCCGCAGCGCTGGACGCTCTTTCCGCTGGAGAACTGCCCGTGGGAACGCATGCTCACGCAGACCATGCATGAAGCGAACAACGGCCCC
This sequence comes from Desulfovibrio sp., assembly GCF_035644575.1. Lineage (GTDB taxonomy): Bacteria > Desulfobacterota > Desulfovibrionia > Desulfovibrionales > Desulfovibrionaceae > Desulfovibrio. The sequence goes on along the minus strand of NZ_DASQOG010000111.1, from coordinate 1,479 downwards.
GTCATCGGTGCGCAGCATTCCACCATCCGGCCCACAGACTTTCGCTATTTTGACGACCCGCGCACCTTTACGGGCGAACTGGCCGCTTTCCAGCCCGACATGGTGCGGGGCAACGGGCAATCCGCGTGCTCGCAGTGGCGCGAGGCAGGCGTGCCCGCCGAGCGGCTGGGCGAAGTGGAAGCTCTGCGCTATCTCTACTTGGCGGCCAATGACGCGCAAATTGTCAGCGATGCCAAAAGCCATAATTCCACGCCCGCTCCCCGGCGTCTGCTGGCAGTAACCAGTTTTTTTGCAGATGAAACCGAGGCCCATCTGGCCCTGCTTGCCCGTTCGCTGCATGCAGGACTGCTTGACGGCTGGGAAATCCGCGTAAAGCCGCACCCCTACCTGCCGGTTCAGGAGAGACTGAACGCCCTTCTGGGCCGCCGTGCACAGGACGTGCGGGTGGTGGACGGCCCCATCGCCGACCAGCTTGTCCCCGGCGTGGTGGTCTGGGCCTCCAATTCCACCACAGTGGCGCTTGAAGCCGCCATCAAAGGGCTGCCCGTGGTGGCCATGCTGCCCACAGACGACTTTGACCTCTGCCCCCTGCAAGATGTAGCCAGCCTGCCGCGCACCGGCAGCGTGGACGATGTGGCCAGCGCGCTGCAAACCGCAGCGCCTCTACACCTTCCACCTGAATATCTTGACCTGAACGTCGATCTTCCCAGATGGGAAAAACTGCTGCACCTGAGAGGAAAACCATGAGTACGCACGACAGAGTGGCCGCCCTGGTGCGCCACTACTATTGGGACAGAGATCTCAACTGCGCCCGCACAACCCTGCGTTGTCTGGAAAATGTTCTCAATGAACCGCTGCACCCGCAGATGTACACTGCCACCGTGGGTTGCCACGGCGCAGGCGGCACTGGCGGGCAGTGCGGCCTTGTGGAGGGCGGCTTGCTGCTCATCGGCCTGCGCGGAGCGGAACTGGGCAAGGAAGAATCAGAACTCGTCGATCTGTGCGCGCAGTTTGCCGCCCAGTTTACGGAACGCTTCGGCAGCCTCTCCTGCAAGGATTTGCGGCCCGGCGGCATCCACCCCAATGACCCCCCCCATCTGTGCGAATCCGTTTCGGTTGACGCCATATGTTTTTTGCATGACTTTCTTGACGAAATGACACATTCCGCCGAGCCGAACCGCAGAAAACCTGGATTTGAAGCTGATACGGCAGAATAGGGTTCCAATTTCACCCTTTGACAACAATGCCCGGAGCGAATAGGTTCCGCGCAGATGGCCCCGTTGCGGCCATGCACTTTTTATGCGTCTGCCCTCTGGCAGGCGCTCACCCTCAGCCCTATGGAAGGAGCATCCTACATGTCGTCCGACAGTTGCCACAGTTCCCCTTCGGAACCTGACAGTTTACGTCGCACCACTCTTTCCACGCCATTCCGTTCCCGTAGCTGAAAATCTTCCTGCGGGTAACGCGTTGCGCGTGCTC
>NZ_DASQOG010000110.1:0-17077 GCF_035644575.1 Desulfovibrio sp. | reverse complement strand
GAGATAAGTCATGTATGTTCTGCAAAGAAATGGCGATGTCTTTGAAATGCGGCAGGAACCCCTGATGGCGGAAGGCGTCAACCGCTCGGGGTTTTTGTTCAACAGCTATAGCGGCGCACCAAGAGCGAACCGGCGGGAAACGTGGGAATCCTTTATAAGAACGGGCAAGATTGTTGACGACAGCTTGCCCCGGCCCATAGCGGCTTCGTGGATGCGCTGCCGCGATCTGGGGGTTGACCCCCTGCTGCCCAAGTGCGCGGAATTTACGCCCATGAGCCAGATCAACGCTCAGGCCGAAGTATACGCGGAGCTGGCGGCTGGCGTGGAGCGGCAGGTGTATGAGCAGATCAGGGAAAAAGGCCTGCTCATGACGGTCTCCGAGGCCAATGGCAGGTTGCTGCGTACCTGTGGCAACAAAGAGGTGCTGCTTCAGGCTGACCAGCTCTACTTTGGCCCCGGTGCGGTGTGGTCTGAGAAAAGCGTGGGCACCAACGCCATAAGTCTGGCTCTTTCGGACGGCATGCCAGCCCAGGTTATGGGCGAAGAGCATTTTTGCAGCAGCCATCAGGCCTGGGGCTGTTCTGCCGCGCCCATTTTCACGCCCTTTGGGCAATTGTGGGGCTGTTTTGACATTTCCGGGCCAACCAGCGCCGACCACCGTCAGGCATTGTGGCTGGCCGTTGGCGCGGCCCGCGAGATAGAACGCCTGCTGCTCAATGCCTCGCTGAGCAGCATGGAGAACAAATCCCGCACGCTGCTCAGCACGCTCTTCAGTTCCATGCCCATTGGCGTGCTGATGGTGGATGAGGGCGGCATCATCACCTATGCCAATGCCCAGGCAGAGCGCCTGCTGGGCTTTAGCGGCGATGTGCGCGGCGGACGCGCCGAGGCTTTTTTTGACCACACTCTGTATGCCCTTCAGCAGACTGAAAAGAGCAGGCAACCCGAGGGGGTTCCCCTGCGCTGCCTGACCAACCCCGCCATCACAGCCTGCGCCATGCCCTTCATGACGGGCAGGTCAGAAGCGCGTTACACCCTTGTGACCCTGCAGGCCGGGGTTGAGGCCCGCCCCTCGCCCATTGCCCCTGTGCCGCATGTTCCGCGCCGCGAAGGCACGCGTCCCTTTGGCGATATTGTTTACCGCAGCGAAAAAATGTCCCGCACGGTGGAGCAGGCGCGGCACATGGCCAAAAGCCCTGCGGCGGTTTTGCTGCTGGGTGAAACGGGTACGGGCAAGGAACTGTTTGCACGGGCCATCCACAAGGCCAGCCGATGTTCCGAAGGGCCGTTTGTGGCCGTAAACTGCGGTGCTTTGCCGCGCGAGCTTATCCAGAGCGAGCTTTTTGGTTACGAGCGGGGGGCTTTTACCGGAGCTGTGGAAAAGGGGCGTCCCGGCAAGTTTGAACTGGCCGACAAGGGAACCCTGTTCCTGGATGAAATTTCTGAAATGCCGCTGGAAATGCAGGTCAACCTGCTGCGGCCTCTGGAAGACCGCTGCGTCACAAGGGTGGGCGGCAAGCAGACCAGAATGGTTGATTTTCGGCTGGTCACGGCCACCAACCGCAATCTTGATGAATTGATGGCTTCGGGTGCGTTTCGTGAAGATCTGTTTTACCGCATCCATGTGCTCGCGCTGGAGATTCCCCCTTTGCGCGAGCGCAGGGAAGATATCGCCGTCATTGCGGAATACCATTGCAAACGCCTGTGCCGCACCTATGGGCATCCTTTTGGCGGATTTTCTGTCGAGGCTTTACGCGTCATGGAAGATTACGACTGGCCAGGCAACGTGCGTCAGCTTGTGCACAGCGTGGAGTTTGCCGTCAACATGGCGCAGGGGGGCTGTATTTTGCCTGTACATCTGCCAGCGCATTTGCAGTCCTGTGCTGGCGGGACCAATGCAGCCAGCGGGCAACCAGATGGGCAAGCTGTGGCGGCCCTGCCCGGAATGACCGACTTTAACCTGGACAATCAGGAGGCCAAGGTCATCCGCTGCGCGCTGAAGCATTATAACGGCAACATGCTCCAGGCCGCCAAGGCGCTTGGCATCGGCCGTAATACCCTGTACGCCAAGCTGCGCAAGATTGTTCCCCAAGACTAGTCTTGCTGTGTAATTTTTCAGAACGCAAACAACCCGGCCTGCTCTGAATCGAAAGCCCACCTGTGGGCGCGCGGTTTGGAGCAGGCCTTTTTTGCGGCAGCCACTTGCGTTTTACCGCCTCGCGACCTTTTGATCTCGCTGTTCCACTTCCGTCCACCATGGTCTTTCCTTGTTCCACTTCAGAACACTGTCAGCGGCTCCGGTATACCTGTCTGCATGTGCAAATTTTCTCGATTGAGCAGGGCCAGGGCCTGCCGGGTATGTCCGCTCATCCGCTACTGGCGCGGATTTTACGGCATGACCTGTGCAAAGAAGAGGATATTCGGATTCAACATCTAACAAGCGAGGCAGTTATGGCGGAAACCATGCAGGCGGCAGTTTGGCACGGCAAAAAAGACATCCGCGTTGAAACTGTACCCGTTCCCCCCGCTCCGGCTCCCGGTTGGGTTCAGGTCAAGGTCGACTGGTGCGGCATCTGCGGCTCGGATCTGCACGAGTACCTGGCTGGCCCCATATTTATTCCCACCGAGGCCCCGCATCCGCTTACGGGCAAGCAGGGGAGCGTCATTCTCGGGCACGAGTTCAGCGGCAAGGTTGTGGCGGTGGGCAGCGGCGTTACCAATGTGAAAGTGGGCGACATGGTTGCGCCCGATGCCTGCCAGCACTGCGGCGAGTGTCAGCCTTGCCGCGAAGGGCGTTACAATGTTTGTGAAAAGCTTGCCTTTACGGGCCTGCACAATGACGGCGCATTCGCCCCCTATGTGAATGTGCCTGCGGAGTTGTGTTTTATTATGCCAGAGGGTGTTTCGCCCGAGGCCGGAGCAGTCATGGAACCCTTGGCCACGGGCTTTAAGGCCGTGCGTATGGCGGGCAGCATTCTGGGTCTCAATGTGGTGGTCCTCGGCGCGGGAACCATAGGCCTCGGCACCATTATGGCTGCCAAAGCTGCTGGCGCGGGCAAGATCATTGTGCTTGAAATGTCCCGCGCGCGCATTGCCAAGGCAATGGAATGCGGGGCGGACATTGTGGTGAACCCTAAGGAATGCGACCCTGTTGCAAAGGTGAAAGAACTGACAGGCGGCTCCGGAGCTGATGTTTCCTTTGAGTGCATCGGCAACAAGCACACAGGGCCGCTGGCCATAGATGTGCTGCGCAACACCGGAACGGCCATTATTGTGGGTATTTTTGAAGAACCCAGCTCTTTCAACTTTTTCAGCCTCAGCGGCACGGACAAAAAGGTCATGGGTACGCTGGCCTACACCATTGAGGATTTCAAGGGCCTTGCCGCGCTCATGGCCAAGGGCGTCATCAAGGCGGAAAACCTGATTACCGGCAAGATCGAGCTGAAGGACATCATGGAAAAGGGCTTTCTTGAGCTGATCAACAACAAGGACGAAAACATCAAGATACTTGTGCGTCCCTGACGCGCTAGACGGCGTGTATGAGGGATAATCCTGCTGTTTTGCCACAGTTATTTGTGCGCGGGCAGGATATGAAAGAGGGGTTGCGGAATGGTCCGGAACCCCTCGGTTAGTTTGCAGGCAGTGCAGGAATGGAACAGTGCAGCTTTCAGGGCAAGTGATCAGCCGCAAAAAGTCGTCTCGTTTCAAACAGGAAGCAGAAAAAATGTAAAAAATAATCTATTTAAATAAAAAGATATTTTTGATAGTAAGCGTCATCGACGATGGCGCAAGTATTCTGCCGCCCCGTCTGGAAACCAATCAGTCAACTTTACGAAGCTGAAGTAAGGTGCGAATTCTCGCAACACCTAAAAGGACAAAAAATTCCACTTAGCCTTTCTGGAGCATTCATGGTTCATTATTTGTGCGGATATTGGGTGCGTTTTTGTCCTGCCTTGTTTCAGATTCTCCTTCTGTTTCTGTTTACATTAAGTATACCCGTTCATATCAATGCCGCGAGCGCTGACAGTTTTAAAACCAATGAATACTGGAAAAGCACAGGGTTGGATTTCATTCACGCTGCCGATGCATACGCTCTGGGATATACCGGGGCTGGCACCACGCTGGGTATAATTGACTCTTCCGTACGCGCCGACCACCCGGAGCTGGCTGGCAAAGTCATAATGATGGCCTTGCCGCTTGATGAGACCACGGGTCAGCAATACGTGCCAAACTGGGTATATGATACGCATGCCAGTCATGTTGCGGGCATCATGGCTGCCATGCGTAATGGCGTTGGCATGCACGGTGTGGCTTTTGACGCCGACCTCGTTTCGGCGGCCATACTTGGCAGAGCGTCAGGGAGCGACGAGAATCTTGTTCCGCCTGATTTGTTGAGCCTCTTTGCTGCGCATCCGGAAATTCGCGTCATCAACAACAGTTGGGGCTCGAATTTTTATCCCTCGCTTGACTCTACCAAGGATATTCCCGCAGATGTTATATCTGGCATGGACGGTAATATCAAAACACTCCGCAAGCTCAGTGACGATTACGGCAAGGTCGTTGTGTTTGCTGCTGGCAACAGCACCAGGATAGCTCCCAGTGTTGAGGGCATGATGCCGCGTTATGTGCCGGATCTGAAAGGCTGGATCAGCGTGGTTTCCCTTAATATTGCCGGGATCACTACAGCGACGGACGGAACACGCACCATCGGTCCGTCTGGGGTCAGTTATTTCAGTAACCTGGGGAGCAAAGCCTCTCTTTGGACCGTTGCGGCTCCCGGCAGCTATATCAATTCGCTCAATGCCACCACCAACGGCTATATGCTGGCCAGCGGCACAAGCATGGCAGCGCCTTATGTGAGCGGCACTGTGGGCCTGGTGGCGCAGGCTTTTCCCTGGATGACGGGCAAACAGCTGGCTGATGCTGTGTTGACCACTGCAGATAGTAATTATGTAGCGCCGACGCATCTTGTTCAATATACTGTTGATCAATATGGTAATCCTAATAGAGTTATTATTACAGTTATAGGTATTCCTACTCCGAATGATGTGGAAATTAAAAATTGGATTTATGAGGTCTATCACGGCACCACAACGGAAACGGCATTGAAAAAACTTGTCGATGATGGCTATAAAGCCGTGAACGAACTGACCAAGGAAGAAGTGTTTGGTCAGGGATTGCTGGATGCGGGCAAGGCCGTGCGCGGCATCGCCCGGCTGGATGCCAACCGGATGTCAGCTTCGGATGTGGTGGCGTTGCCTGAATTGGGCCCTGGCAATTATGCGCTTGAAACGTTTGACACCAAGGGCTACTTCGCCGAATTCAGCAATGATATCAGCGAACGACAGTGGAATAATGCCTACCATCACGACGATTTCAAGGCCGGGGCGGACGCCACGGCCCTGGACAAGAAGAATGTGGGCTTGCGTAAAACGGGTGCTGGCCTGCTGGTTCTCAGCGGCGTCAATAGCTATCTCGGGGCGACCGTTGTTGACGGCGGGGGCCTGGCCGTGAGCAAAAGGGCAGACGGCACTGGCGGCGTGCTGCAAAACAGCGATGTGCTCGTGCGCCAGGGCGGTGTATTGCTGGGTGATGGAGTAATACAGAAGAAAGTCGTCAATTACGGCACTGTTGCTCCGGGCTATCGCGGCCTGACGCTCACAGTAAATGACTACACCCAGACAGGCCAGGGTACGCTGCAAATCGGTTTCAATTCCAGAGACCAATATTCTGTGCTTAGTGCAAATATTGCAAAACTTGACGGATCCCTGCGGTTTTCCCCCTCGCCGGGATTTTATGCAGAGAACTATTCAATAAATATGAACAGTGTGCAGGCAACAAGCTCCACTGGCGCATTTAACAGCGTTGGGGTTAGTTCTTCTTCTCCAACATTGAATTTCAGCGTCGCGTCAAGCAATGGCCTCGGGTCTGCCTTGGTGGGCCAGCAACGTGCATCAAGCGCGTACAGCCGCTACGCCAACAGTACCACCACAAGCCGAGTCGGACGCGCTCTTTACCAGATAGCAGGTCAGGCAACAGGCGACATGCAAAACCTGTTTCAGGCTTTGGACTGGAGCGATGCATCCGGCAGCGGCATTGCTCCGGCAATGGAGCAGTTGAGCCCCAACAGCTATGATGCTGTGGCGCGGGCCGGGCTTGAAGCGCAGCGGCAACTCAACCTGCTTATGGTGCGGCGTTTTTTTGAAGCCAGCAGCCTGCAAGGCGTGAGCGGTACTGGCATGTCCAGCGGAGATGATGTCGCTGGCTGGCAGGCATGGGCGCTGCCCTTTGGCAGCTACAGCAACATGAACGCCAATGGCGGCTCAGCAGGCTTTACGGCGTCAGGTGCAGGGTCGGCCCTTGGTGTTGACCGCCTGTGGGAGAGCGGACTGACTACAGGATTTGATGTGGCGCTCGCAGGCCGCCGCACGGAAATCCATAGTGCGGGCGAGGCAAAGGCGGAAACGCTGGCCGCATCTGTTGGCGGCCACGCGCGCTTCAAGCCCCGCTGGTGGGATGGTGCCTATGTAATGGGCATGGCCCGCGTGGGCTTTGAGGATGTGCAAATGCAGCGGGCCGTCAACTTTAATGGTTTCGCGCGCAACCACAACAGCAGATGGACGGGCCTAACAGCAGATACGCTTGCGGGCGGCGGCAAGGACTGGAACTGGGCAACCGCCTGGGGCGGTGTGGAAGCCGGCCCTCTGACATGGCTGGAGTATAGCCTGAGTTCCAGACCGGGATTTACCGAGGGCGGCTCAGGGGCGTCAGCACTCAGGGTTGATGCCGCCACTTACAACAATCTTTCGTCAGTCTTGGGCGCGCATGCAAATCTTGCCCGCACCCTGGATAATGGCACAACGCTCGCATGGGATACTCTGGCAGGCTGGCGGCATGACTGGCTTGACGGAACGTTCAGCAGCAGCGCCAGATTCAAGGGATACAGCCCAGGTTTTGAAAGTCGGTCAGATATGCCGGGGCGGAACGCCATGCTGGTTCACAGCAGCGTGCGCGCGAGCCATACCAGTGGTTTTTTTGCGCAGGTTGAGCTTGGGGCGGAGTTATTTCGTTCTCAAAGTTCTTCCTGTTTCGGCGGTTTCAGTTTTGGTCTGGAATTTTAGCGGCTGTTTGCATGTTTCATCCATGCCATTGGACTTGTCGTTCACATTTGCTGAGTCCTTTATATGTGCTTCTGATTATCCCCTCCGCGAAGTATGTCATTGAAAAAATAATGCTCCTGTCTTAGATACAGAAAGGAGTAAAGCAGGTTGCCGCTCTGGATCAACTGGGGTGGCACTGCTTTGCTTTGTGCATAAAAAAGATAGAGCAATCATGCTGCGTTTTAACCACAATCCTCCCCCCAGAAAGTGGCTTTTGCAACGGCGCAGGACAATCTGAAGTATCAGATAAGCTTTCTGGAAGGTATTGAGGATAACGCAAAATGAAAATTGCCGATATCACCTTTGGGATGCCCAGAAGCAAGACAACGGCTCAGAATCCTGCGGGAGCTGCTGCCGCAGGCCAGCCTGCCACCTTGCCTTCAAGCCTCTCTGCTGCTGGCAATGCCATGCAGTGTTCATCCCGTTCGTCTGGCTTGTCTGGCAGATGGGCCAGCTTTGAAGCCCTGTTTTGCTCTGTTGCGGAAGAGAATCCAGATAATATCGCCCTTTCTGGTGGCGGAAAAAGCCTGAACTTCAGGGAACTGAAGGATTTTTCCGCGCGCATAGCCGCCTTTGTGCAGGCCCAAAACTATGGGCCGGAAGCGGCAGTTGGGGTGCTCTGCAAGCGCGGAGCCATGTATCTTGCCGCCGCCATTGGCATCATGCGGGCCGGCGCCGTGTATGTTCCCGTGGAGCGCGAACTGCCGCGCGCCAGGCAGGAAACCATGCTCAGGCCCGTGCGGTTGCTGGTGACGGACAGAGACTCACTGCCCGATGCGGAATACCATCGTTACCGCAACCCCAACATTGCCCATGTGCTTTGTCTGGATGCGCAAAATTTTACGGACGCTCTGGAAAGTGGCGGACTAAGCAGCACGGAATACTGGGAACACCTTGCAGAGACGGGCAGCGACCGGGGTTGGCTGGACGATGTGGATGCCCGCCCCCTTGAACTGGCGCAGCTTGAGCGCATGGCTAACAACCTGCTGCAAAAAACGGGTCTGGCCCCCAACCGTGCCCCAGGCAGCGTCCCCAGAAGTGCACAGCCAAGCGGCAAAAGCGTGCTTGATATCGGCAGCGGCTCGGGTGTGGTGGCGCAGGCGCTGGCCTCTGCCGCCAGCCGGTACGCGGCGGTAGATATTGCCAGAAATGAACTGGACAGGATGCAGGCCTTGCCCTGTGGCGCTCTTGTAAGCATCCACCGCATGGAAGCCGTTGATATCTGTTTTTTTGAAGACGAGCGCTTTGACCTCGTGGTGCTCAACGGCGTTGTGGATTGCTTTCCCGGTTACAATTATCTGCGCAAGGCGCTTGACCACGCCGCAGAGCGCCTCACGGCAAACGGCAGCATTTTTGTGGGTGCCGTGCGGGATATGGACCGCAAGGACGACCTGCGGGCAGCCATAAGGGAGCGCGCCCTTGCCACGGGCGATCAGTCGGCCTTGCTGCGCTTTGAGGGTTCGGCAGAGCTGTTTGTGCCACGGCGTTTCTTTAGTGCCTGGGCGGCAGAATGCCCGCAGCAGGTTGAGGTAAAGTTTTCACCCGCTGCGGCCTCTGCGCCCTCTGCCAATGCTCGGGCGGATGCCTTTCGCTATGACGTACAGATTTGCAGAAGCGCCCACGATACCAGACCCCAAGAAACCAGAGCAATACGCGAGCGCTTTGGCCTGAGGGATCTGGAGGCCTGCCCCGTTGCCCCTCTTGCGGCGGTCAGGCCGGACGCTGCCGCCTATATTGTCTACACCAGCGGTTCCACAGGGCAGCCCAAGGGCGTTGTGGTGGAGCACCGCCACCTCCTGCACATAATCCATGCCCTGCGGGAGTTTTCAGAAGGGTGCGGCACTGTGGGGTTGGTTGCGCCGCTCTCGTTTGATGCGTCTATCCAGCAACTGGCGGTTTCGTTGTTTTGCGGCAAGCCCCTGTATGTCATGGCGGACGAGGAGCGCAAAAATCCTGCGGCATTTTGCGCCTGTGCCCGCAAGAGGGGCATTGACCTGTGCGATATGACCCCGGCATTTTTTAATGTGCTGGTGGACTATTTGCAGGAGCACCGCCAGCCTCTGCCGCTCAAACGCGTGCTGCTGGCGGGCGAGGTGCTGCGGCCAGATGTCATTCAGAACTTTTATGCCATACCCGGCAATGAAGATGTGGTGCTGTTCAATGTGTATGGCCCCACAGAATGTACGGTAGACAGCAGCGCCTTTCGCATTGATCGTGCCAATTATGCGGATTTTACTGCCTTTCCCATTGGCAGGCCGCTTGAAGGCGTGAGTATTTTTGTGCTGGATAAACATCAGCGCCCGGTGCCGGACTCTGTTGCCGGTGAGCTATGGATCGCGGGAGCGGGCGTTTCGCGCGGGTATCTGAATAGCGAGAGCGCCGATGTTTTTATTGAATATGCCGGGCGGCGCTGCTATCGCACCGGCGACAATGGCTTTATCCAGAACGGCCTTGTGTACTACCGGGGGCGTGAGGATCAGCAGGTCAAGATCAGGGGCAACCGGGTCGAGATCGGCGAGGTGGAAAAGGCCGTGGGGAGTTTCCCTGGTGTGCGGCAGGTGGCCGTGGCGGCGGACTTTTATCAGGCTGGCAACGACAAAAGCCTCGCCGCCTATGTGGTGGGTGCTGTGAATCCAGCGGATTTGCGCAGCTATCTTGAGCAGCAGTTGCCGCCCTTTTGCGTGCCGGATTATATTGTGCCGATGGTGGAGCTGCCCCTCTCGCCCAACCGCAAGGTGGATAAAAGGGCGCTGCCGTCCCCGCTGGGCAGGGCAGAGGCCGTTGCAGGGCGCTGCCCGCAAGGGGTTGTGGAGCAGACGCTTGCCGCCATCTGGAAGCGGCTGCTGGGCATGGATGTATGTGATGCGGAGGCCAGCTTTTTCAGCATTGGCGGGCACAGCATCATGGCCGTGCGTCTTGTTGCCATGATTGAAAAAGAGTTGCGCGTTCATATTGCCGTCAACGAGCTGATGGCCCATTCCAGCATTGCGAGGTTGGCTGAACTTGTCGAAGGCAAAACCGGCACCCGCACTAGCCCCATCATCAAACTTTGTCATAGTGAAGGTGGAAAAAATCTCTTTCTGTTTCATCCAGTGGGCGGCAGCGTGTTTTGCTACAGCGATCTGGCCCGGCTGCTGGATGGTCGCTACACCCTCTATGCTGTGGAGCCTGCGGGCTTTCAGGCTGAAAAGACTGCTCTGAATACTGAGCTGCACAGTGTTCAGGATTTGGCCGCCATTTATCTTGATGAAATCCTTAAGGTAACCACGGAGAACATTGTTTTTGGCGGCTGGAGTTTCGGCGGTCTCCTGGCCTATGAGGCGGCCTGCCTGTATGCGGAGCGTGGGGGCGAACCATGCCCGGTTTTGATTTTGGACACAGTGCTGGACAATACAAGGGATAAACAGCTTGCAGCCAAGGACGATGTGGAACTGCTGAAAAACCAGCTCGCGGAAGCGCTGTCCATTGATGTGGAAAAGCTGCGAGCCATGAACAGGGCTGAAAGAATGGTGTATCTGGTGGAATGCGGCGAAAAAGCCGGATTACTGCCGCCCAATTTCAGCCCAGCTCATATGGAAAACCTGTTGCAGACTTACAGGCTCAATGCCATTGCCGCAGCACGTTATGACAACCCAACGCCGTCTGATCTGCGTATTCTGTATATTCGCGCGCTGGATTTTGCCAGTAATCCTTACATTGATTTTAATGACCAGTATCAGGGCTGGAGCCGCTGTTTGCCTGAAAAAAACATCACCCTCCGCTGGACGGCGGGCACGCATCAAAGCATGCTTTCATCGGGCCTTGCTGATGGCGTGGCTGAGCATATCCGCGACTATTTTGAATAGCGGCTGGAGATGCGCAGGGGGAGATATTGCGATTTCCAGGTAAAATATGCCTCATCCAAGAGCAGGAAGAGTGCTAAGATTGGGATAGATAACAATACGGTCGATAAGCATTACGCACTTGTGGGTTGAGTTGTGGCAGTACCTTTCCAGCGGGCCAGGAAACGGGCCACGGTATCCCGCGCTGCATTCTTTTCCTCTTCAGAAACATTGGCACCAGTATCACCGTTGACCATGCTGTCAATCACAAGCTTGTTCAAGTTCAGGGTATTGTTGCCTTGCCCGGTAAATATCTGACTGTCGAGTATGAAGCCCTTGATAACCAGTGTGTTATCGCCACTACCAGCCGAAATTGAACTACGGGCAAGAAAGCCCTCAATGGTCACATCGTCCTTGCCGTTGCCGCCTATATACTCAAGAAGAGCTGCGTTGCCGTCAACGGTAAACTGGTTGTCGCCGTTGCCGAGATTGATATACAAGCCGATGGCATCACTGTGGATATGGACACTGTCGTTTCCTGCCCCCGTAATGATGCGGTTTGCGCTGAGGATTTCGTCAATAACAATGGTGTTATCTCCATCTCCCGTTTTGATAGAGCCATTTTGCAAGGCAATATGGATATTGTTTTTCCCATCGCCCATCTTCCATTCGCCAGCATCCATAAGAAAGCCCACATCAAAACTGTTGTTTCCATCCCCTGCGGTCAGGTTTTGAATGGTATTTCCAGATATGCGGTTGTCACCATTGCCAAGAGTCACGTCTGAGGCGTAGTTTGCAATCAGAGTATTATTGCCATCGCCAAGCTGAATTTTTTGTCGCACACCAGTCAAATAATCGCCACGAAAAGTGGCAGCATGGCTGTTGAGTTTGACCGTGTTATTACCATTGCCAGTGCTAAGCATATTTACAGCTTCAGATTCAACCTTGTTATTGCCATCGCCAAGCTGGATACCAGGTTGGTACGCGCTTTGTGCTATCAAAGGGGAAAAATGATATTGTGTAACTTTTGTGACCCTAACAGTGTTATCGCCATTGCCAGCAGTGATAGATTTCGTTGTGCCAGTTACAATATTATTATTGCCGTTTCCGGCTTCTATGTAATGACCAAATGCAACATCAACAGAATTGTTGCCATCACCTAGATTGATGAAGTTTGCTCCTCCACCAGAAATAGTGTTGTTGCCATTACCGAAAGAAATTTTCCCTGCACCAACATCAACAAGCTTGTTATTGCCGTTTCCCGCCGATATGAGGCTGATGCCTCCGCCCTGCGGTTTCAGGGTATTATCGCCTTCACCCAGATCAACCTTATTTGCATAGTCAAAAGAAATGACCGTGTCATTGCCCGTGCCTGCATGGATTTCATCAACCCCATTGAGATTGATAATCACATCGTTGCCGTTGGTTCCCTGCAAAATCTCGGTGGGCTTTATTCTCATAAAGTTATGATCAAAGTAATCATTGCCTTTTTTTTCTGCCCCGGACCACACAAGCAGGTTCCCCTGATCATCTTCGCTGATGACTGTGTTGGCCTTGATAGCCAAGGTTTGTGTGCTGCCGTCTGCCTTGGTGATTTCGGCGGTAATTTTTTGATCTGGCGCAAGATAAAAGGGTTTTTCTTCGCCATTGGCATAGGCGCTGGCAGTGATGGAAACTGTTGCGCCGGAATTAAGCGTAGCGGTGGCAAGAACATTTTTAGCCGGTTTGGCTGATGAGTTTGCGGCCTGGCCCGTGGCCGTTGTTGCCACTTGTTCTGAGGCAGGACTTCCAGCCTGTGAAGCTTTTAGGGCTTCCTTACCCATTTGCGAGATGGTCACGCTGTCGCCCTGTACAGTTGTTTTTTCTGATGTGAGCGTTGGGGCAAGGCTATCAGTTACAGCATTCGCACCGTTAATGCGTTGGCCCAATACCTGTTCCGCCCGCATGGAAAACTCCACAGAATCACCAGTAGGCAGCGCCGCGTTTTGTTCCATTTCCGTGCGGGAGGATGCTTTCAGGGATGAAAGTAAGGAGTCAGTTATTGGAACCAGACCGTTGAGCGGTGATAATGCCATGACGTACCTCCTGCTTGCAGGTGAAATCTGTGCGGGGGCCGTCATTGGCCCTGTGCTGGGTCAACGCATCTGCTTATTCGCGCCGCCGACCAGCGTAGTTGCCTGCATCCTTTATGTGGAACTGCTTTGCTATGGCTAAATCAAATATTATATTTAATGACTATAAATTGTATCTTTTAATAAATAATAAATAAATATTGGTCAATTTTTTTAACTATTTTTGTTGTAGTGCCCATAAATAATTCGTATAGCAATGATGTAAAAATAATAAAAACAGTGTGTTCAGAATATCATAAAGACAATGTCGATTGCTGTTTTTGCAACAGCGTTACAATTTTTTGGATGGTAGCTGGTGGATTGCTGTTGCGGAGGCATTACGCTGCTTGCGAACTTTTTGAAGTGCAATGGTTGCATGGGCAGTCGATAATAAACCAAGCATATGCGCAAGAATGTTTCTTTTTGGGATATTTAATAATTAATTTAGCGTATTATGAAAAATTCTTTGCCTGAAATCAAAAAAGGGGGCTATCCATTTAAGGATAACCCCTTTCATATTTGGTGGGCAGTACAGGACTTGAACCTGTGGCCCCCGCCTTGTAGGGCGGGGTTTATCATTTGAAATTAACAGCTCACATGCAGCGCAATCAGCAGCACTCTATTCAATCTAACAATAATACGTAATGGTATTGTTATAAAAAAATGAAAATGAAATTAATGATGAGGCCAAATCATCTCTCGAAATTTCGCTTTATGCGCTTTTACTGGAAAGCTCACGAAGATACTCTGTTTTGCTGATGCCGTTTTTAGCTTCAGCGTGGAACAAAGTAATTTTGCAAATAAGATTGCTGGTCAGCGAATGACATTGGCGAAAGTTGTTGTTCAGAAAAAGACAGATTTTGTGATTGCCTTAAGAGGGAGTATTATAAACACACCAATGCATCGGGCAGATGGATGAGGTACTAGAGCTGTGGGAAAACTGTCTGTCGTTAGACGAGGTCATCCAGGAATTTCTCGGAGATGAGGATGATAGTTGGAAGCCCGTTGTTCAGGGTTTTCATACACGACAGAGGGGCGAAGAATTTTTGAAAGAAATTACGGAAGGAAGAGGAGAGGCAGAAGTATGGCAATGCGTGGATTGTGAAGCAGTTATTCTGACGAAGGAGAATCCCCAGATATGTTCAAAGTGTGGCCTGGTAACAGCATAACGGCGCAGACTAACTATTTTAAATTACACAACAAAATCATATAGCTATAAGCACTAAGTCTTCAAGCGGTTAACACAACTTCCTTATAAATTTCCGGCAAGGTTCTTCAATTAAATGATAACCAAGCGAGGAATAAATTCCCAATGCAATTGAACAAGCAAAAAATAGATTCATATTGTTCTTGAATATTGGGAGATATGTAATTAAATTTTCATAATAAGACTGCAAAGGTAAAAAAATTACAACTTGAAATGAATATATACAGTAACTAATTTTTCCAAGATACACAAGTGTTTTCGTTTCAAATATTTTTTTAATCATGCAGTTTGAATGGTGCATGAATAAAATTGTGTAAGAAAAAAATGGGATTGTTATGAAATTATGCAATAAATAAATTCCACCTCTGCCAAACACCAATAAATATGAAGCGTATATTAAAACAAATGCAAGAAAAATTTTTGTATTGAAAATTTTTTTAAATAGTGTTGCTTCTCCTGTGCGTTTAGATATAAAGAATAAACACATGCCAATAATAAATTCAGGAAGCCTATATATTGGAACGGAATAGTAAATTCCAATTTTCCCAAACAATACCTCTACAAAACCAATATATGACAAAAAAAGCCAGCAAGAGAGCAAAACAATGGCATGCTTTTTTTCATTAAGCTGACACAATCGTCTAAGTAGCAACGGGAATAGGGCATACATGAAAAATTCTACAGAAATTGACCAACTCCCCCCGTCATTCCAATACTGAAAAAATTGTGGAAACCACGCTTGGACACCAAGCAAGTTGCTAGCAAACAAAAAAAGGGTTTTAAAAACTCCCCATGTGGTAGATTCTGTGCCATTGCTGTTAAAAGTCCCAATCCATGGTAGGCCTAGGATAGCCGAAACTACATATATAGGATATATCCTAGCAAAACGATTCACAAAATATTGCCGCAACGATGTCAATGAGTCTGAGTAGGTATACGCCAATATATAGCCGGAAAGCATAAAGAAGAGGCTCATCGCAACAGCTCCTTCGCTCAACAGCCTCGCAATGGCTCCGTTGGCCAGTGGATAGCGAATATGTATGTGAAAAATGAAAACGTATAGAGCTGCTACAAATCGGAGGCTCGTTAATCCATATACTTCGTTTCGCATTAAAATATCCAGCCTTATAACAGTAATATAACCCTGTGTTTGGCTAATACATGGCATAACCTCGTGTCGGGCAATATATTGTTTTTTCATTAATGTCAATGAAATATTGATGCACAGAATGTGTTGATTGCATTTAAATGACAAGATGACTTATACTATGGCATGTGATTTATATGACAATAGAATGTTAATGACTGATAGCAGTAGTTGCTATTCCCTATGCCAACGTCATAATCAGATACTGAAGCTTTTCAGTACTTCAAATCCTTCTTTGATCTTTTCACGCCGACCATATTTAGGGCCGCAAAGTGGGCAAAACCAAGTTGATGCACACCATCGAATCTATGTCAATACATTATAAGAAGATTCACCACCGACTACTGCGTGGAATTCAGCGCCTCCTGAAGTACCCGTTTCACATTTCTCACAATTTTTATTGAACATACTTGAGGATATAGCGATCTCCTCATGCACGAACTGAATGGTTCCTTGCTTAGAGAGTTCGTTTCTGACTGTTTTTGTCGTTGTCCTTTCTGGCTTCAAAATATAGGATCAGCAAGTAGCCCCGAAGCTCATTTGACTTCCACAATTTTTTTCACGTGAAAGAGCCTTCCAAGCGTTGCGGCACAACGCTTTGGGGGATTTTTTCTTTGATAAAATGGAAAGGTCTGTTGAAATTCTCCTGAAGAGTAGCCACAGAAGAAATAACTTCCCCCGTCCATCAAGACGCGGAAAGAGAGCCGAGCCTTTGTGGACGGGTGACGTGAACTTTTTTTGAGAAAAAGTACGAGCGCTTTCCATGTCTTGTTAGTCATGGAATTTCGAATATGCTATATAGTAAAACGCATTCATTGACTAGTCCGCTTCTATTATGCCTGATTATTCGGCGTAGCAGGAGCGGCCTTCCTTTTTGGGGAAGCGCCGCTTATGCTTGTTGAGCCGAATCGTGAAATTCAGCCAAGTGTTTTTCAACTAGTTCTGAAGAAAATGCACGGTGCAGCGCGCGATTAGGAGTGACAGCCGTTCCTTCGGAAATCAAGAGCATCCTGCCACTGGTAACGAACCAACTTGTCGTGCAGACGCCAGTAGCGCGGCCCGATGGATTTTAAACACCAGGCAGAAAGGTTTTGACAGAGGTTCCTAAAAGTTCGGCAATTTGCTTTTCGTTGATAAAGCGAGAAATAGACTGTGTAGCAGTAGGTGCAGAAGAAATCGTAGACAAGTGAAGAGAAAAGCCTTGCTTCATCATGAGCTTTTAGGATCTTTCTCCCTCCTTCATCAAAAGAGAGTAAGTAGGAGGGTGAAGAAATACTCTCTTTGAAGGAAAATCCTTATATGATGAAAATGAAAAACGGGCGTTGTAGGCCCTTTTTTTTGTCTTTCACCACATTAGATTTTCAAGAAGAGTAATAATCACTCGTCCCTACATCTTCTAAGTTCATCAAGGAAAGATTTTCTTTTCAAGCCTGTTACCATAGGTGTTACCACAAAAAAAGGGGCTATCCATTTAAGGATAACCCCTTTCATATTTGGTGGGCAGTACAGGACTTGAACCTGTGGCCCCCGCCTTGTAAGGGCGGTGCTCAACCAACTGAGCTAACTGCCCGAAACAGCGTAGCACAGGCAGCTATATGCCCTGTTATTCAGCACATTGCAAGCGCAATTTT
>NZ_DASQOG010000109.1:0-2858 GCF_035644575.1 Desulfovibrio sp. | reverse complement strand
ACCACCTCCGAGGGGCCTCAGGGAGTGCGCAAACGGCGGCGAGCGCGGGAAAATCAGCGCCATTGGTTGGGCGCGAACAATATGTAAGTCCTTCTCCGTTATCGTCCAGAGCGGTTAGGCAAAAAAAATCAAAAAACTTGCGCAAGTGGTGGTTTGCGAACGTAACCCTGACGTTTTTTACCCGCGGGCAGCGCAAAAAAAGCCGCCGGAAGCGTATTCCGGCGGCTGATTTATATCAGGGGCTGGTGCCCGGTTATTTCCCGGACTACGCCTTGGCAGCGTGTTTTTTATCGTCTTTGCGGATGTCGTCAAGGATGCCCGTTACAATATTGACCTGAGCGGCAAGGTCGCGCACCTGACCTGCGGCGGCATTGGTGGCCTCGGCAATGCGTGCGCTCAGCGTGTTGACCTCGGCAATATTGCGGTTGATTTCTTCCGAGGCCGCCGACTGCTGTGTGGCTGCCGTGGCAATGGCGGAAACCCGGCTGCTGGAATCGCCAGCAAGATTTGAGATAAGGTCAAGCGAGTGCCCCGATTCCTGCGCCATGTGGCTCACTTCCTCAATGGAATTGACAGTGTGATCCACGGTGGTGGCGCTTTTGCTGGTGCCTTCCTGAATGGCGGCAATGGCTTTTTCCACCTCGCTGGTGGCGCTCATGGTTTTTTCGGCCAGTTTGCGCACTTCGTCCGCCACCACGGCAAAACCGCGACCGGCATCGCCAGCGCGGGCGGCTTCAATGGCGGCGTTAAGGGCAAGCAGGTTGGTCTGGTCGGCAATGTCGCGGATAAGCGTCAGTACTGCTCCAATATCCCTTGCCTGTTTGTCCAGCGTGCTCATTTCGCCCTTGAGGCCAGAGGCCTTGCCCTGCACTTCCTGCATGTTCTTGATGGTGCGCAGCACAATGTCCGCGCCTTCCTGGGCGTGCCCTTGCACGGAATTGGCCGCATCGGCAGCGCCATCGGCATTGTGGGCCACTTCAAGCACGGTGGAGTTCATTTCGTCCATGGCAGTGGCGGTTTCGGCCATGCGGTCGGCCACCGTGCCGGACTTGTCGCGCACATCGTTGAGCGACTTGTCGAGAGTATTGGCGGCATGCTGCAATGTTTCCACAACGCCCTCAAGCTGGTTCACAGTTTCCATGCGGGCTTTGTGCGCGGCCTGCTCGGCCTTCTTTTCAAGGACAATGCGCTCGGTGATGTCCTCGCCGATTTCCACATGACCCACAACTTTGCCGCGCCGATCCTGCAAATAGTCGAGCATGATCTTCATGGTCTTGCCATTGGGCATCTCATTGAAAACCTGCTTGTTCCCCAGGCGCAGCTGCTCAATGCCGCATTGCGGCGTGTTGCAGATATTGCCCTGCTTTTCAGAACAGTGCTTGCCCACAACATCGCCCTGACAGGATTTATTCATGCTTTCAAGCGCGACCTTGTTGCAGAATGTCCAGACCATGTCGTTATCTGTTACCGAAATGGAGAGGGGCAGGGTGTTGAGTATGCTCTCATACCAGTGGGCCTGGCCTTCGAGCTTGGCTACCATCTCTTGCAGGGCCGAGGCCATGTGGCCCAGGCAGTCGGTACGGTCTATATCCAGCTTGGCTTTTTCATCGCCTGCGGCAATGGCCTTGGCGTAAAGCACAATTTTGCGGATGGGGCAGAGCCTGTTGCATATAAAGAAGGAGCCAGCAACAGCTAGCAGGAGTGTAAAGCCGCCGCCAATCAGCAGGGCTTTCAGGGCGGCAGCGCCGGACAGGGCATCGCCCAGAACCATATTAAACCCGATGAGCATGGCCATACAGGCCAGCACGAGACCCGCGACAAAAACAAAGATGATGCGATAAGCCAAAGTCATGTTCATGGAATGGAACCTCATCCTGCGCCTTTGATTTGCTGGCAAACGCCATTCGGCCCGGGCGCTGTCAGTTGGCCTGTGCAAAGCAATGCAGCGCGCAGACAGAAACCATCCCACTGAGATTCCTGAAAGTTTTTACGATGCATGTGTCTTTGGCAAAACATGTAGCATATATTATTTATCTAATAGTATATGCCAGAAGGCAGAAAAACAAGGGGATTGTGCAAATGTGCACAAATCACATGCGTATTGCAGGGCAACGCAGACAATCTCCGTGTTGCCCTTCTTACGGCAGAATCATCGAAAAATTTATAGCGGAGTGAAAAAAAAGACGAGTCGCTGAGTTGGATATGCGGGATGTCAGGAGAGATCCTGCCGGAATTGCAGGGATTGTCGCAGGGTTTCCTTGTCCATAAATTTTACTTCGGCCCCAAGGGGAATCCCCTGCGCAAGACGCGAAACGCGCACGGCGGGGAACTGCCTGCGCACCATCTGCCGGATGAAGGAAGCCGTATTCTCTGCCTCAAGCGTTGCGCCCAGGGCCAGAATAAGCTCCTGCACCTCGCCTTCGCCCAGGCGTTTCACCAGCCGGTCCATGTCCAGACTGTCGGAATCCATACGCTCAAGAGGGGCGAGCAGGCCGCCCAGTATCAAATACTGGCCGTGATAAAAGCCGCCTTCGTCCAGCGTGAGCATGCTGTCCCATTCCGTGACAAGGCAAAGCGTATCACGGGCGCGCTCCGTATCGGAACAGACGGCGCAGGGGTCTGCGGAAGAAAGCCCGCCGCAGCGCGAGCAGAGGTGCAGATTGTCGCGCAGGTCGTGGATGCCGCGCCCAAGACGCCGTGTTTCGGCTTCCGGCCATTTGAGCAGGGCCATGGCGGCCCGCATGGCGGATTTGGGGCCAAGGCCCGGCAGACGCGAAAGCTGCTCTACCAGGGCCTTGAGCGGTTCGGGAATCCGATCGTGCATGGCTCTAGAAAAGGCCGGGCAGCTTGATGCCGCC
>NZ_DASQOG010000108.1:0-17085 GCF_035644575.1 Desulfovibrio sp. | reverse complement strand
ACTGCCACTCTTTTCCCGAGGGGTGGAGAGCCCGTGCGGAGTCTCTTTTGCTCTGGCGCGGCGAGAACGTGGAGCTGCGTGACGATGACCGCATCGTACGCGGCTGGCTGGCGGGCCTAGGAACGTCAGGCGGCCTGTGTCTTAACATCAACGGACGGCTTGAGGAATTCATTTGCGGTAGTCTCCGGCTGAGCCCTGCGCGGGAATGACGCGGGATTATGGTCATTCCGGCATGGTTGGGCCTGGGGGCATCGCCGCCCAATGCGAAGCACTAAGCGTGTTTTCGCCGTCTAACGCCGGTGCGTGGGCAGAAATGCGCCGGTAGAAAAGGGCTGAAAGGCATGGCCAACAAGACATTCTCGGAAGTTCAGGATTTTTTGAAGGGCAAGGTAATACTGGTAGCTAACCGCGGTATTCCGGCCCGTCGCATTTGTCGTTCCATCCGCGAACGTTTTGACGCGGTAGCGGCAATGACTGCGACTGATGTGGACAAAACGGCCCCTGCGGCCTCAACGGCGCAGGAACTGATGCTGCTCGGGACAGACCCCCGCGCGTATCTGGATATTGACCGCATTATCGACAAAGCCAAACAACGTGGCGTAGTCGGCATTCACCCCGGCTGGGGATTTGCTTCCGAGGACACGCGCTTTCCGCAGCGCTGCAAAGAGGCGGGCATCACCTTTATCGGCGCGACAGCCGAGGCCATGAACCTGCTGGGCAACAAGGTTCAGGCTCGAGAAGTGGCTCGCAAATTGGGCATTCCTGTTGTGCCCGGCTCTGAAGGAGCCGTGGATATTCCTACCGCCCGCCAGCTTATCAACGAGATCGGGCTGCCCATCATGCTCAAGGCAGAAGGGGGCGGTGGTGGTCGCGGTATTTTTGCCATCCATAACGAGGCTGACCTGGAAGATGCCTTTTTCAAGGCTTCCACCATGGCTCAGGCTTCGTTTGGCAATCCGCGCCTGTTTGTGGAAAAGTTCCTTGCCGATGTGCGCCACATTGAGATTCAGGTCATTGCCGACATGTACGGCAACGTGTTCGCCTTTGACGAACGCGATTGCACCGTGCAGCGCAACCACCAAAAGCTCATTGAAATCACGCCTTCGCCCTGGCCGGGTATGACCAAGGCCCTGCGCGACAGGCTCAAGGATTATTCCCGTCGCCTGGTGCGCGCCGTGGGCTACCATTCGCTTGCCACGGTCGAATTCCTCGTTACGCCTGACGGTACGCCGTACCTTATTGAAGTTAACACCCGTTTGCAGGTTGAGCACGGCATCACCGAATGCCGCTATGGCATTGACCTTGTGGAAGAGCAGATCGCCGTGGCCTTTGGCGCGGAACTGCGCTATCGCGAAGAAAGCCAGCGTCCTTCGTACTGGGCCATGCAGGTGCGCATCAACTGCGAAAACCCGCAGGACAACTTCGCCCCCAATTCAGGCCTCATTTCGCGCTACGTGTCGCCCGGCGGCCCCGGCGTGCGCCTTGATTCCAATATCAGCGCTGGCTATGAGTTCCCCGCCAACTACGACTCAGCGGGCGCTTTGCTCATATCTTACGCCACTGACTGGGAAAAGGTGCTTGGCATCACGGAACGCGCCCTGAGCGAATATGTGATCGGCGGCATCAAGACCACCATTCCTTTCTTCCGTCAGGTCATCAAGCACCCCCTGTTCAAGCAGGGCGGCATCAATACCAACTTCATCGCTACGCATCCCGAGCTCATGGTCTACACCGACCTTGCGCCCGAAGGCGAGCGTCTTGCCAAGCTGGTGGCCGAAATTTCGGCCAAGGGCTTCAACCCCTACGTGCAGCTTGGCGAATACCGTTCAAGCTCCACACCCTGTCTTGGACCCTTTGAGCCTGTGCTGCCGCCCATAAGCACGGCTGCGCGCCGTCAGCCTTCGCCCTATCCGCAGGGCGACCGCATGGCCACGCTGGACTATATCCGTGATTCCGGGCTGGTGCATTTTACCGACACCACAACCCGCGACCTCACGCAGTCCAACTCCGGCAACCGCCTGCGCCTTGCCGAAGACAGGCTCATGGGCCCCTACCTTGACAATGCGGGCTTTTTCTCGCTCGAAAACGGCGGCGGGGCGCACTTCCATGTGGCCATGCTGGCCAACATGACCTACCCCTTCACCGAAGCCAAGGAATGGAACCGCTTTGCGCCCAAAACCCTCAAGCAGCTGCTGGTGCGCTCCACTAACGTGCTTGGGTATACGCCGCAGCCGCGCAACCTCATGCTCAAAACGGGCGAAATGATTTGCGACCACTATCAGGTCGTGCGTTGCTTCGACTTTTTGAACCATGTGGAAAACATGCGCCCCATTGCCGAAGTGGTCATGAACCGCAAGGACATTATCTTCCAGCCCGCCATTTCCATGTCGTGGGCCAAGGGTTTTGACGTCAAGCACTACCTGGGCGTTACCGAAGCCATGCTGCGCATGGTGGGCGACATCATGGGCGCAAGCCCCAAGGAAGCCTCGCGCCACATCATCCTGGGCCTCAAGGACATGGCCGGCGTTTGCCCGCCGCGCTTCATGGACGAGCTGGTCAAAGCCCTGCGCAAAGCCTGGCCAGAACTTGTGCTGCACTACCACAGGCACTATACCGACGGCCTGTTCGTGCCCTCGTGCGGTGCGGCTGCCAAGGCCGGCGCGCACATCATCGACGTGGGCCTCGGCTCTTCGGTGCGTTCTTATGGTCAGGGCGACGTGCTCGCCACAATGGCCTATATTGAGGATGAACTGGGCCTCAAGTGCAACCTTGATAAAAACGCCATCCGCGACGCCAACTTCGTCTGCAAGCAGATCATGCCCTATTACGACCGCTACTGCGCGCCGTACTTCCAGGGCATTGACTATGACGTAACGCGCCATGGCATGCCCGGCGGGGCCACTTCCTCCTCGCAGGAAGGCGCCATGAAGCAGGGGTACATTCACCTGCTGCCCTACATGCTCAAGTTCCTTGAAGGTACCCGTCAGATCGTGCGCTATCATGATGTTACGCCCGGCTCGCAGATCACCTGGAACACGGCGTTTCTGGCCGTTACAGGCGCATGGAAGCGGGGCGGCGAAGACGAAGTGCGCTTCCTGCTGGAAGTGCTGGGTCAGGTCACCCGCACCCCTGAAAAAGAACTTACGGACGAAATGCGCCGCGCGCGCCTGAACATCTATCAGGACTGCAACGACGCCTTCCGCAACCTGCTTCAGGGCAAGTTCGGCAAACTGCCGCTCGGCTTCCCGGCTGACTGGGTCTATCAGAGCGCCTTTGGCTCTGACTGGAAGAGCGCCATGGCGGCCCGCACAGAGACTTCGCCCCTTGAATCGCTGGCAGAAGTGAACCTTGCAGCCGAAGAAAAGGCCTGCGCCGAAATCCTGAAGCGCAAGCCCAATGATGAAGAGTTCGTGCTGTACCTTAACCATCCGGCGGACGCGCTCAAGACCATCCAGTTCAAGTCCAAGTTCGGCGACCCCAACAACCTGCCCTTGCATGTGTGGTTCGAGGGCCTGAAAGTCGGTCAGGATCTGTACTTCAACGACAGCAGCGGCAAGCCCCACCACCTCTTGCTGCTCAGCATCTCCACCCCCAACGATGCGGGCATCTCCATCTGCCGTTATGTGCTCGACTCCGAATTCATGAGCTGCGAAGTTCAGGTTCGGCAGCCTTCGGGCAACGGCGCAAAGAGCACGCTCATGGCCGATACGGCCAACAAGTATCACGTGGCCGCGCCGAGCAACGGCGATTTGTGGGTCATGTATGTGCATCCCGGTGATGTGGTCAAAGCAGGCGAAGAGCTCTTTAACGTCTCCATCATGAAGCAGGAAAAGGCCGTTCTGGCCCCCATTGACGGCATGGTGAAGCGTGTGCTCAAAACCGCCGACTTCAAAGAAAACAAGCAAATGGTTTCGGTCAGAGAAGGTGAGCTTATTGTGGAGCTGGGGCCTGTGCCGCGCATCTGCGGCAATGAGGCCTGCGGCCAGCCCATTCCTATGGATAACATCGCATTCTGCCCCTATTGCGGTGTGCGCGTAAGTTAATTACTACGCTCACTACTGGAATTTGTGGACAGTTCCTTAATGGCGATATACAATTTCCAAGGTTGTAAAGCTTCTGTTTCCCAAACCGGAGGAAGACATGGCTAAGATTCCCGCCGCCAAACCTGCGCAGAACAAACCCAAGGGCGCCGCGCCCGAGGCAGTTCAGAAAAAACTGGTGCTTGATGGCGCCGAAATTGTGCAGATTGGTCCCGAAGCGGAGTTGCTTGTTGGTGGTAAGAACTACAACACTGCCCTGATCAGTCAGATTCAGGGCATTCAGGCGCCCCATTTTCGCGCCATCTCATCCATTGCCTTTCATCATCTGCTTGATGAAACAAAGGTTAATGGGCGTGTGGTACGCAGCGTGGTGGACCGTGAATACGGGCGCATTGACTGGAACGACCCCGAAATCAACCAGGATCCGGACTTCTTGCAGAAGTTCGTGCGTCAGCTCGGCAAGCAGATTCATCAGGCCGCGCTGGCGGAAGGCGAGCAGACCAATACCAAGCTGCGCACCTTTATCAATAATATAGTCGAAGGGTTCGCCACCTCCCCCGAGGGCATCGACCAGTTGCGCAAGCGCTCGGTCATGGTGCAGGCGGCCATTTTGTCTGTTGAAGTGCCGCACGACGTTGCGGAAGCCGTGCGCGGCGCATACCGCGACATCTGCCGCGAAAACGAAGACGACATGACCCCCGTGGCCGTGCGTTCTTCCGCTGCGGGCGAAGACTCGCGCAAGAAGGCCTTTGCCGGTCTGCAGGATACCTACCTGAACATGGTGGGGGAAGACAAAGTAGTGGAAGCCTACCATTGGGACTGCTCCTCTGCCTACAATCTGCGCTCCATGACCTACCGCCGCGAGGCCATTCTTGATGCTCTGGCCAAGGCCGAAGAAACCGGCGACGAGAGCATTGCTGAAAACGCCAAGCTTGAGTGGGCCATTGAGCACACCTCGCTTTCTGTCTGCATGATGCAGATGATCAATCCCGTGATTTCCGGTACGGCCTTTTCTGCCGATACCGCCACGGGCTGCCGCGGCACAGACCGCCGCGAACTGGTCAGCATCGACGCCAGCTACGGCCTCGGCGAGGCAGTGGTGGGCGGCAAGGTGACGCCTGACAAGCTTTATGTCTTCCAGCGCGATGACGGCGGCGAAGTAGTGATCCGTCAGATGGGCTGCAAGGACATGAAGATCGTCTATGACGAACGCGGCGGCACCCGTGAAGTCGAAGTGTCCGAGCTTGAAGCTCTGCGCTGGGCGCTTTCGCTCAGCCAGGCCGAACGCGTTGCCCAGGGCGTGCGCGCCGTCAGCAAGGCTTACGGCGGCATCATCATGGACACGGAATTCTGCATTGACGCCAACGACAAGCTCTGGTTCGTCCAGGCGCGGCCCGAAACCCGCTGGAACGACGACCTTGAGTTGCATCCCCATACCATCTTCATGCGCCGCCGCGAGGTGGACGCCAAAGCAGCCGCCGAAGCCGAAGTGCTGGTGGAAGGCAACGGCGCTTCACGCGGTGCGGGTCAGGGCACGGTGCGCTTTTTGCGCTCCGCCCTTGAACTGAACAAGATCGCCAAGGGCGATGTGCTTGCCGCCGAACGCACCGACCCGGACATGGTGCCGGGCATGCGTGTGGCCTCTGCCATCATGGCAGATGTGGGTGGCGACACGAGCCACGCGGCCATTACCTCGCGCGAGCTTGGCATTGCCGCTGTTATCGGCATTCAGCGCCTCGACATCCTGCGTGCGCTCGACGGCGCGGAAGTGACCGTTGACGGTACGCGCGGCAAGGTTTACCGCGGCCTTTTGCCCCTGCACCTTGTGGGCGGCGAAATGGATCTCTCCAAGCTGCCCCTTACCAAGACCAAGGTCGGCCTTGTGCTGGCCGACGTGGGGCAGGCGCTGTTCCTCTCCCGTCTGCGCAACTTCCCCCAGTTTGAAGTGGGCCTGCTGCGCGCGGAATTCATGCTTGGCAACATCAGCATCCATCCGCAGGCACTGGAAGCCTTTGACAGCGGCGAGCTTGAAAATGTGGTGCACAGCAAGCTGAAAGAGCTTGAAAACCGCCTTTCCAAGGTGCTGCGCGAACAGATGGCAGCCGGGCTGATCGTGTTCAACTTCAACCTGCGCGAATACGTGGGCGAAGTGACCGGCCTTTCCGCAGAGGTTGAAGCCTTTGCCGAAGCGAGCAAGAGCCTGAATGCGGAAGAAGTGCTGATGCAGCACCGCAAAATGCGCGAACTGGATCACAAGGTTGACCAGCACCTCGAAATGGCCTCGCGCCGTATTGAAGTTCTCAAGACCTCCAATGATCTGGCCGACCATGTGCGCATCATCATGGGTTACGATGACGCTCTGGCCCTGCTGAATCCGGCTGACCCCGAATCCGCCAAGCGCGTTGCCGAAATCGAAGCCACAGTTGAAGAACATGTGCGCCGCATCAAGGATCTGCCCGCAGTCACCAAGTTGATGGACAACATCAACCATCTGCGTGAAGAAGTGAGCCTGCGTTCCGGCCTGAAAAAGGAAATGGACGACCTGCGCAACCTGACGGACAAAATTCGCGGTATTATCAAGTCCCGCGGCTTCCGTACCGGCAAGGAGCACTACGTTCAGACCCTGGCCCAGAACCTGGCCCTCTTTGCCATGGCCTTCTACGGCAAGCCCATCACGTACCGCACCACAGACTTCAAGAGCAACGAATACCGCAATCTGCTTGGCGGCAGCCTCTTTGAACATACCGAAGACAACCCCATGCTTGGCTATCGCGGCGTTTCGCGCAATATCCATGACTGGGAAGTTGAAGCCTTCAAGCTGGCGCGCGGCGTATACGGCGGCTCCAACCTGCGCATGATGCTGCCCTTTGTGCGTACCCTGGAAGAAGCCCGCTCCATGCGCAGCTACCTTGAGCAGGTGCACAAGCTCAAGAGCGGTCAGGACGGCCTGAAGATCATACTCATGTCCGAGCTGCCTTCCAACGCCATTCTGGCCAAGCAGTTCATCACGGAGTTCGACGGTTTCTCCATCGGCTCCAACGACATGACCCAGATGGTGCTGGCGACAGACCGCGACAACTCGCGTTTGTCCCACATCTATGACGAGGAAGATCCGGCGGTTGTCTGGGCCATCCTTGTCAGCATCTTCACCGGCCAAAAGTATGCCAAGAAGGTGGGCTTCTGCGGTCAGGGCGTGTCCAACAGCATCATCCTGCGCGGCCTGGTTGCCATCGCAGGCATCACCTCTGCCTCTGTGGTGCCCGATACCTACTACCAGACCGTGTTTGATATCGCCTCTGTGGAAGGGGAAAACCTTTCTGCCGCCGACCTTGGCAAATGGCTTGCCGCGCAGCACCACAAGCGCCTTGCCGACCTGATGGAAAAGACCGGTTACGGTCACATCCTCAAGAAGTACAAGGAGCCGCAGGATATTCAGGAATGGTACGAGGGCGAATTGCAGCGTCGGCACGAACAGTTCCGCGAACACCTCGACACGCCCAAGGAAGCCTTCTACCGCGCTGAATTGCAGAGCTTCCGTTCCACCTTCCACAAGCCTGTGATTTACGCCACCTGGAACTGGGACGAAACGGTTGAGGATGCCCTGCATCACTCCGGCTTCCAGAACTTCGAGGAGCAGGCCAAGGCTCTGGAATACTCCCGCACCGTCAACGACTAGCGCAAGCCGGTTACTGCCGACTGATACATCAAGGCCCGGATCTCAGGATTCGGGCCTTTTCGTATACGACATTCTAGCTGCGAAAAACCTTTTCTGTCTGTAGGAGGCTCGTATGCGCATGTGGATGTTGCCCCCTGAAGGCATGTGCCGCAAACATTTGCTGGGCGAACATGTGGAACTGCATATGCTCCTTGGCAGCATGCGGCGCGGCAAGAGTATAGAGGGCTTTCTTTCCGGCGGATTGGTTGATCCGCAGCAGCTTTTTACGCGGCATGAGGAACTTGTAACAGAGATGGCCCGGCGCGGATTCAAACACACCTCATCCATTGATGCGTGTGAATGTGCTTCTCTGGCTGCCTGTTATACAGGGCGCACCTCCATCAACATTGTCGCCAATGCTGCTGAATTACAGCGCAGGTGCCCAGACTGCGCCCACTTGATGCAAGCGGAGAGCGCCCAGCGCAATCAGACACTATTAATTTAAGATGATGCCCTTGCGGCAAATAATACACACTGCATCAACACAATATTTTGCTATTGCGCACGAAAAAGCCGGGCCTGGAAATCCAGACCCGGCTTTGCATGTTCAGGCAGGGTAGAGCGTTTAGCTCTTGATGCTGAAGTTGAGCTTGCTCTGCATGTTCTGTACGCTCTTGCTCAGGGTGCTCATGGCGTCGTCAAATTCTTTTTGCAGGCTGTCCATGAGTTCATGCACCGAGATGATCTTGTTCACACGGGCCACATTGGCGCCGCAAAAGGCAAAGCCGCGTTCAAGATTGCCCTTCATGGCGTTGATGAGCGCCTGGGCGATGCAGTAGGGCGTTTTTTCCTGTTCGCAGGTGTGTACGCAGTGGAACACGCACTTGAAAGGCTTTTTCTTGCCCTCGCGCGAGGCCGTGATGAATTCATTGCCAAGAGCGCGGCCAGGCATGCCTACCGGGCTTTTGATAATGGTGATGTCTTCGTCGCGCGCAGAAAGGTAGCTCTGCTTGAAGCGGTCATCGGCATCGCATTCGTGGGTGGCCACAAAGCGGGTACCCATCTGCACGCCGGAAGCGCCAAGCTCGAGGAACTTCATTATGTCCGCGCCGGAGTACACGCCGCCAGCGGCAATAACAGGCACGGCGCGGCCGCACTTGTCTTCCATGGCCTTGGCGGCATCCACCACCTGAGGCACCAGGACTTCAAGCGAGTGACCGGGGTCCTGCAATTCTTCAGCCTTGAAACCGAGGTGCCCGCCAGCCTTGGGGCCTTCAACCACAAAGGCGTCAGGCGTATAACCAAAGCGCGAAGCCCACTTTTTGGCGATTACCGTGGCCGCTCGGGCCGAGGAAACAATGGGAACCAGTTTGGTTTTGAATTCTTCCTTCTTTTCCTCGCACACCTGCAAGAGGTGATGCGGCATGTCGAGGGGAAGGCCAGCGCCGGAAAAGATGATGTCCACCTTGTTTTCAACGGCGGTACGCACCATCTGGCTGAACGTGGTAAGGGCCACCATCAGGTTGACGCCGATGATGCCGTTGCTGAGTTCGCGTGCTTTCAATATTTCATTGCGCAGGGCGCGCAGATTAGCAGTAAGGGGATCCTTGGCCACATCGGGTTCTTTCATGCCGATCATGGCCCCGGCAATGACGCCGATACCACCCTGATTGGCAACAGCCGACGCCAGCCCGGAAAGCGAAATGCCCACGCCCATGCCGCCCTGAACTACAGGGATTTTAGCCGTGAGATCACCTATCTTGAGTGCGGGGAAAGACATTGCAAGACCTCCGTCCTGTCCGTAAGCAGCATGTCGATTTGCATCGTTTCGATTTCAAACGACATACCTATGTTTGCCGGGAAGCATAGCTGGTAATTTCACAAGACGCAACAAGCATCTTTAATATATGTATTCCGAGCCGTTATTCCGCACACAGCGAAGCATAGGGGCACCAGTCGCAATGCCGATCCGGGCATGCCGTAAAGGCCGGTGCATGGCGCATGTGCAGCAGTACAAGAGAAAGCGCCGCATGGCAGTACCCAATGGCATCCGCCAGGTCTTCATCCACAAGCCCGCCAAAAAGCGGGTACTCTCTGCCAGCATTGCGCAACTCTACCAGTGCGGCATCTCCAACCGGGCCAAGCCCGCTGCCCACGGCCATGCTCACATAGCAGGGCAGTTGCAGGCTGGGCAGCCGGGGCCGCAGCTCGTCAAACAGGGTCTCCATGTCTTCAAGCATCTGTTCGTCCGGCTTGTACCCTCCGCTCGTTTGCGTTTGGCGCAGTGCAGCAAAAAGGCTCTCAATACGCCTGAAATAAAGAATGTCGCCCCACAAGCTTCCATCATGTAATTTAAGGCTGCCTGTCTTGTAGTCAAGGATGTGCAGCAGGTCATCGCGCCGGTCAATGCGATCCATTATGCCTGTAAAGGAATATTCGCCGCCAGCCAGCGACAGCGTGGCCTTGAGTTCTTCCTCCAGGGCCACAATGATTGTGCTGTCTGGCTGGTTATCCAGAAAACGCTGCAAACGCACTGGGGCGGCTTCTTCCAGCATGAGGCAGCTGTCCGGCGGCAGCAGGCGGCGCAGGTCGGCCTTTTCAAGCTCCTCATGAAAACGCGCCAGCATGGTCTCGCGGCTTATGTCGCCCCGTCGCACCTCTTTATTGAGATACGGTTCATACAGTGCATGCAGCGTATCATGAATGCAGGTGCCCACTGCTGCGGGGTCGTCCCCTTCGTTGACTTCCTGCGGCGGTTGCAGCTTGCAGAGGTATTGCCAGGCAAAACGGAGCGGGCACTGCTGGTAAACATCCAACCGGGTGGGGGAAAGTGGTTTTTGCAGCAGGGCCAGCATGGCCTCGTGCAGGGCCTCTGTGCGGGGCAGGCTTTTGGGCGCGGCAGGGGTGCTGCGCACCACGCAACGGGCTATGGCAAGCGGCCCCTGACCGGGCACAAGCAGCTCGCCACGGCGCTGTTCTTCTTCCCACAGCAGTTGCTCCACAAAGCGGCTACGGCTTTTTTTGCCGTCAAAGAGCGCAGAGCGGCTGATGCCCTCCTGCCAGAAAAAGTGTACCTCCTGCGCTCCGGCGCAGAGCCGGTACAGCGTGTGGGCAGTGGCGCGCTCACGCCTGCGGGCATCCGGCAGGCCAAGCACCTGCCGCAGAGAATCGGGCAACAGTGGATCCTGCGCAGGGTTGCCTGGCAGCTTGTCGTCCGTGGCGTCCACAATAAGCACCCTGTCAAAGTGCAGCAGGCGCGTTTCAAGCATGCCCAGCACTTGCAAGCCAGTGAGCGGCTCCGCCTCAAAAGGCACACGCTCCTGTTGCAGCACCTCGCGCACTATACCGTGCAACACGCTGGTGGGAAAGGGCGTCTGCGCGAGGCAGTTTTGCCGCAACACAGGGGCCGCATGGCGGGCAAGGCGGTACATGGCCTCCGCATCCAGCGGAAAATGCCGCCACATGTCGCCGCCGTTGCGCAGCAGAAAATCGCAGATGTTTTGCAGGCACAGGGCCATGCCCTCGGTGGTGTCCACCTGCCCCGGCTGGCGCACCAGCGCATTGAGCGTGGCTTCAAAAAGCTCAAAAAGCTCAGGATGCATGCCCGGGGCGCACTCCCGCGCAACCTCGTCCATATCCACAAACCGCGCCCCGCCGCGAATCATGCCCTCAATGCGGCGCAAGACCTCGCGCAAATAAAGGGGCGTTGCGTTGCCGTCATCCACGCGCAGCAAATTCAGATAGGGGTGCCGCAGGCACTGGAGCAGGTTGCGCCAGTAATAACGGCCATCTTCCGTTCTGTTTTCCTGCAATTGCAGCAGGGCCTCGAGCAGACGGTTAAGGGGCGAGCGCTCCAGCGGATAGCCCATGGAAACGTTGACGTCCTTGTTGGGCAGATGGTGCAGCACGGGCATGAGCAGGGCGCTGTCTGTGAGCACTACCGCCGTGGAAAGCCCATCCGGAGCGGATAAATCATTGCTGCCGCCGTTACTGCTGCCCGGTGCCGTCAGTTCTTCATGCAAAGCTTTAAGCTGTGAATGGCAGTCATACCCGGCAAAAAAGGATATGCGCGGCTTGTGCGCGGCCTCGGCGTCCGTGGGCTCCACGGCAAGGCGCACCGTGGCCTTCCAGCGGCGCAGCCACGCGGCCTGCGCGTCACATGCCCAGTGCGGTGCGACGCCCAGAGCCAGCGCCGGATCTGCATGCAGGCATATCTGCCCGCCCGCCTGCCACAGCCTGTGCAGCAGGGCTTCCTCACTGCCGGTGAGCAGCGAAAATCCGGCCATCACAACCGGGCGGTCATCTGCGGGCGTAAAAAAGCGGGGCAGGGCAAGTCCGTCTTCGCTGACGGTAAAGGCGTCCAATCCCGGTGTGGTCCAGCGGCGTGCCTCCAGCGCGGTAACATAGGCCTTGCCGATGCGCCCCAGAGCGCCCAACAGGGCAGCCGCAGGGCCGGAAACCTCCTGCTCCACATGGCTGAGATCCACAGCAGCCACGCGCTGGCCCAGCATTTCTTCCAGCAGGTTTGAGAGCCGCAAACCCCATGGCAGAAAGTGCGCCATGTCCATGCGGGCAAAACGCGCGGCAAGCCCCTCGTCATCCTGCGCGAGGCCCATAACGCACTCGTGCAGCAGGGCGACCCTGTCCAGCACGTTGGCAGTGTGCAGAGGATCTGCGCTGGTTTGCGAGCGCCAGGCCGAGATAACATCCGCCAGGGTCATGACCTTGGGCAGCAAGCCCTGATAGCCTTCTTCCGCATAGAGTTTGGTGAGGTACCGCCAGGGCCGGTTGTGGGGCACGATCAGCAGGGTTGCACCCGCCCGCCCCTTGCCGATGCTGGTCAGAAAGGCTTTGAGGTCGGGCAGGAAGGGTCGCTGCCAGGGAAAAACAAGAATCGGCGATACGCTCATGCCTGAGCCTCCGTGGCGGGCAAAAGATCGCTGCAACGCTCGGCAAGAGCCGAAACGCCGTGCGCTTCCACAAGCTGAAACCGCCGTAAATCAAGGTAGACCAGCAGGCCGCGCGCACTGCCGGGGGCGCAGTCGTTCCCGGCTTCCAGGCAGGCAAGGTAGGTCTGTAGCTGCGCCACATGATCGGCTTCGGGCTGCCCGCTTTTATAATCAAGCACCAGAGGCCCCCACGGCTCATGCACCAGCAAATCCATGCGCAGCAAGCGCCCCTCGGCGTCCATGAGCGAATGCTCGGGCCAGCCCGTTTGCAGCCAGCGGGCAGCCTGCGGTTGCGCGGCAAACCATTGCAGCGCAGCAGCGGCATTTTCCCGCAGCGCTGCCTCTTCCGGCACAGGCAGCGAAAAATGCCCAAGGCCGAAGTTCAGCGCCGCCTGCGCGTCCGCCTGGGGATTGCCCGTTATGTGCAGATGCTCAAGGCACAGATGCAGAAAACTGCCCCTGTCTTCTGCGCGAAAACTGAATCCTGCCAGAGGATTACGAAAAATCTTGAGGCGCGGCAGCCATTGCATGGGCCGCCATGCGGGGTCGGCAAAGCCAGTGGAATCCGCAACATCCGGGGCCATTGCATTGCCCTGAGCGGTATCCACGGAAGCGGTGGCTTCCTCGCCTTCCGGGCTATCCGCAACCTCCGGCTTGCTGCCCCAGGGTGCTGCAGAAGCCCTCGCGGCAGTTGCAGCCGGGGCGGCATCGTGCGCGGCTGGCTCCTCACCCACGGTGTAGGGGGCTGTGAAACCGGCCTCTTCCATGAGCATGTTCAGCACATCACTGGTGGAGCCGCGCCCGCCCACAGTGCTGGTGCGCAGCACATAGAGCGCATCGCGCGCACGGGTAAAGGCCACGTAGAGCAGATGGACGTTTTCGCGGCACTGGCGGGCAAGCTCCAGATGATAGGGCGCGCCCAGATGCTTTCTGTTGCCCACGGCAAGGCGCAGGCCCTCGCGCTCGACCATCACGGTTTCGTTACCCATGCGGGCGCGCAGGTCTGTCCAGGGCACAATGACCACCGGGGCTTCCAGGCCCTTGGATTTGTGGATGGTCATGACGCGCACGGCATCCATGTTTTCGGGCATGGGCACCTTTTCTTCGCCGCTCTTGGCGCGCCAGTGCTCCAGAAATGTGGGCAGGGTGGCAAGGCCCTTTTCTTCCGCGCTGTGCAGCACTTCCATGAAGCGCCGCAAAAAGGTCTCCGCCTCGGGGTAGCGCCGCTCCACATCCAGCCGGGCAAACCATTCAAGCGTCATGTCATAGGGCGTCATGAGGCCTGACTGACTGTGGAACGGGGCAAGCAGCCGCTGCCAGATTTCTGGCCAGCGCTTTTTGAACCGCTGGAACAGCGGCCCGCCTCTGGATGCCGCGCACCAGCCCGCAATGTCTTCGTGCGCAAGGGCCGCAGCTTCTGGATGCTCCCTGAATATGCTGCCGCACACAAGGCTCATAAAGGCTATGTCGTCCTCAGGATTATCAAGAAAGGAGAGCAGGGCCACAGCCTGCACCACCAGCGGATGCGCGGCAAGCCGCAGGCTGTTTTCTGTAATCACGGGGATATTTTCGCGAATCAGCCTGTCTGCCACAAGGGTGGCCTTGCCGTTGCTGCGCACCAGAATGAGCACGTCGGCCCATGGATGGTGCGGCTCAATATCCTCATGCAGCAGGGTGCAGAGGCGTTCAAGCACATCTTCGCCCAGAGCCTCGGCATCCACGGAAAGAATGGTTTCCACGCGCACAAGGCCGCCCTCACGGGCATTTTCTGGGCATTGCTGCTCAGTGCCCGCAAAGGCGCGCACAAGTCCCTGAGCGGCCTGCCCGCAGATTTCCGGCGGGGTGCCCGTGGGTAAAAGGGCGGCCATGACCTTTGCGGCCATGTCCGTCTGCGCAAGCGGGCCGAAAATTCCATTGTTGTGCTGCACGATTTCGCGACGGCTGCGCCAGTTATAGGGCAGATTGTCGCGCTGGCCGTCGGGTGCGAGGGCTGTGAGTCCCGCATCGTCAAACACGCCGTCAAAAAGCTCCGGCTCGCCCCCACGCCAGCCGTAAATGGACTGCTTGACGTCCCCCACCCAGGTGAGGGAGCCGCCGCGCGAGAGCGCTTCTTCCACAAGGGGGCGCAGGGCGTACCACTGCTCGCGGCTGGTATCCTGAAATTCATCCACCAGAAAGTGCGTGAGGCGCGAGCCCATGCGGCACAGGGCCTCGGGCACGCCGTTGTCGCTTTCAAGCACCTGCCGCGCCATGTGCGGAATCAGCAGGCCAGGCAGGCTGCCTTCCTGCCGCTGGTTTTGCACAAAGGCCTGCACAAGGGTGCGCGCCAGCAGGAGCACGGGGGCAAGCCCCACAGCCTGACGCAGCAGGGGAGCGGTATCTACCAGAACCCCGGCGGCGCGGGCAAAGGCCTCGTAGGCTTTTTGCACTTCGTCGCTGACAACGGGCTTTTTCAAAAACAGGTCAGAGGCGCTGGCCTTGCTCAGGTATGCCGAAGTCTTGCACTGCCCGGCGGCAATGGCCTCCACAGCCGCGAGGGCGTTTTTGCTAAAATTGAGTCCGCTCCCAGCCGCAGCAGCCAGAAAGATATTGGCATGGGTAACGGCCATGCTTTCCACTTCGCTCAGCCGCTTGTGCAGGGTTTCTGTGGGCGAAATATCCTCAAAGCGCCCGAGCAGCACGTCATCCAGCAGGCCGCGCAACTGGTTGAGCAGTTTTTCGCCCGCAAGAAAGCCCGTGCTGTTCTCCCGCCAGGCCATGGCCCGGTAAACCTCGCGCAGCAGGGATCGCATGGTTTCATCGCCCTGCCATGCGCGTTCAAGCAGTACATCAAGGTAGGGGGTGAGCACTTCTTCGGTGGCAAAGACAGGCTGAAAATCCGGATGCAGATCAAGTTCCAGCGCTGCCGCGCGCACAATGAGGTGCAGCAGGCTGTCAATGGTGCGGATGTTCAGCGCGCCCATATCGCGCATGATCACATCCACCCAGCGGGAGGCCTGCTCGGGCGAAAGCGCAAGCCCGCCCAGGGGCTGCCCGAGGGCCGCGCTCTTGAGTTGCCGGATGACGCGGTCGCGCATTTCGGTTGCAGCGGCATTGGTAAAGGTGATGGCGAGGATATCGCCCCAGCCGCAGCGGCCGCCCGGCAAAAGCACGCAGGCCGAGGAAGCGGACGCGCTCGCGGGCGGCCCGCTCTGCACCAGCCTTTGCAAAAAACAATGCGTCAATTCATAGGTCTTGCCGGAGCCGGCAGAGGCCTTGACCTGTCTGAGATGCTTCATGCTGCCGGTTACGCCGGGGGCAGCATGCCGTGCAGCATGCCCTGACCGGTGGATTCAAGCACAGCCCGCCACAGGTCTGAATAGATGTTGAGCTTGCGGCGCTTGCGGGTCACAAGCTCCAGCGGCAGATGGACGTAACGGTCCTGAATCTTGCCCACCACCATGTCTGTGCGCCCGGCCATGGCGGCATGCACGGCGTACTGGCCCAAAAATCCGCAATAAACCTTGTCATTGGCGTTGGCCGGGATGGAGCGGATGATATAGCTCGGGTCAATGTATTTCAGCGAATGCTCAATGCCGCGCGCGCCAAGATAGGAACTGATATTCTTGCGCAGAAGGTCGGCCACATCGCCAAGCACGGGGTTGCCCGACACATCCTTGGCGGCGTGGTTTTCCATAAGGTGCTGACCAGCGCCCTCGGCTGCCACAATAACGGCATGCCCGCGCGAGCGCAGGCGTTCTTCCAGCGCAGGCAGAAGCCCGCCCTCGCCCTCAAGGGCAAAGGGAGCTTCCGGAATCAGCACAAAGTTCACTTCTTTGAGGGCCAGAGCAGCGCGCGCGGCGATAAAGCCGGATTCGCGCCCCATCAGCTTGACCAGCCCAATGCCGTTGGGCACGCCGCAGGCCTCGGTATGGGCGCATTCAATGGCCTCCGTGGCCTTGAAGGCTGCAGTTTCAAAGCCGAACGACTGGGGAATGAAGTTGATGTCGTTATCAATGGTTTTGGGAATGCCGATGACGGATATCTTGAGCCCGCGCGCCTGCACCTCGCTGCTGATGGCAAGGGCGGCCTTCATGGTGCCGTCGCCGCCAATGACAAAGAGAGCGTTGACGTTGCTGCGTTCAAGGGTATCCACAATTTCCTCGGCAGACTGCGGCCCGCGTGAGGAACCAAGCATGGTGCCGCCAAAACGGTGAATGTCCGCCACGCTTGAAGGCGTAAGCTCAAAGGGGGCATGACCGTACTTGGGAATAAAACCCTCAAGCCCGTAGGCGATGCCCAGAATGGAGGGCACGTTGTAGGCGTGGAAGGCCTCCATCACAATGGCGCGGATGACATCGTTGATGCCGGGGCAAAGCCCGCCGCAGGTCACGATGGCGCACTTGGCGCGGGTGGTGTCGAAGTAGAGTTTTTTGCGCGGGCCAGCGGCCTCAAGGCAGAC
>NZ_DASQOG010000107.1:0-4675 GCF_035644575.1 Desulfovibrio sp. | reverse complement strand
TCAAACAGATCATCGCCCTGCTTGACTGCGGCGCCTTCGGCCACAAACCATTTGGAAACCTTGCCGGTCTTCATGGTCAGACCAAGTTTCGGCATGGCAAGTTCTATGCTCACTGCTGTTCTCCTGCGATGTTGTGTGTTGGGGCGGAAGGCTGCCTTTGTGCCGTCAGCCGGGCCGATGCCGTCAGCGGTAAACCATGCCGCCGTCAATAAGCACGGCCTGTCCGGTCATGTAGTCGGAATCCGGCCCTGCCAGATAGGAAACAAAGGCGGCCACGTCTTCCGGTGTTTCAGGGCGACCAAGGGCTATGCCTTCGCAGTATTTCTTGTAGGTTTCGCCCTTGGGGGCGCCTGTGATTTTTGAAAAGCCCTCGTCAATGGCCACCCACATGTCTGTTCCGACCACGCCGGGGCAGTAGGCGTTTACGGTGATGCCGCTTGAGGCAAGCTCCCGCGCCGCTGCCTGGGTAAGGCCGCGCACGGCGAACTTGGTGGCGCTGTATGCGCCGATAAGGGCAAAACCGTCATGCCCGGCAATGGAAGAAGCGCTGATGATCTTGCCCTTCTGCTTGCGGGCCATGAATTTTGTGGCCGCTGCCTGAATACCCCAGAGCACGCCATTGACGTTGATTCTGAAGATGCGTTCAAGCTCCTCGGGTGTGATGTCCAGCATGGCCTTGACCTGAGCAATGCCCGCGTTGTTGATCATGACGTCAAAGCCGCCCAGTTCCTTTTCCGCATGGTCCACAGCGGCAAAAACCTGCGCGCGGTCGCTTACGTCGGCAATAAAGGTGGTGGCTTTGCGGCCAAGGGCGCGGACTTCATCGGCAACGGCGGCCAGTTTGTCCGCGTTCATGTCCACAAGGCAGATATCCGCGCCGTCC
Source organism: Desulfovibrio sp. (assembly GCF_035644575.1). Lineage (GTDB taxonomy): Bacteria > Desulfobacterota > Desulfovibrionia > Desulfovibrionales > Desulfovibrionaceae > Desulfovibrio. Next base: position 3,792 of record NZ_DASQOG010000107.1, on the reverse strand, counting down.
TTTGCCAGACGCAGGGCAATACCGCGTCCTATTCCCTGAGCCGAGCCGGTAACCAGAACAACTTTGCCGTTAATAGTCATGATCGTATCCTCCGTGTTGCCGCATGCCCGGCGCAAATTGGCGCAAAGCGGGCATGTCGTGGATGGCAGCACCCTGCGGGCCGCAAACTGCGTTGCATCAGACAAAAATTCCGTCGCCGCTGGCATTGCCAAGGCCGGGATGGATGTCGAAGCGCACAACGCCCACAGGCACCTTGACCGCCCGTGCGACCATTGCCGCGCCCTCGTAGCCAAAGCCGCCGCACAGTTCGATGGCAACGCAGCCGTCTTCATCCACGGCCTTCTGCGCCGCTTCAACGGCTTCCCTGTAAGAAGTCACGCCGATGGTCAGCAGTTCCACGCCGGGGGTGCGCGTCCAGCTGCGATGCTCGGCCTTGACGCCGTTTCCTTCGCCACGCGGACTCAGAAAAATGAATGCGGCCTTGAGTTTCATAAACATGCTCCTGGTGTTGGGGTGATCAGGCTTGCTGCCGGTCTGGGCCTAGTTGGCGTAACAGACCTGCGCGCCGCGCAAAAACAGCCCTCGTTGCCGGGCGTATTCCATGACGCGGGCCACATCCACCACGCGCATGGTGTCTTCTGACAATCGTATGCTCGCGCGCTGCCCGCGCCGAACCTCCACCTCGCGTTCGCCGTCCAGCGCCAGCACGCAGGGCGTGAGGGCCACAGGCACATCATCGCCGGGTAGCAGCTGGCGCACGCGGGAGACGCCCACGTCGGCAAAGAGGCCAGGGCCGATGGCGGCGCGCACGCGGCAGGCAAAATCGGGGTCAAGATCAAGGGCCAGACCGCGCGGTTCTTCGGGCGAGATGCTCATGAGCTGCCCGGCTACAGTGGAGAGGCCGATGCTGTCTGGTCGACAGCGGGAAACAACAATCTGGCTGACTCTGGTGATATCCCAGATGGCTCGGGAGCCAAGAAAAAGGTCGTCGTACACCGCTACGTCCACCAGAGCGATATCCCTGAACTGACCGTCCACATGCACTTCAAGCAGGCTGGCCTCGCGGCAGCCTTCGTCAATGGTTACGCCGCCGCAGGCGAGCACGCCCGCAGCAAGGCCAGCCACCGTAGCTTCGGCCATGACAGGAAAAACGTTGTTGGTGCCTGTGGAGAGCGGCAGAATGGGCGTTTTGCGCGCGCCCTTGCAGGCGGCGCGGCTTGTGCCGTCACCCCCCATAACGATGATGACCGCAACTCCTTCCTCTTGCATGAGGGCGGCGGCGTTGATGGTGTCCTCCTGCGTGTTGTGCAGGTAAATATCCACCGGAGCCACGTTCACAGGCGTTTCCAGAGCTTCAAGATCGCTCAGGGCGCGCGGCACGATGCCGTAGCCCTCGGGCATATACAGAACATCACGTACTCCGGCGGCGGCCAGACCAACCAGGATGCGGCGCACCATGCGCACCTTCTCCTGATTGTCAAAAACGCTGCCGTGCGCGACGATGCGGCGTATGTCCTTGCCTGATGCCGGATTGGCGATAATGGCTGCTTTCACGGTGACTCCGGTGGATGTAGTGCGCAGGCATGGCCTGCTGCATTGCGTGCAATGTCTGTTGCAACCCTGTGCCGCCGCGGCGGGGCAGGCCTTGTGCCCGTGCCTGCCCCTTGAACGCGGCTGTGTTACCGCAGCGACTTGACCGCAGCGACGATCTGATCCGCGCCGGGAATGTAGGCCTTTTCCAGCGGCGGGCTGAAGGGAACAGGGCAGTAGGGAGCGCCCACGCGCACAATGGGGGCGTCCAGATAATCCAGAGCCTCCTCGGCCACCATGGCGGCAATTTCCGCACCGGCTCCGGCGGTTTTGACGGCTTCGTGCGCAACCACAAGGGCGTGGGTTTTCTTGACGGAATTAAGGATGATGTCCTTGTCGAGCGGCACCAGACAGCGGGGGTCCACCACTTCGGCGCTGATACCCTGAGCTGCCAGGGTTTCTGCGGCCTGAAGGGCGGAGTGAACCATGAGCGAGGTCGCTACTATGGTCACGTCCGTGCCTTCGCGTTTGATTTCGCCCTTGCCAAGCTCAATGGGGGTCGCCTCGTCGCCCACTTCGCCTTCCACGCCGTACAGGATCTTGTGTTCGAGAAAGACCACGGGGTTGTCGTCGCGAATGGCGCTGATGAGCAGGCCCTTGGCGTCTGCCGGGGTGGAGGGGATGCATACCTTGATGCCGGGAATGTGCATGAACCATGCTTCAAGGCTCTGTGAGTGCTGGGCCGCAGCGCCCACGCCAGCGCCCTGGGGCATGCGCAGCACCATGGGCACCTTGGCCTTGCCGCCGAACATGTAGTGCATCTTGGCGGCCTGGTTGAAGAGCTGGTCAAAGGCAACGCCGATAAAGTCCACAAACATCAGCTCGGCCACAGGTCGCAGACCGGCTGCGGCGGCACCGGCGGCAGCGCCCACAATGGCGCTTTCCGTGATGGGGGTGTCGCGCACGCGGCGTTCGCCGAATTTGTCAAAAAGGCCCTGAGTCACGCCAAAGCAGCCGCCGAATTTGCCCACGTCTTCACCGATGATGAACACGTTCTCGTCCCGCTCCATCTCCTGGCGCATGGCATCGTTAAGCGCTTGCAGGTAGGTTTTGATCGCCATATTTTTCTCCATTCTGAAAAATCTGAAGGTGGTTTCCGCAGTTTCAGGCAAACGCTCTATGCGTACACGTCTTCCAGCAGGTCTTCCGGCTTGGGGAAGGGGCTGTCTTCCGCAAACTTGACGGCGGCTTCAATTTCTGCAGCCACAGACGCGGTGATGGCGTCCAGTTCCGCCTGCGTGGCAGTGCCGGATTCCACCAGCTTTTTGGCAAAACGCGGAATGGGATCCTTGGCCTTCCATTCTTCCAGTTCTTTTTCACTGCGGTACACGCAGGCATCACCCTCGAAGTGGCCGCGCCAGCGGTAGGTCTTGCATTCCACAAGCGAGGGGCCCTGGCCCTTGCGCGCGCGTTCCACGGCCATGGTCACGGCTTCGTACACGGCGAGCACGTCGTTGCCGTCAATGACAACGCCGGGCATGTCGTATCCGGCGGCGCGGTCGGCGATGTCGGTGATGGCCATGGATTTGCTCTGCGGGCAGGAGATGCCGTAGCCGTTGTTTTCATTGATAAAGATAACGGGGAGCTTCCAGGCGCTGGCCATGTTCAGCGATTCCTGCGTGGTGCCCTGGTTGGACGCGCCGTCGCCGAAAAAGCAGGCGCACACGCCCTTGGTGTCTTTGTACTGGCAGCTGAAGGCCGCGCCCACGGCCAGGGGGCCGCCGCCGCCCACAATGCCGTTGGCGCCAAGAATGCCGATATTGAAGTCGGCAATGTGCATGGAGCCGCCCTTGCCCTTGCAGTAACCGGTGGAGCGGCCATAGATTTCGGCCATCATGAGCTTGAGGTCGCCGCCCTTGGCCAGGCAGTGACCGTGGCCGCGGTGGGTGCTGGTGATCATGTCCGTCTGCTTCAGCGCTGCGCACGCGCCTGTGGCTACGGCTTCTTCACCAAGGTAGAGGTGGACGAATCCGGGTATTTTGCCAGCTGCAAAAAACTTTTGCAGCTCGCTTTCAAAAAGGCGGATCTTGGTCATGGTGCTGAACATTTCCAGCAGAACCTTTTTGTCGGGATGTTTCATGGTACTCTCCTCAGATTGCTGATTGTGGTGCCGACTCAGTCAATATCTACCGACACGGTCAGGGCCGCGCAGGCCAACACGATGTCGCTGCAACCGGGGCTGAAGCAGGCAACTTCAAGGCC
>NZ_DASQOG010000106.1:0-16036 GCF_035644575.1 Desulfovibrio sp. | reverse complement strand
CAAAATCGCGCAAATAGCAAACCGTTTATTGCTCCCACCCTCACATTACCCATTTTGATACCATTTTTTGCAATCTACCTGTTCTTCTTGGAAGAGTTGTTGCTTGCAACGGTTTGCAAAGTGGGCTAAGCCAAAAAAACTCTTTAAGATCATTTTTTCACGACATGGTATAGTGGTGATACCACAATGCCATTTAGGAAGTGCGGCCCGGACTTGACCGGGTTGATCCGCCGGGTACATCCGAGAGACCCGCAAACCACGGGGCAAACTATGACGGAATCACTGTTTTCGGCAGGCGGCTTTCTTGTGCCGCTTCTCGTGGGCATGGCCCTTATGCTGTACGGCGCGGCGCAGTCCGTGCGACAGCGCAACAATCCCCGCAGCCTGATCCTATGGGGTTCGCTGCATGATGCAGGCATTTTCTGCCTGGGTCTTGGAGCAAGCGGCGGCATCAACAGCACTGGCCTGTGGCTTTTTGTGCTGTTCCAGGCAGCCGCACGGCTGCTGGCCTGGGCCGCCCTTTCACGGCTGACCCCCCCGGCGCTCAACGCACCGGTGCAGCTGCAGGATTTGCGCGCCACTGGCAAACGTCAACCCTGGACAGCAGCCTGCTTCGGCCTTGGCATGCTGGCAGCGGTGGGCGGTTCGCCCTTCCTGGTGCCTGAAGCCCGCATGTTCATCAGTTCTGGCATTCTGGGCAGCATGCCCGGCGCCATGGCGGCGCTCTTGTGCATGGCCCTCGCCACCACAGTTCTTATCTGGCTGCATGTGGAAGCAGTGCGCATTGCCGTGCTGGACACCACCGGCGAAGAAACCCCTGCTTCATGGGCAGCGCCTTCAGGCAATGTTTTTGTGATGCTGGGCCTCGCGGTAGTTGTGGCGTTGCTGGGCCTGTTCAGAGGCCCCATCACCGAACTGTTCGCTTCTGCCTACAATGTGGCTGTTCCGCATTCGGCAACGCATCCGGCATACTGGTGTTATTACGCCGGTGCGTTCCTGACCGGCATTGCATTCCTGGCAAAGTTTGACCGCGCGCCCCTGGTGGGCGTGGCCTTCTCCGCTCTGGCGCTGGCGACCACCATCGCCACCCCGGCGGGCCCCACGGCCAAACTCTTCCTGGTCATGATCGCCGTTGTGGGTCTGGTCGTCAGCATCTACTCGCTGAGCTACATCCACGAGCGTCAGGGCCGCTACTGGTTCTTCCTGCTGCTGACATTCGCATCGCTGGCGGGCATCGTCTCCGCTGCCGACTCGGCGACCATGTACGGCTACTGGGAACTCATGACCTTCGCCTCCTACTTTCTGGTGGTGCATGAGAACAACCGCAGCGCCTACAACGCCGGCCTCAAATATTATGTCATGTGCGCGGGCGGCGCTCTGTTCATGCTGCCCGGCCTTCTGCTGCTGGGCGATCCTTCGCTTTCGTTCGGGCTGATGCAGGGCGCGTTTGTGCTCTGCCTGGCTGGCTTTGGCGTGAAGATGGGCCTTGTGCCCCTGCACTCCTGGCTGCCTGACGCCCACCCCGCAGCGCCTTCCTCGGTGTCTGGTCCCCTTTCGGGTATCATCACCAAGATGGGCGTGTTCGGCATAGTGGCAGTGCTGCTCATGCGTCCCATGATCATGGGCATGCCCGGCTTGTTCGGCCTTTCCTGGCTGGGCACCGGCCTTGTGGCCATGGGCGCGGCAACCCTGATCTTTGGCGAGATCATGGCTCTGCGTCAGGACGACATCAAACGCATGCTGGCCTATTCGACCCTCGGGCAGATTGGTGAAATCGCCCTGGTGCTCGGCGTAGGCACGTGGCTTTCGACCACCGGCGCGCTGTGGCACATGCTCAACCACGCCATCATGAAAGACCTGCTCTTCCTTGGAGCTGGCGCTCTCATCATGCGCGCGGGCAGCCGCAAACTTGCAGACCTGCGCGGCCTTGGCCGCCAGATGCCCGTGACCGTTGCCTGCATGGGCATCGGCCTTGTGAGCATCATGGGCCTGCCGCCTTTTGGCGCTTTCTACAGCAAATTCCTGATGATTCAGGCGGCCACCACCGCCGGGCACATCTGGCTGGCGGCCCTGATTCTGGGCGGCTCGCTGGTGGGCCTGATCTACTACACGCGCATTCTGAAAACCCTTGTGTTTGAAGAACGCCCCGCCGACCTGCCCGCCGTGACCGAAGCGCCGCGCAGCATGCAGATCGGCCTGATCATTCTGGCGGGTATTTGCGTTATCATGGGTCTTGCCCCGCAGCTCGCCATGAATCTTGTGGTGCCTGTGGCCTCCATGTGCTTCACGCCCAACCTCAACGACCCCGACGTGCTCCTGGCCATGAATGTGTCCTGGCCCATCTTCGTGGTTGTTCCCGTGTTTGGCGCCGTGCTGCCCGCCCTGTTCTACCGTGACCGCAAAAAGGCCGGATGGGCCAGCGTGGGCGTGCTGCTGTTCACCGCGCTGCTGGTCATCCTGTTTGGCCGCGATCTGGATACGCTTTCCTTCTGCTTTGCCCTGGTGGTTCCTGTGCTTGGCGCGGTCAACATGGCCTACGCCCTCGGCTACATGGAACACAGCCATCGCCAGTGGCGCTTCTACTGCGCCTTTACCGCCATGTGCGGCGGCCTGGTCGGCATGGCCGCCAGCCAGTACATGCTGAGCTTCTTCCTGTTCTGGGAAATCATGAGCTCGTGGACGCTGTATCTGGCCATTGCCCATGAGGGCGACAAAGACTCGCTCCGCGAGGCCTTCAAGTACTTTATCTTCAACGTGTTCGGCGCGGGCTTCATCTTCCTGGGCATGTGCGTTGTGGGGCCCTTCACGCCTTTCAACGCCACTCTGCTCACGGGTGCCACACCTTACATGCCCCACGGCGCGGCATGGCTCGGCATGGCCCTGCTGGCTGCCGGTTTCCTGATGAAGGCGGCCCAGCTGCCCTTCCGCATTGACTGGCAGATGCACCCGGCCCTGGCGCCCACGCCTGTTTCCGGCTACATCTCGTCCGTGCTGCTTAAGAGCGCCATCCTCGGCCTCATCAAGCTGTTCATGCTCATGGGCGGCGGCTTTATGCTGGCTGGCGTGCTGGGCGGCATGGAGCAGAACATCATCAGCACCGTTGCCATGTGGATCGGCGGCATCACCATCATCATGGCTGCCGTGCAGGCCCTGCGCACCAACGTCATCAAGCTTGTGTTCATCTATTCCACGGTGAGCCAGCTTGGGTACATGGTGCTGGCGGTTGCCGCTGGCGGCGCGCTGGGTTACGCGGGCGGCATGCTGCACGTGATCAACCACGTGTTCTTCAAGGATCTGCTGTTCCTTGTGTGCGGCGCTGTCATGTTTGCCACCCACAGGGAAACGCTGGAAGACCTTGGCGGCATTGGCCGCCACATGCCCTTTACCCTTGCCATGTTCGCCATTGCCGGGCTTTCGGTTGTGGGCGTGCCGCCCACCAGCGGATTCTCGTCCAAATGGCTTATCTACCATGCCCTCATGGAAGCGGGCCAGCCCTTCCTGGCGCTGCTCTCCCTGATCGGCAGCGTGCTGACCATGGCCTACATTGCCAAGTTCCTGCATGCGGCCTTCCTGGGCCAGCCCTCGCCCAACCTGCACGAAGTGCATGAGGCCCCGCTGATCATGCGCGTGCCCATGGGCATTCTGGCTGCCGGTTGCGTGATCACGGGCGTGTTCCCCGGTCTGGCCCTTGGCCCCATCAACAACGTATTGGCTGAATACGGCTTTATGCCGCTCAATGTGGGCCTGTCCGGCGTGCTTTCCGGCCCCGGCGCATGGAACGCCACAGGCATGTTCGTCATGATGGCCCTTGCATTTGCTGGCGGACGCTGGTTCGTGCTGCGCTTTACCCGCCTGCGCGAAATTGACGTCCACACCTGCGGTCTGCCGGTCGAAACGTCCACCAGCCGCATGAAGCCTTCCAGCATTTTCGGGGAAATCCTCGGCCTTATGGGCGGCAATAAGCCCGCCAAGGAGAACCGCTGATGAGCGACACTCTGCTTGCCATACTGCACATGTGCATCTTCCCCGGCGGGGCCTTTGCCCTGCTGGTGGCCATGTTCTTCAAAGGACTTGACCGCCGGGTCGAAGCGCGGCTGCAGCGCCGCGTCGGCCCCCCGCTGATCCAGCCCTGGCTCGACATAGCCAAGCTGCTGACCAAGGAAACCCTTATCCCCAAAACCGCCTGCCGCTCGGCCTTTTTGATGGCCCCGGTGTTCGGTTTCACGGGTATGGCCGTGTGCGCGGCCTTCATACCGATCCCCGGCGTATTCAACGGTCTGTTCAACATGGGCGACCTGCTGGTGATCTTCTACCTGCTGCCCATCCCGGCCATGGCCATCATGCTGGGCGGCTCGGCCTCCAGTTCGCCTTACGGCGCTGTGGGCTTCTCGCGCGAAATGATGCTGATGCTGGCCTACGAAACGCCGCTGCTCATGATTCTGCTCTCGGTCGCCATGCTCACGGGCAAGGTGCTGAGCGGCGGTGCCTGGGGCGCGGAATTCTCGCTGCTCAAGATCGTCGCCATGCAGCAGCAGGTGGGTTCCTTCGGGTTCAACCCGACCATGATTCCTGCTCTGCTGGCCTATCTGATCTTCCTGCCCGGCACCATGGGCGTTGTGCCCTTTGATATCCCCGAGGCGGAAACAGAACTCATCGAAGGCCCCCTGCTGGAATACGGCGGCCCGCTGCTGGCCCTGTTCCAGATCACGTCCGCGCTCAAGACCTTTGTAGTTTTGGGCCTGGGGGTTGCGCTTTTCTTCCCCGGCACCATATCTGACATATGGCTGGTGAATCTGGTCTGGTTCCTGCTCAAGTGCCTTGGGCTCATGCTGGTTTCGCTCACGCTGGTCAAGTCGGCCACCGGGCGCTTCCGCATTGACCAGGCCTTCCGTTTCTACATAACTGTGCCCACGGCGCTTGCGCTGTGCAGCCTTATACTGGTCTGGGTGATGTAAGGAGGCCGACGTGTCGCTGGATAACATGCTTAAAAAACTCTCCGTGCGGTCGCCGTGGCTTTTCCGCATCAACGCAGGCTCGTGCAACGGTTGCGACGTGGAACTGGCAACCACCGCCTGTATTCCGCGCTATGACGTGGAACGCCTGGGTTGCCGCTATTGCGGCAGCCCCCGCCATGCCGACATTGTGCTTGTAACAGGCCCTCTGACCACCAGGGTGCGCGACCGCGTGCTTAAAGTGTGGAACGAAATTCCCGAACCCAAGGTCACTGTGGCGGTGGGCATCTGCCCCATCTCGGGTGGCGTGTTCCGCGAAGGCTACTCCATTGAAGGCCCGCTTGACCGCTACATCCCGGTAGACGTCAACGTGCCCGGTTGCCCGCCGCGCCCGCAGGCCATTCTTGAGGCTGTGGTGCTGGCGCGTTCCATCTGGCTGAAAAAACTGGGCGTGGAGGAGTGATATGGCGGGCTTTCTGAAAGTTCTGTTCCGCAATTTGCTGGAAGGTCCAAGTACCGACCCCTTCCCCTTGGGAGAAACCTTCACCCCTGACAGGCTGCGCGGCAAGGCAGTGGTTGATCCTGATCTGTGCATGGGCTGCGGCATCTGCCGTCACTCGTGCGCAGCAGGGGCCATCAACATCTCGCCTCTGCCCGACCGCAAGGGTTTTACCATCACCATATGGCAAAACTCCTGCTGCCTGTGCGCCTCGTGCCGTCATTACTGCCCCACCGGGGCCATGAGCATCACGACCGACTGGCACACCGCGCATCCGGAATCGGAAAAATTCAACCGCATCGAACAGCAGACTATTCGCTACGAACCCTGCGCCGGTTGCGGCGAGCTTATGCGCCCCCTGCCCAAAAAGCTGGCCGAAAAGCTCTATGCCTATAATGATGAAATCGACAGGGATCTGACGCGCAGGCTCTGCCCCAAATGCCGCCAGCTTGAGGACGCCAAGCGCAATGCCTGCGTACTGCCCGCCGCCAGCGGCGATGCAGCGGCGACCAGCGTCACTTCTGCCGCTCCCACCAAGGATTAGCGGTTCATACCCGCGGAGAACATATGCAAGAGACAATTAACGGCAACGCCAAAGTCATCGAGGGGCTTTCAGCCCTGTGTACCGAAGACGACGCCGTACACCACAGCACGGACAGCTTCGGCAACGCTTTTCACTGGTTCAGGCTGGGTACGCCCCGCATGTTGCAGGATGCCGCCGCCATCATGAGCGAAGCCAAGGCGCGCCTGTGCATGACCACCGCTTACAACCGCCGCCAGCTCAGCGAGCCCATGCAGGAAGTTTGCTACCACTTTGAGCTTGACGGCGTGGTCTACAACATGACTGTGACCCTTAACGGCGAGTGGCCCACCGTGCCCTCCATCACCCCCCTGTTCGCCAATGCCGACTGGCACGAACGGGAAATGATGGAACTCTACGGCATTCAGGTTACAGGCCACCCCAATCCCACGCGCCTGTTTCTGGATGAAGAGCTTGACGCAGGCATTCTCAACGAGGCCGTGCCCCTGTCCATCATGATGAACGGGGCCTGCACCACCGACCTCTGGGAACGCATTCTCAATGACAAGGAGCGCAACCATGAGTAACACCTTCACCATGCCTCTGGGCCCCGTACACGTGGCCCTTGAGGAACCGGTATATTTCCACCTCACGGTGGAGGGTGAAACGGTTCGCCACGTGGAGCTGACCTCCGGTCACGTGCACCGCGGCATGGAAGCCATGGCTACCCAGCGCAACCTCGTCAAGAACGTCACCCTTACTGAGCGCGTCTGCTCGTTGTGTTCCAACAGCCACTCCTTCACCTACAGCATGGTGGTGGAAAACGTACTCGGCATCACCATTCCCGAGCGCGCCTGCTACCTGCGCGTGGTGGCCGAAGAAATCAAGCGCATTGCCTCGCATCTCTTCAACACTGCCATTCAGGCGCATATCATCGGCTTCAAGTCGCTGTTCATGCACGTGATGGAAGTGCGTGAAATGATGCAGGACCTCAAGGAAACCGTTTACGGCAACCGCATGAACCTGGCGGCCAACTGCATTGGCGGCGTCAAATACAACGTCACGCCCGATCTGTTGGACTACATGCTCAAGACACTTGCCAAGGTTGAACCGCAGGTGGATGAAATCCGCGAGATCTACGCCACCAACGGCATGGTTCTTGGCCGCACCAAGGGCCTTGGCCTGCTGCCCAAGGAAGACGCTGTCCACCTTGGCGTGGTTGGCCCCGTGGCCCGCGGTTCCGGCGTCGCCATCGACGTGCGCAAGGATTCGCCTTACGCCGCCTACGGCAAGCTGAACTTTAACTCGGTTCTTGAGCACGGCTGCTGCGTGAACTCGCGCACAATGGTGCGGCTGCACGAGATATTTGAATCGTTCAGCCTCATCCGCCAGTGCATCGAAAGGATGCCCGAGGGCGAAGTCACCGCCCCCATGCGCCAGATCCGTACGGCAGAGGCCTGCGCCCGCACCGAGGCCCCGCGCGGCGAAGTGTTCTACTACATCCGCACCAATGGCACGGATATGCCCTCGCGCCTCAAATGGCGTGTGCCTTCCTACATGAACTGGAAGGCTCTGGGCGTCATGATGCGTGACTGCAAGGTGGCCGATGTGGCGCTGATAACCAACAGCATCGACCCCTGCGTTTCCTGCACCGAACGCTAGGCGCGAAGGGTCGGAGAGTTTGATCCATGCATGAGGCAACGCTGGTTCAGGGACTGCTGAACATGGCCATCAAGGCCGTGGAAGACCACAATAAGGCGCATCCGGAATCTCCGGTCAGCCGTATCGCGGAATTTCAGTGCGAACTGGGCCTGCTTGCCTGCGTGGAAGCGCAAACGCTCACCGCCTGCTTTGAACTGCTGGCGGAAGGAACCCTTGCCGAGGGCGCAAAGCTTACGCTTGCCTGCGCGCCCCTGGCCTGTACCTGCAATCAGTGCGGACATGAATTCAGCCTGACGCAACGGCATTTCGTCTGCCCAAGTTGCGGCGGCGAAAACATCCACTTCAACGGGGGTCATGGGATGACGCTTATGGCCCTGCACGTTGCATCCGAGGAAACGGACCATGACTGAACATATCCAGGTCGTACCCGACAAATGCCGCGCCTGCCGCCGCTGTGAAGTGGCCTGCATTGCCGCCCACCACGGCATGAGCTTTAAAGAGGCCATGAAACACCGCGACGAACTGGTTTCGCGCGTACAGGTGGTCAAGGCCGAAGGCTTCAAGACCACCGTGCGTTGCCACCAGTGCGACCACGCGCCCTGCGCCAACGTGTGCCCCACCGGCGCATTGCAGCAGGATGCCGACGGCCGCATCATCATGCGCGTACAATACTGTGTTGCCTGTAAGATGTGCATCGCTGCATGCCCTTACGGCACCATCACCCTTGACACCATCGGCATGCCCTCCGTGGATGGCGACGATGGTGAAACCCTGGCCCAGCGCGCCCGCCGTGAAGTGGCCGTGCGCTGCGACATGTGCCGCGCATGGCGCATGGAAAACGGCAAGCGCATCACCGCCTGCATGGAAGCCTGCCCGGCCCACGCCCTTTCGCTGGTGCTGGCCGACGGTTCGGTGGTGGAAGCCCCTGCGCCGGAAAAGAAGCCTGCCATTGAAGGCGCGCCGGAAAAACCCGCCGCTCCCGTGGCCGAACCCGGCCCCCGTGCGTCCGTGACGGCTGCTGGCCGCGCCCCTGAAGAAGCCAAGGCTGAGGAACCCAAGGTTGAAGCCCCTGCCGCCCCTGTGGCGGAAGCGGCGGCTCCGGCCCCAGTTGCGGAGGCTCCTGTAGCGCCTAAAGCCGAGGAACCCAAGGTAGATACTCCTGTGGAAGCTCCCGCAGAAGCTCCCGTGGAAGCCCCTGTCGAAGCCAAAGCCGCTGTGGAAGAAACGCCCGCGCCGGAAGTCAAGGCGGAGCCTGCGGCGGAAGCCCCGGCAACGGAACCCGCAGCTGCGGCAACACCGGTTGAAACCAAGCCCGAAGCTGCTCCGGCAGCGCCCAAGGCTGCGGCCTCCAAGCCTGCCAAGAGCAGCAAAAAGGCCACCAAGAAGGGCGGCAAGAAGTAAGCGCTTCTGCCAACTCTGCACATTCAGGCCTCGGCGCGGCAGTCGGATTATCCCGGCTTCTGCGCCGAGGCTTTGCGCTTTATGGTAATGCCGCACATTTCCCCAGGTTGCAGCTCATAAAGCCCTTACTGCTTGAAATGCCCGCCTAAGGCAGGCAAAATTCTGCCTGCTTGCATTTCGTGGCAAGGATTTTCAGAAAATACCTCGCAGGCATTCGCTCCTTTCATCCACAGGCTGCTCTAAAATTCCCTTTTTCTACACTCCCTTGCCCTAAGCTGGCCTGAAGCACAATTTTTGAATAACAAGTTTTTGTGATCTCGGTCACAGAATATCCCGGCCATTTCTGGTGTATTGCCAATGTTGCTGACAACAGACCTTGCTGTCAGCCATGGCACAGAGGCGTTCCGTACAGACGTAAGCTAAACTGCACTACCAGGCCGCCAGCGCTCATACTGCGGCCTGAGGGAGACAAGATGGAAAACAGCGACCTGCAAACCATCCATGCTGCCTTGCAAACCGGCCCCTTTGCGGCCATGTCGGATACTGAACGCCAAAAGCTGGCGCTGCACGCCCGTGTGCAGCCATTCAGCCAGGGCGCGACACTGTTTCGCGAAGGCGAAGCCACAGCCGATGCCATGCTGCTGCTTTCGGGCATGGTCAAACTGTGCCGCCACTCGGCTCAGGGCAAGGAATGTGTACTGCACCTTGTGCGTTGCGGCAGAATGCTGGACGCCGGGGTGCTTTTTTATGAAGAAGGCCTGCCCGCAACGGCTATCGGGGTGCAGAACGGCGTAGTTTTGCGGCTAGAACGCAAGGCGCTGCTTGAAGCCCTGCGCAACGATGCGGCCCTTGGGGTTGCCATGCTGGCGGCCATGAGCCTGCGCCAGCGCCTGTTCATCAACAAGATTGCGGGATCGCAGGGCCGCATTTCTGTTTCGGGCCGGGTTGCGGCATGGCTGCTGCACCGGGCAAAAATGGAAAAAAGCGCCACCCTGAGCATGGGCGTTACCCAGGAAACCCTGGCCCGACAGATGGGGATAAGCCGCGAGAGTCTGAGCCGGGAGCTCAGCGCCCTGGCATCAGCCGGTCTCATTGACCGCGACCGCCGACGCATCATTCTGCTTGATGCCAACGCCCTGCGCGAAAGGGCCGACGCATAGCTTCATTTCATTTTGATACTGCTCTGTCGGCTGCGGGCGCAGCTTTGACCATTATCCAGTGAAGATGCCGCCAATCAGGCAGCACCGCCTTTATGAGTGCGCGCTCGCCAGAGAGCGCTCCAAGCGCATTGAGAACGAACCGCTCAAAAAATTGTTTCAGGATCTGTATGAACGCTTGCATTGTCTATTCTTCCTGCACGGGCAATACCCGCAAAGTGGCTGAGGCTCTTGCCGACACCTCTGGTCATCCCTGCTTTCCCGTGCGCAACGCACCAGAGCCGGACGGCTTTGATATGCTGGCCCTGGGTTTTTGGGTGCGCAAAGGCCAGCCCGATGCCCGCGCCCTGCGCTACATGGAACGCGTGCGCGGCAAGCATGTATTTTTTTTCGGCACGCTGGGAGCATGGCCCCATTCAGACCACGCCCGCCGCTGCATGGCTGCAACACATGAAATTTTACAGGCTGGCGGCAATACGATAGTTGATGGATTCTTGTGTCAGGGCCGGGTCAATCCGCAGGTGGTTGCCGCATCGCAGCGCAAGGGCGGTCATCCCCTGAGCCCCGAGCGTCTGGCCCGTCTGCGCGAGGCGGAGCGTCACCCGGACGCGACAGACCTGGCGGCGGCGTGCCTGCACTGGCAACGCAGCCTGCAAAAACACACTGTCAATTTTTCTGTGACGCCAGCCCCCTGCTTTGTCGCAGACATTTTATCCACGCCGGAACCCATCGGCAGCAATACCTCGCTGTAACCAGCCAGCAGGCCAGTATCAGGAGCCGCAAATGCGCAAACAGAACCGCGAATGCCTTGATCCGGCATTTTTTGACGAAGTTTTTTCCTCTGCCGATGACCTCTGCCTTGCCATGCACGATGGGGAATTTCCCTATGTCATTCCGCTCAACTTTGTGCGCCAGGGCAACTGCATCTACATCCACTGCGCCCTTGAAGGACACAAGCTGGACTGTATACGCCGCAACCCCAATGTGGCCTTTACCTTGTGCGCGGATGTGACCATCCACAGGGAAAAGTCCACGACCTATTACAAATCGCTGTGCGGCACTGGCCGCGCCATGATTGTGGATGACCCGGCGGAAAAGGGCCTCGCCCTTGATGCCCTGGCAGTGCGCTACGCCGCCCTTTGCCCCACGCCCACGCCGGATGCCGCACTTGCCCGCACGGGAGTGGTGCGCATTGACATTGTGGATCTGGTGGGCAAGCGCAAACTGCCCAAGTAAACGCCTCACCCCATGCACGGCGGCGCGTAGTAGCGCCATAAAATGCCGAATGTAAAGGAAGTCTGACATGCGCGGAGCTTCCCGCCTTATCCCCTTGCCTTCTTTTCTGGCCCTGCTGCCTGCCGGAGCGCACTTCTGGCGCAGCGGACAGCCCGGCCTTGCCGCCGCCTGCCTTGCACTGGCCCTGCTTGCCTGGGGCCGCGCCGCATGGGTGCGCCTGCTGCTCCTGCTGGTGCTGCCTCTGCTGGCCGCCCGCTGGATATGGGCTGCGGCCCAGTTTGTACAACTGCGCCTGTTCATGGGCGAACCGTGGCACAGGCTGGCTGTTATCCTGCTGAGCGTGGCCCTGCTGACGGCGCTCGCCGCCCTGCCCCTGCTGCGCGAATCCGCGCAACAACATTACCATAAGGGCGACGCCAACGCGCGCACCCAACTGGCGGCGCTGCTTCTTTGTCTTGGCCTGTTGCTGCCGGTCTGGCTTATGAAGCCGCAGATGCTGGTTATTGAACGATTTTTCCCTCAATGGGGATCGCTGCAACTGGCGCTGGCGGGCATATGGGCGGCATGCGCAGCAGGATGGCTGAGCGGTAAAAAGGTTCCGCAGGTCAGAATGCGCCTGTGGCGGCTCTTTTCACTGGTCTTTTTCGCCCAGCTTGTTCTCGGGCTGGCACTGGAAAGCCGCTTTCTCCTCAGCGGGCAACTGCATCTGCCTGTTCCGGGGCTGATCGCCGCCGCGCCCATCTATCGTGGCGGCGGCTGGTTCATGCTGGGTTTGTTCGCCTTTTCCACCCTGATTGCTGGCGCGGCCTGGTGCAGCCATCTTTGCTACTTTGGCGCATGGGATGCCAGCGCTGCAAAATCCTGCGCCGGCGGCCCGCACGGATTATCTGCGATAAAAAACTCCGGCTCCGCAAACACCGATTCCGGTAATGTTGCTCCGCCCATTCCCCGCCGCGCGCCCAGGTGGCTGCCATATCTGCGGCTTGCCATGCTGGGCCTGACCCTTGCCGTTCCCCTGCTCTTGCGCTTTTCGGGCGCGCCGCTGGAGGCTGCCCTTGCCTGCGGCCTGTTGCTGGGGCTGCTGGCTGTACCGGCTTCCCTGCTGGTCAGCCGCAAGGCCGGATACGCAGCCTACTGCCGGGGCCTCTGCCCGCTGGGACTTCTGGCAAAGTGGTTTGGCCGTCTTGCCCCCTGGCGTGTACGCCGCACAGGCCCCTGCCGCCGCTGCATGGCCTGCGTGCGTGTATGTCGTCAGGACGCCATGGGCGATCCCATGACGACATCAGGCCCCAATGCGGACTGCAATCTGTGCCGTGACTGCGTAGCCGTATGCCCGCAAAAGGCGCTCTCCATAACCTGCTACGGCATGCACGGCACGCAGGCCTGGGCAGGCCCGACACTCATTGCCCTGCTTGCTGCCCTGCACGCGGCCTTTCTTGCCATGGCCCGTATATAAGACAGCCCGTCCATTCAACCAGGGAAGCACGGCTTCACAACCGCGACTCTCGCAACATCTAGTAACGAGGATGCCAATGATGCGTGTTTTGCGCCGCCTGCGGGCAGGCACAATGGCCCCGCCCAGGGCCGACTGGAATGAAATATTCTGGGCGTGGGCAGGCAGTTGTCTGTCCATAATCAGCCTTGCGCTGCTTGAAAAGCTCTGCTCGCAAGAGTGGAATCTGCCCCTGCTTATTGGCTCGTTCGGCGCGTCCGCCGTGCTTGCCTTTGGCGCGCCCCACAGCCCGCTGGCCCAGCCCCGCAATCTTGTGGGCGGGCACGTGCTTTCCGCGCTTGTGGGCGTGACCTGCCAGCTCCTGTTCAGTGATAATCCGGTGCTGGCCTCGGGCCTTGCCGTTTCCACAGCCATTGCCCTCATGCACGCAACGCAGACCCTGCACCCTCCGGGCGGCGCAACGGCCCTTATCGCCGTCATCGGCGGCCCCGGCATCCACAGTCTCGGCTACTGGTACGTACTCCTGCCCTGCGCAGCGGGGGCCATCTGCATGCTGGCTCTGGCCTACGCGGCCAACAACCTCGCCGCCCGCAAGAGGTATCCCCTCTTCTGGTGGTAACGGCCTCGCAAAAAACGTGATGCTGACAATCCATATTTGCAGCACAGAGTCATAACAGTTTGCCTGCCTTTGTGGGGTCTGCCCCTACAGCTCATGACGAAGGCAGGCAAACTCCCTGCGGGGATGGATGGCAGCAACCGAAACACCCCGCCTTGCCTTCCTCACTGCTTCTGCTTGCCTCATGCCAGACGGGAATCAGCCGAACTCCCGCCATTCGCCGGGCTTGGAACCAAGACTCGGCTCCGACTTGCCAGCCAGGGGCAAAGGGCGTAGCCTCATTGTCTTACTTTTATCGAGGTTATGACATGTCCGGCATATCTTCCGCTTCCCCCCTGGCGGAGGGCCTGCGGCGCGCGCTGCCCATTGTGCTGGGCTACCTGCCCGTAGGCTTCGCTTTTGGGGTTCTTGCCGTCAAGAACAACATCCCGCCCTCTTTGGCTGTCGCCATGTCCGTGCTCATGTTTTCCGGCTCCGGCCAGTTCGTGTTCGCGGGCATGTGGGGCGCTGGCGCAAGCGCGCTCTCCATCATGGCGGCGGTGTTTATTGTAAACCTGCGCTATCTGTTGCAATCCGCCGCCGAATCTCCCTGGCTGGCGGGCCTGCCGCGCGGGCAACGCTTTTTGCTTGGCCTCGGCCTCACGGATGAGACCTTTGCCGTCCACGTCACAGCTTTTCAGAACGGCTGGCAACGCAGCCTCACCACGCTCTTTGTCTGCAACCAGACCGCGCAGATGGGCTGGGTTTCCGGCGCGGCCATCGGCGCGTTCTGCGGCGAGCTTGTGAGCGACGTCAAGCCGCTGGGTCTTGATTATGCGCTCACCGCCATGTTTCTGGCCCTGCTGGTGCCGCAGTGCGTCAGCCGCCTGCATGTGCTGGTGGCGCTCTTTACCACCACGCTTTCCATCAGCCTCAAGGCTGCGGGCATGACTCAGTGGAATATTGCCGTTGCCACGGTGCTGGGCGCAAGCCTTGGCACATGGCTCTTGGTGCGCAAGGCGCAGCACGAGGGCGCGCCCATTGACCTTGCCTGCGAAGCGCACACGCCCGACAAAGACTGCGAAGCTGCGAGCCTGAACACACCGCGCACAGAGGAGGCCGAATCATGAACGAAAGCGAATGGTTCAGCACCCATGCGGCCCTGATGCTCTGCCTGCTTGGCAGTGTGCTGGTTACGGTTCTGCCCAAGATTCTGCCGGTCACCTTTTTGAAGGGCGACAGCCTGCCACCGCTGCTGCGTCACTGGTTGTCCTTTGTGCCCGTTGCTGTCATGGCCGCCCTGGTGGGGCCGGATGTGTTCTTTTACGAAGGGCATTTCAACGCCGGGCCTTCCAACCTTTTTCTGATGGTGGCCCTGCCCTCCCTGCTGGTCGCGTGGTGGTCAAAGAATTATTTCCTTACGATTGCTTTTGGCCTCGGGTTGGTGATTCTGGCCCGCTGGACCGGGTTGTACTGATGCCGCGCGCACGAGGTTCCGCTTCCGGGCCGCCCTCCCTGCGCGAAAGGCGCAAACCGGCTCCCGCACTGCCGCCGCCAACGCGCAGCGCCAGCCTTTTGGTGCGTATTGCGCCGGAGCATACGGGGCTGTTCCGCTTTTTGCTCGAAGCCTATGAGCACATCGCCTATTTTACCGTGCTTGAAAACAAGACCGCCCTGTTGCGGGTTATCTTTTCACCTCACAGAGAGCGAGAGGCGCGCGAGGCTCTGGCCCAGATGGCCCAAAGCCTGCCATTTACCGTTGCGGAATGGCCCAAACAGGCGTAATCGCCGCTTCCAGACTGCGCCAGCTGCATCTGCTCAGAGCATTCAACCCTGCCGGGACTGCTGATGCAAAAACACTTTGAGCTGCGCGCAAATTCTGTTACAATCTTTACGTTTTGGGGCGGGGCCAAAAGCCCAGCCCTTTTCCTGCGTCCGGCGAAAGCCCGCAACACCTCAGCCTTTACCAAGGCGGACTCATGCCCACACTGAAATACAAGCGTGTGCTGCTCAAGCTGAGCGGCGAGGCCCTGGCCGGAGAAAACAAGACCGGCATTGACCCCGAAACCGTAGCCACCATCTGCCGTGAAATCGGCACCGTGCTCGAAATGGGTGTGGAAATGGCCCTTGTGATTGGCGGGGGCAATATTTTTCGCGGGCTTTCCGGCTCGGCCAAGGGCATGGAACGTTCGTCCGCCGACTACATGGGCATGCTGGCCACAGTGCTCAACGCGCTGGCCGTGCAGGATATGCTGGAAAAGCTGGGCTACCCCACGCGCGTACTTTCGGCCATCACCATGCAGGAAGTGTGCGAGCCCTTCATACGCCGCCGTGCCCTGCGCCATATGGAAAAAGGCCGCGTGGTCATCTGCGCCGCAGGCACCGGCAACCCCTACTTCACCACCGACACCACAGCCGCCCTGCGCGGCATGGAACTGAAGTGCGACGCCATCATCAAGGCCACCAAGGTTGACGGCATCTACGACAAAGACCCCAACAAATATTCCGATGCCGTCAAGTACGACAGCATCACCTATGACGAAACACTGGCGCGCCATCTG
>NZ_DASQOG010000105.1:0-5035 GCF_035644575.1 Desulfovibrio sp. | reverse complement strand
CAGCCGCCGGATTTTTGCTGACAAAGGGAAATAATCGGATGTACGTTGCAGTTGGACTGTGATGAAAAAGCGAAAGAGTGTTTCCTATTTACAACTTGCGGTTTTTCCTAAACGCGGGTATGTGAAAGGCAGTTGCCGTCTCCAAGGCCTATGGCTGTGAGTGAGCCGGTAACGTGGCGGGCACACCGCGATTTACTGTTGTTGACGGTAATCGACGACACTAACAACGTTTGGGAGGCAGTATGAAATCGTTTCGTCTTCTTGCTCTTGCGGCCGCTCTTGTTCTGAGCTACGCCGTGGCCGCTGCGGCCGCTCCGGCTTGTAACAAGAAAATTGAGAGCTTCGACTTCGTAGTGGACTATTCTGGTTCCATGATGATGAAGAACGACAAGCTGAAGCAGGACAAGATTCTTGTGGCCAAAAATGTGCTCACGCGCATCAACGCCGCCATCCCCGCTCTGAGCTACAATGGTGGCTTGCACACCCTTTCGCCCAACGGCGCCATCATTGCCCAGGGTCCTTGGGATCGCGCCGCCATGGCCGCTGGCCTCAAGAAGCTGAGCAGCAACTTCGATATTTTTGGCCGCATGACCAGCATGGGTAACGGCCTGCAGGCGTATGAACCCTTCATCTCCAGCATGAAGCGCGACGCCGCCCTGATTCTCGTGACCGACGGCGACAACAACCGCGGTACCGACCTCGTGCAGGTTGTGAGCCAGATGTACGCCAGCCAGCGCAACCTGGTTGTGCATGTGATCTCCCTGGCCGACACCCCCAACGGTGAAGCCACCATCAAAAAGATCGGCGCCCTGAACTCCAACGCCGTTGTGGTGCGTGGTGAAGAACTGGCCACCAGCGATGCCGCTGTTGAACGCTTTGTGCTTTCCGTGTTCTGCAAGGACGAAGACGTCATCGTGCTGCGCGGCGTGCACTTCGCTTTCAATTCCTATGCTCTTGACGGCAAGGCCATGGGCATCCTGAACGAAGCCGCCACCCTGATCAAGAACAACCCCAACAAGCGCGTTGTTCTCTCCGGCTGGACCGACTTTGTGGGTTCCGATGCTTACAACATGAAGCTTTCGCAGGAACGCGCCAGCTCCGTGAAGAACTACCTCGTGAAGCAGGGCATCCCCTCCAGCCGCATGACCGCCATTGGCCGCGGCAAGTCCTTCAAGTATGACAACAAGACCGACGAAGGTCGCGCCATGAACCGGCGCACCGAAGTGTCCTTCGAGTAATCTCGGAGCGTCTTCGAGTCAGTCGAATTAAAGCAAAAGCCGGGTGGTGTATGCCGCCCGGCTTTTTATGAGGTGCATGGCACATGCGTAAGATTCTGGCACTCATTCTCACGTTGGGGTTGACCACTGGCGGTTGCGCCTGGTTTGGCGGCTCTTCTTCTACTGATGAAGAAATAAAGCCCGCTCAGCCGCAGGAACAGACCGCAGCCCCTGAACCGACCCCGGCCCCTGTTGCTCCTGCCAAGGACGCCAAGGGCAAGAAGGGTAAAACCAAGGCCGAGAAACCGGCTGAAGTTAAGCCCGTTGCCACAAAGAAAGGCGCGAAGACCGAAGCACAGGTCGCCGCCGAACTCACCATGGTGGGCAACAGGCTGGCTGCTCAGGCTGCCCGCACTGTGATGCCTTCCAAGTCTTCCAGGGAAGTGCGCCAGGACGGCAAGGATTACGTGGGGACCTACATTGATGTGGACTCTTCCAACGTGACCACAGAATTGCGCCCCAGCCCCACTGGTCAGTATGTCGGCTTTATCCGGTATCAGGAAAGAGTAATGGATTGCCGTGGCAAGACCCGGCAGGAAGCTATGTCTACCGCTTCTTGCGAACAGGTCAAGGCCCGCAACATCAACGAACTGATCCGTTTTGACGGTTCGACCTGGCAGTATTAGCAAAAGTAGTAACGCCGCTCTGGTTGCGCGCTGCCATAAGCTGCGTTCTGCCGGAGCGGATGTTCCACGCTCGGTGAGTCGCCGTTCGTGAAGAGATTTCAGCGGGGTTTCGGCCCCGCTTTTGCTTTTTCGAGGCATCAGGGAAAGCGAGCGGCGGTGACCACGGCACAGACAGCGTGGCCATCCGTGGCCCGGGCTGGCCCCTTGGCGATGCAATTGGGATAAAGGGGCTGAGTTGCCCTTGGCTGTGGTGGGTGCGGGAAGAGCCAGATCAGGCGGCATCGCCTTTCAGAAAGTCTTCCGGCAGATGATCGCGAATCCAGCGCGCGCACTGGGCCGGATTTTTACCCTCGGCGGGGCAACGCAGGGTTGCATAATATGTATACAGGGCCTTGCGCTCGTTAAAAATATCCTTGAGCTTTTCGCCGGGGTTCATGGCAATGCCGCGTTCGGGATTGCGTGCGATGCGTTCTTCAATCAGATGAAAGGGCACATCAATATAGACAACAGGCCCAAGCGCAGCCAGATGCCTCATGGCAGCCTCTCGGTAGATGACGCTGCCGCCTGTGGCAATGACTGTTCTGTTGGCCTTGATGGCGCAGATTACCTTGCCCTCGGTGTCCAGAAAGGCTGCCTTGCCCAATGTGTCGGTAATGTCTTGCAGGCGTGCGCCGTAGGCGGCTTCGATCAGGTGGTCGCTGTCAACAAAAGCCCATCCCAGCTCCTGCGCCAGGGCTGAACCCACAGTGGATTTCCCCGCTCCGGCCATGCCTATGAGGGTTATACAGGGAGCAGGCATTGCGGGGGCTGCTGTTAAATCCGGCTTGCTGGACATGCGGACTCCTGAATTGCTTGAATGGAAACGCATGGCCTCGATGCTGTCATGCGCGGTGAAAACGGAATTTCTGAAAGTAAATCGGTTAGTGGGAATGTGCCCAAGCCAGCGCTGCCTGTCAACGCCAGGCTTTGCCAACCAGCGGCTGATGGTGCGCAGGCGTTCTGCCTTCTCCCCCTTGCTGCGGGCTTCATTTTTCGCACAGGCTAAAGTTTTTTTGCTTCAGGGCCGATAAGCGAAGTAGAGGTGAGTTTTATGCGCAAGTCAGTTGGTATGCTATTGCTTGCTTTTTTGGCGTTTCCCCTTTGCCGCGTATCCGTAGCGATTGCAGTGGAGGCCGTCCCCCTGCCGCCTCAGGTTCCTGCACACACAGCCTCCGGGGCCACCAATCTTACCGATGTGTGGCTGCACAGCGGAGGCGGGAGGCTGTATTGGAACACACTGGTGACGCCCCGGCAGATTGCGCTGGAAGGGGCGCGGTTTGTGGATCCTGCGGCTGTGCCGGAGTTGGCCATGACTCCTCAGGCGGACAAAAAAGCGCCTGTACGCCAGGCAAAGCGCAAGGTCAAGGTTTCAAAGGCTGCCCCGCAGTCCGCCACATCTCCGGCACCCAAGGGGGTGGGCAAAACATCTCTTCCAGCGCCTGTCAGCAGCAGCGCCATCCCGCCGCTGAGCAACGCTGCTCCAGCGCAGGCCAAGTCTGGCGCTTCTGCCACTGGCCCGGCCAAAACGGCCAATGCTGTGCCAGCGCCGAGTTCTGCGCCCATGCCGTATTCGTCGGCAGCGGCATCGTCCGTGGGCAGTATTGGCGGTGCAGGCAGCGGGGCCATGCCGGATGTGGCGGCGCCACCGGCATTTTCAGCGGATGATGTGCTGCCGAGGGCCAACGCCCGGCCTTAAGGCCTTGAGATGTGGGGTATCCTGGTTCGGGCTGACAGTGCACGCGAACCATGTTTGCCGCACGAGCCGCCTGGGCCGCTTTGTAGTATCCGCTAAAAAAAATGCGCGGACGCGCCGTGATCAGATTTTTTTTTGAGCGTGGCACGGTTACTCTTGCGGCATGTTTGCAACAAGGGCATTGTAGTCGCGCGTCGTATGGGGAATCTGGCGCTTGACGGAGACCGTGCTGGCGTGTATGTAGCTTCTTCCATATATTTTAACGCCAGGGCAATGCTGCCCTTCCGCGCTTAAAAGCCGGGGGGTAGCCCCAAAACCGCTCAGGCCCGGCGTGCCGCATCGCTCCGGTGGTCGGCCCAAGGCCCTGCCGGAAATTTTTTAAGGAGTCTGCCATGAAAAGAACATATCAGCCGAGCAAAATCAGAAGGGCCCGCACTCACGGGTTCCGTACCCGCATGGCCACCCCCAGCGGGCGCGCCATCATCCGTCGTCGCCGCGCCAAGGGCCGTAAGGTTCTGAGCGCCTAGCGGGGCGGGCTTGCCCCGTTCTACATGGGTATTCCCATGAATCAGAATGGTCTGCCGCAGCACCTGCGGATACGCCGTAGGGCGGAATTCGTAGCGTGCTATGAGCGGGGCAGGCGTCTGCATACCGAGCATTTCCTTGTTTTTGTGCTGTCGGGCAATAGTCCCGGTCTAGCTGCGCGCACTGGCATGGCTGTTTCCCGTAAGGTAGGCAATGCTGTTGTGCGCAATCGCGTCAAAAGGCTGCTGAGGGAATTTTATCGCCTGCATCGCAGCGATTTGCCCAAAGAAGCTGACATCGTTACCGTTGCTAAAAAGCATGCCGGAGAGGCTGCGCTGGATTTGGCCAGCGTAGCCGCCGAGCTTTTGCCGCTGATGCGGCGCGTGGTTCGGCGCGAGCCGGGCCGTCCGGCATTGGATGGGCTGCCATGAGTCATTTGCTGCGTAATCTGTGCATATTACCCATACGCGTTTACCAGCTTTGCATCTCGCCAGTGCTTCCCCCCGCCTGTCGGTTTTATCCCACCTGTTCCGCCTATGCCGCAGAGGCCATCTTGACCCACGGCATATTCCGGGGCGGCTGGCTTGCGCTCAAGCGTCTTGCCCGCTGCCACCCCTGGGGCGGTTCAGGCTATGATCCTGTTCCACCACCAAGACGTCCCCGTGACGTCCCGCCACTGTCCCAGGAGTGAACGCCCTCATGCAAGACGGAAAAAATCTGATCATCGCCATTCTTTTGTGCCTCGTCGTTATTGTGGGCTGGAGTTACGTGTCCGAGTACATGGGCTGGGTCCGCAAGCCTGATCCGGCCATTGTTGCCCAGCAACAGCAGGCGCAGCAGCAGGCTGCCCAGCAGCAACAGGCCCAGCAGGCCGC
>NZ_DASQOG010000104.1:0-4482 GCF_035644575.1 Desulfovibrio sp. | reverse complement strand
ATGAAGATGTTGTTGGGGTGGTTGTTGTTATTCTTGCAGAGGCGGCGGCCCATGATGCGGTTTTTGGCCACTTCGCGGGGCAGAAGAATTTCAACCACGTAGTCAAGCTGCATGCCTTCTTTCTGAAGGGCGTCCCACAGCTTCTGGGCCTGCACGGTATTGCGGGGGAAGCCGTCAAGCAGCCAGCCCTGCTGCCCCTTGGTCTTCAGGGTTTCCAGCACCATGGGAATGGTGATGTCATCGGGCACGAGGTCGCCGCGATCAATGTAAGCCTTGGCTTTTTTGCCCAGCTCGGTGCCGCCGCCGATGTGTTCACGGAAGATGGCCCCGGATTCGATATGGGCGAGGTTGTACTTCTGCTTGATCAGGTCGCCCTGAGTGCCTTTGCCGCTGCCATTGGGGCCAAAAATAAGGATATTCACTGGTACTCTCCTTGCCGGAACCGAGTTAGTTTGTGCAAAAAAGAACACAACTGGCACCCTATCCCCTAAAATAGGCCCTGTCAACGGGTGCTGGGAAGAATGCTCGACATGTTGCGGCCCAGGGGCCGCTGCCTACCGAAAGAGCTTCCAGGTGCCTTCCACCACGCTGCCAAGCACATCCACAAAACCCTGGGTGATACCGCCAATGGTGTTGAGCAGCAGTTTGCCAGCGCCAATGGATGTTTTGCTGTTGTCCAGGCTGCCATAAAGGCGCATGGGGAATTCTGGTAGATTCTTCATGTTTACGGTAAAGTTACAGTCAAGGGTCTCGCTGTTGAGGTCTATCCATCCGCCGCCGGTAACAGTGAGATCCTGCCCTTTGAGATAAAAATCACCACTTTTTGCAATGCCGTTGGTGATTGCGCCGGAGCTGCCCGCAGCGTCAAAGCGTGTGGGTTTGCCCTTGAGTTGACCGTCTTTGTCGCGCGACTGGTAAAAGCCGTTATGAACGTTGAAGCGCCATTTGCCGTTCAGCCGCGCGGGCAACTGGTTTGCCCCTGTCAGTTCCGCGTCAACTTCGGAGTTTATGCTCGCGCGCCCGCCAAGGGCAGCGCTGCCGCCGCGATCCTTGCTTGCCGCTGCAAGGTCAAAGCCCTCGATGGACAGGGCATTGGCAAATCCCATCCCCTTGTTGAAGCGCATTTCACCATGCGCCGACACGGGCGAGCCATAAAATTTGCCGCCCTGGCTTTCATAACGCAGGGTTCCATTCTCCATCTTGGCTTTAAGGCGCAGGTCATCGGTGCGCAGTTTCCAAAGGGTGAGTTGACCAACGTGCGCTTCGCCCTCAGCTGAAAATGCGCGCATGAAGCGCAGATCCCACGGTTTGCCTTCGGTCTTTTTTTTGCTCTTGCCGCCGTCTGCCTGACCGGCGGCCTTGTCGCCCACATAGCGGTCAAGGTCAATCTGCGGAGCGGAGAGCTTGAATCGCAGGGCCAGCTCCTTGCGCCAGTCAAGGCTGATACTGCCGGAAATGTCGTTTTGATCCACCTTGGCGCGGAATTCTGACAGCGCCAGGGATCCGCTATCGCCCTTGAAGGCAGTGTCCAGCTCTATCCGCCGCAAGGGTTGCGGCACATTGGGGTTGGCAGCGCCAAGCAGGCGCAGTGTTTTTGTGCTGTCCGGGATAAAGGCTGAAACCTTGCCCTGCCAGACCATGCCCTCCTTGCCCATGCCCAGTTGCCCTGCGCCGGAAATGTCCGCCCCGAGGGCGTTCATGCGCATGTCTGTGGCCGAAAGCTGGTTGCGAGCCGCCTGACAACTGAATTTGCCGCTGATCTGCGCTTGCAGGCCCTCTGGCTGGAAGGATTTTTCCGGGCTGAGGCTCAGGCTGATGGTGCCGGGCAGGTTTTGAAAATCCATGTTGCCGCCGCCCTGGCCATCGCCGCTGAACCAGAGTCTGCCGTTGAGGTCCACGCTGGCGTCAATGCCTTCATCAGCAATGGTGGCGGTCCATTGGCCTTCAAGGCCCAGACGGCTTTGCTCCCAGGCTGCCGTGCGGGCTTTAAGGCTCACATCAAGCGTTTTAAAGCCCACAGCGCCGGGGGAGGCCTTGCCGGGAATATTGTTCGGCGGGCGCAACTGGCCTTTTTCGGCCCGGGCGCTTACCGTGCCGCGCAACTTGCCCAGAAAGACATCCAGCTCCCGCCCCTGGCTCATGACGTCCACATCGCCACGCAGCTTGCCGCCGCTCACGGGCATGACCGGGAGGTCTTTGGCCAGATTTTCGCCGTTGACGTCACGCAAGTGCAGCCGGATGGCGTAGGGGGTATCCGGGTGCCCGCCCATGATTGTGTCGCCCTTGACGCTGCCGCCGTATAGCGTGCCGTCAACAATCAGCAGCGTGTCTTCAAAGTGGGTGACCTGGTCGACCAGCCCCTGCTTGATGACGACCAGCGCGTCGTTGATAACAATGGGGCCGTAGTTCACCCGTGTTGCAGCCAGCCGGATGTTGTAATCAAGACCGATTTCGCCGGGCACCACAGGCTTGCCGGGCATGGGAGTGAGCGGCCCGTGGCCGTATCGCGGTTCGGCAGGCACCGTGCCCACTGATTCGGGGATGGCGCGCCCCAGATTCACAGTTTCGGCTTTGAGATCCAGCAGCAGTTCAGGCCTGGCCCAGCTCGCAACGCCGCCGGAACCCAAAAAGCGGCTGCCTGCGGCGGTTACATCAATATGCGGAACGCGCAGCCCTTTGCCGTCCACAGAGAAATCAAGGGTGCCCAGGGTTACTTCGTCCAGCGCCACCTGAAGGCCAGGCGCAAGATTACGGGCAAAGCCCAGCCATTCCGTCAGGCTTGCGCGCTGCAGTTGCAGGCGGCCTTCAATACTGAATGTGTCCGGCCCCCCCAAGCGGAGCATGCCGTTGACGTTCACATCGTCCTGCCCAAGCCGCAGGCGCAGGTTTTCAAGGCTGATGCCCTGATCTTCCTTGCTGCGTTGGGCCACCGTGCCGGTCACATGGGCAGGCAGCAGCACTTCATCCTTGCGCAGTTCGCCTTCAAGGTCGCTGTTCAGGCTCCAGCCATTGGCATCAGCCTTGAGGCCGAGAGCAAAGTTGAGGCGGGCCAGCCAGTTGGGCAACTGCATGGTGCCCTTGACCGCCAGTTGCGGCGTTTTTGCGAGGGGAGCCGAGAGGTCAGTCTTGCCTTCCAGATTGAGGTGCTCAAGCTTGGCTGGCGTTTGACCCTCTGGCTGAAGAATCGCTGTGGCGCAAAAAAAGTTGCCCTCAAGGCGTGTGCCCGAGGCGGTTTCCAGGTCGCATTGCAGTCCGTTGGCCGCCAGTTGCGTTTTGTCCGCGCCGATGATGTCCACCTCGCCCTGAGAAACAGCCAGTCTGAACCGCCCCGGCAAAATGCCCGGCAACAGAGGCGCGCCTCCTGCGCTGTCCCCGGCAAGCCGGGCCAGCCACGATTGTATGGAATCCTGCGCAGGGGACTCCTGCGCGGCAGCGCTTTGCGGGGGAACCGCCGCGTCTGTTGCGGCTGGGATCGTTGCATCCTGCGTCGGTGGAGTGCTGGCCTTTGCCGCAGGGGGAGCGGCAGGCTGAGGAGCGGATTTAGGGGATGCCTTTTGGAGGGCTGCGTTTTTTTCTGGCGTGGGCTGAGCTATAACGGGCTGAGCGGCTTCGGTGTCGTCAGGGAACAGAAAGGGCAGGGTGAGCGCCACGGGCAGTTCGCCCTTGAGGCGGGGGCGCAGCAGGGTGATATTGCGGGGCAGCAGTTCGCCGCGCAGCAGCGCCAGAAAGTCGGGCCGTAGTGTGGCGTAGGCAACGGTAAAATTAAAGTTCCTGCCCTCCACGCTGGCATTGCTGACAGCCAGGGAGGGCAGCGGCAAGAGGGCCACATTGACCGATTCAACGGTAATATTCAGGCCGGTGCTGGCGGCAATCTGTTCAATATAATGTTGGGCCAGCGCCTCGGGATTACGTTGCAAAAGCCAAAAGACCGCCGCCGACATAGCCGACAGGGTTAACAGAAGCGCCAGAAAAATGCGCGTTATAAGGCGAAGTCGGCCAGGGTTGAGCAGCATGTGCATTCTCGCGTCTTGACGCCTTGGGGCGTCGAGGCTAGGTTTTGAACCTATTGCAAATCGGGCCTGTTGGCAACTGCCAGGCGTGAGATGCCAAGCACCTTGCGCAGTTAGCGCAGAACCACATTACTGTTGCCGGGGGCGCATGAAGCGGCTTTTGTGGATAGGCAGTCCTTTTTTCAGCGATGCCCTTTCTTCCTGCGGCTGGGATGCTGTGGCCCGGCACAATTTTGAGCATGCCGCCGTGTTTGGCTGGCATGATCTGGTGCGTATTGCGGGTTTTGAACCAGACGTGCTGGTAGTGGCCGACAAAAGCCGCGCTCCCTATGTGCTTGGCGTAGAGGACTTTCCGTGCCTCACTGTGTTCTACAGCGTGGATTCTCACATCCATTCGTGGCAACCGTATTACGCTCAGGCTTTTGATGTCTGCATTGCGTCTTTGCGCGATCATTTGCCGCGTTTTGCAGGG
>NZ_DASQOG010000103.1:0-31362 GCF_035644575.1 Desulfovibrio sp. | reverse complement strand
GGGAAATAATGCCGAAAGTGCGGCGTCTGAGCGCTTCGCGACTCATGGCCGATGATATGTTTGTTTGCATAAATCTGCCTGGAATTCAGAGGTCAGGAGTGTGCCGGTGGGTCAGAATCCGGCTGCATAGCGGCGCAAAGGTCTGCCGCATAATAAGCGATAGCTGGCTGATTGCTCGGGCCTGGCAAAAAAGCAGCACGGCATCTGCCGTGCGTTTGCGCTGCGCTGCAACCATCAGCATCCACACCGCGAGGACAAAACCTCGCGAAACACAGCGTGGGCCGTGCACTTGCCAAAACGATAAAATAACCACTTACGGTAAGGCAGTCAAACAGTTTGCTAGGGGGAACTGCTTGAATTGCAGGTGCCCGGCAGCAGCATGGGCCGCAGTTTCAGCCGGTTGCAAACTGTGGCGGATGCTGCGCACAAACACCCTATGCTGGATTTTCTGGCGTATTTGGATGGATGTTCAGTCCACTCGCAACATGGCAACAAGGTCGCGCAATCTGTCCCTGATGCTCATAAAGGCTTTGACCACATCCGGATCAAACTGGCTGCCAGTACCTTTGATGATTTCGCGGCAGGCCTCGTCAAAGCTCTTGGCCTGACGGTATGGGCGTGATTGCAGCATGGCAGAAAGACTGTCTGCAACGGTGATGATGCGTGCGCCCAGCGGAATATGCCCGCCTTTAAGCCCCTGCGGGTAACCGTTGCCGTCAAAACGTTCGTGGTGGGCGCGTACCATATCCACAATGCCGCAATCCCGCAGGCAGGCTATGGGAGCAAGAATGTCGGCCCCCATGTCTGGATGCTTTCGGATTGCCAGCCATTCCTTGGGAGTAAGGGCGGATGTTTTAGACAGGATGTCGTCAGGAACGCCAATTTTGCCAAGATCATGCAGATGGCCAGCCACATGGATTATGTCGGCAACCTGGTGCCCCAGGCCCATTGCAAGGGCCAAAGCCTGCGAGATGATGGCAACTTCTTCTGAATGGGCGAGGGTATAGGTATCCTTGGCGTCTATGGCCTTGCCGAGTGATTCCGCAAGCTGGTGGATGATTTCTGTCACAGCAGTACTGCAAGGAACGAGTTTTTCGTGGCGGGTGGCGCTTTCGGCAAGGTTAAGGCGGGAATGGCACAACATTACGTATCCTTATGGTCGGCGAAACGCGCCGCTCACGTTCAGACGTGCGGGCAGGATTGAGAACACTTTTCAGATGGGGACATGGATTAGCAGTTTTGAAATCTAATTTCAATGTCAAATTAGCGACATTCGTAAAAATTTGCAAGGTAGATAATGCACGTGATAATAAAAAAATAACATTCAATAACAGGATGTTATAAACATATAACACTCATACTTGCGAAGCTGATTAGCACGCAAAACAGGGCCGCCCCAATGGAGCAGCCCTGTTGTTTAGGTAGTGTGCGCCCGGCTTTGGCCGGGGCCAAGCTTATTCTTCAATCCAGCTTCTGGCCCGCTCCACAGCGCGGTGCCACTGGTGCAGCAGTTCCTGCCGACGGTCTTCGGGCATGTTGGGCTCAAAGCGGCGGTCAAGTTTCCACTGGGCGCAGAGCTGTTCTTCGCTTTCCCAGAAGCCAACGGCCAGACCGGCAAGGTAGGCCGCGCCAAGAGCGGTTGTTTCCGTAACCATGGGGCGTTCAACAACTACGCCGGTGAGGTTGGCCTGGCACTGCATGAGCATGTTGTTGCGGCTTGCGCCGCCGTCCACGCGCAGGGTGGTCAGGGGAACGCCCGCGTCTTTCTGCATGGCCTCCATGATATCAAGGGTTTGCAGGGCAATGGATTCAATCGCCGCCCTGGCAATATGCCCGCGGTTGGTGCCGCGCGTGATGCCCACCATGGTGCCTCGGGCGTACTGATCCCAGTAGGGAGCGCCCATGCCCACAAAGGCAGGCACAAGGTACACGCCGCCGTTGTCCGGCACGGTGATGGCAAGGCTTTCCATTTCAGAAGAATCGCGGATGAATCCAAGGCCGTCGCGCAGCCACTGCACCACTGCGCCGCCCACAAAAACGCTGCCTTCAAGGGCGTAATAACGGCCCTTGGGCGTTTCCCACGCCACGGTGGTCAGCATGTTGTTCTTGCTTTCGCGGGCCTTGGTGCCCGTGTTGAGCAGCAGGAAGCAGCCCGTGCCATAGGTGTTTTTGGCCATGCCTTCGGTCATGCAGGCATTGCCGTAGGTAGCGGCCTGTTGATCGCCAGCCACGCCCGCGATGGGTACAGCCTGACCGAAAAATTCGGGGTGGGTCTGAGCCATAACGCTGGAGGAGGGAGCCACTTCGGGCAGCATGGCGCGGGGCACGCCGATGATTTCAAGCAGTTCGTCATCCCACTGACCGGTGTGGATGTTGAAGAGCAGGGTGCGGCTGGCGTTGGAAGGGTCGGTCACATGCGCGCCGCGCTTGCTGAAATTCCAGATGAGCCAGGTATCGATGGTGCCGAAAAGCAGTTCGCCCGCTTCGGCCTTGGCGCGAGCGCCGGGCACGTTGTCGAGTATCCAGCGCACCTTGGTGCCGGAAAAATAGGCATCGAGCACAAGGCCGGTTTTCGCACGAATGACCTCAGCCTTGCCCGCAGCGCGCAGCTGGTCGCAAAAGCCAGCTGTGCGGCGGTCTTGCCACACAATGGCGTTGTACACGGGGGCGCCGGTGGCTTTGTCCCACACAACCGTGGTTTCACGCTGGTTGGTGATGCCCACGGCGGCCAGTTCGTTGCTCTGCACGTTGGCGTGTTTCAGGCATTCCTTGGCAACATGCGACTGCGTGTCAAAGATTTCATTGGGGTTATGTTCAACCCAGCCGGGCTGGGGGAATATCTGGGTGAATTCCCGCTGGGCAACCTGTACTATGTTGGCATCGCGGTCAAAAAGAATGGCGCGCGAGCTGGTTGTGCCCTGGTCAAGCGACAGAATGTATTTATGAGCCATATAATCCTCCGAAAGCATTGTTGGTGTTTGTTGCCGCAGCGCGCAGGGGAAATCTGTATGCCGCAGGCAGCACGGAGTTGCTCAAAACGGTCTAGAGCAGGCCTATGGCCTTGCCCACAACATAGGCAAGCACAGCGCCGACCATGGGAGCGCACACCGGAATCCAGGCATAGGCCCAGTCAGAAGACCCCTTGCCGGCAATGGGCAGCACCGCATGCGCAATGCGGGGGCCAAGGTCACGGGCGGGGTTGATGGCGTAACCGGTGGGGCCGCCAAGGCTGAGGCCCAGAGCCCACACAAGGATGCCCACCATGTAGGGGCCGTAACCGGAAGGCAGGGTGCCGTTGTTGGTGTGGAAAATGGCGAAGATGCCGAAAAGCAGCATGAACGTGCCGATAACTTCGCACAAAAAGTTCTGGCCGTAGCTGCGGATGGCAGGCGCGGTGCTGAAAACAGCCAGCTTGAGGCCGGGATCTTCAGTGGGTGCCCAGTGGGGCAGGTAAGCAAGCCAGACAATGGCAGCGCCAGTGAACCCGCCAGCAATCTGCGCCAGCATGGTTGCGAACGCCTGGCCTGCGCCGTAAACGCCAAGCATGGTCTTGGCAAGGGTTACAGCCGGGTTCAAGTCAGCCTGGGGCGCGCCAAGCGCCACAGAGGTAAACACGCCGAGCATGACGCCAAAAGCCCAGCCCGCCGTGATAACAATCCAGCCGCCGCCGTTGCCCTTGGAGTCTTTAAGCAAAACGCAGGCAACAACGCCAGCACCAAAGGTAATCAGTATCATCGTTCCAAAAAATTCACCAAGAAGATTGGTCATGGGCAGATCCTTCACAAGTTGTTGATATGGCAGCAAGTCTTTCGGCTTGCCAACTCCTGTTCCAATAGCTTGCTGGTAAAAATGGGGGGACTGCTTGGCGCAATGTTCCTTTCTGCTTGGATGCGTAAGGCTCTTTGGTATTAGAGTGTCGTTTTACAAAACGTGCGTGTCTGATGCAGATTGAGCCGGAGCACCACAATTGGTTATATGTTTGTAAGGAATACTAATCCTATATTTGATATATAATGGGATGGAAAAAAGATTGCAAGTACATTGCAATTGTTACAAACAATAAAAATTATTATTACTATAAATGCGTTTATTAGGATTGCCATACCATAGATCTGTCCAAAAAGTAAAAAGGCCGCCCGAAGGCGGCCAAGAAAGGCGGGAACAAAAACTGCATCATCCGTGAGTTTTCATGTCGCGTATTAGTCCTTGCAGTGCAGCCGTCTGCTGGGAGAGTGCATCCACTGCCTTGCTTGCGTGATCCATAGCCTGCGCAGTTTCGGCAGAAATGGTTGCGACTTGCTCGACTGATCTGTTGATTTCTTCGCTGGTTGCCGACTGCTGCTCACTCGCAGCGGCAATTGCCTGGATCTGATCGTTAACATGCTCTACATACTCAAGGATTTGCCGTAACGCATCGCCTGAACGGGCAGAGAGCGTGGTTGCTTCTTCAATGGCCGCGCCCACGTCTTCCACATTATCAATATTTTTTCTCGTGCCTTGCTGAATACCGGTGATGGCGTCCCCAACTTCTCGGGTGGCAGTCATTGTTTTCTCTGCAAGTTTGCGCACTTCATCAGCCACCACTGCAAAGCCCCGGCCCGCATCGCCAGCCCGGGCAGCCTCAATGGCGGCATTGAGCGCAAGAAGGTTTGTCTGGTCGGCAATATCCGCAATAACGTTCATGATCTGGCCAATGGCTTCGGCCTGTTTGCCCAATTCTCCCATATCCTGCTTGATTGCCAATGATTTTGCATGAATGGACTTAATATTTTCAACCGCAGTACTGACAATCTGTACGCCTTCGATGGTCTGTTTCTGAGCGTTGCCAGAAACACCTGCTGCGAGTTGGGCATTTTTGGCGACCTCAAGCACTGTCGCATTCATTTCTTCCATGGCAGTGGCAGTTTCGTGTACGCGGTTAGACTGTTCGTCCGCTCCGCGGCTGGATTGGGTTATCTGCGTAGAAAGCTGCTCCGCAGCGCCAGATATTACTTCAACCACTTCTTCAAGTTGCTGGGCTGCCTGCAACATGCCTTCTGCCTTGGCCCTTTCAGCCATCAGTTTTGATTGCTGGGCTTCGGCAGTTGCCTTGCGGGCGGCTTCGGCTTGCAGTTCCGCTTCAGCCTGTCGCGTGGATGCCTGGGTGAAGCTGTCGTTGAGTTTGTCGCGCATTTCGCGCATGGCGGCAAAGAGACCGCAGTTTTTACGGCTGCCGTGCAGGCTCATATCCACGTCAAGGTCGCCGTGGGCGATTTTGCGCGAGACTTCTGCCACATCGGCAGGTTCCGCGCCAAGCTGCGCCATGAAAGACCTGATTGTAAGAAATGCCCCAAGCGAACCCGTGATGATTGAAATTCCGGTCAGAATCCACTGCAGAATCAGGCTTGTGGCAAGCTCGTCCTTTAACGTGCTCAGATTGTGGCTTGCCAAGCCGGTCTGTTCTTCAATAAACGGTTCCAGAGCAGTGGTGAGGGATTCCGTGGCGCTGTCAAAGCCTTCCATCAACTCGTTGCCAGCCTCTATGCCCTGGTTGATGTAAGTATCGGCCATCTTGCGTCCCAGCGCGTACATGGCGTCAAACGACGTGACCAGCGAGGCAAGCTTTTCCTGCGATTTTTTGTTGTTCTCAAGAGCGAATTTATTTTTAAATTTTTCCGCATGCTCATGAAAGGTATCTGCGGCTTCCTGCGCCTCTTTGTAACCATCTGGGCTGTGCGTTGCGGAAACGTCAGACAGAAATTGCTGCACCTGCACGGTTTGCAGCTTCATATCCGCAGCCAGCATGGCAAGCGGCATGCTTTCATTGCCTGTTGCTTCGGCAAGGCGGTCGGCCTGGCTCAGGTTGTGGCGCATAATCAAGGTACTGAGCAACATCAGAAAAAAAACGGAACCAAAGCCCAGCCAAAGCCGAGTCGCTACTTTCAACTGCATGCCGCACCTCCCCGAAAAGCATAAAAATGAATGGCCCGCAGCAAATGCGGACAAAGAGCGTCTTTCTCAATCACATATATGGACTTGTTTTGTTGCACGTAATGGCGGTTCCAGCGCCAGCCGTTAACCCCATATGAGCCACCTGCAAGCTAGCTCGAGCAGAGATAGGCCTCTTGAGTATTTTGGTCATAATTACCCTAATGCGCCATGGGGGCTGTGTCCATACACTACGGCGTAAAAATATTACTTACCGATTTCAGTATCTGCGGGCTGTGAGCGCGCAATTATTGCTGTACTGACGCAAAAAGGCCGCCCGGTGATGGACGGCCTTTCACAAAGGACGATTGCACTCAGGAGCTTCAACCCTGATTTTTCATGTCGCGGATAAGCCCTTGCAACACCTGCGCCTGCTGCGCAAGACCGTCAACGGCATGCGCGGCATTTTCCATTGTCTGAGCCGTTTCGGCAGAAATGGTTGCAACCTGCTCAACTGATTTGTTGATCTCCTCGCTGGCGGCAGATTGCTGTTCGCTTGCAGCGGCGATGGCCTGAACCTGATCATTAACAAGGTGCACAAGCTCAAGAATCTGTTTGAGCGAATCACCGGAGCGGATGGAAAGTTTGGTCGCTTCTTCAATGGCGCTGGCGCTCTGCTCCACATTCACAATATTTTTTCGCGTCCCGGCCTGAATATCACCAATGGCCCGGCCCACCTCCTGCGTGGCAGACATGGTTTTTTCCGCCAGTTTGCGCACCTCATCAGCAACAACGGCAAAACCGCGTCCGGCATCGCCCGCCCGGGCCGCTTCTATGGCGGCGTTGAGCGCAAGCAGGTTGGTCTGGTCTGCGATGTCGGCAATAACACTCATTACCTGCCCGATGCTCTCGGCCTGTTTGCCAAGCACGTCCATATCCTGCCGGATGGCAAGGGATTGCGTGTGCACTGACTCAATGCCCTTGACCGCATCGTTAACAATCTGCGCGCCTTCCAGAGCCTGTTGGCGGGTCTGGTCTGCAATGCCGGCAGCCTGTTGCGCATTTTGAGCAACTTCCCGCACTGTGGCATTCATTTGTTCCATGGCGGTGGCGGTTTCGCGCACGCGGCCAGACTGATCGTCAGCTCCGCTGCGGGATTGGTCTATCTTGACCGCAAGATCCTGCGAAGCGCTGGAGACAATTTCAACCACATGTTCCAGCTGGCTGGCAGCGTGGAGCATCCCTTCGCTTTTGGCGCTCTCTGCAAGAGCTTGCGCCTTTTGGGCTTCCACAAGGGCTTTTCTGGCTTCTTCGCGGTCATGCTCGGCTTCGGCCTGAGCGGTGGAAGAAGCCTTGCGGTAGTTTGTAAGATTGTCTGCCGTGCTGTTCAGCGCCAGAGCCATAGTGTTCAGGCTGGCAAAACTTCCGGCAGCGAGGCGTTCATCTGACTGCTGGGCACCAAGGGTAGAGGCAAAAGACACACACTGGCGCATGGCGCGCAGATCCCTGTTGGTCAGGAAATATCCTGCGCAATACACCAGACATATGGCAAAAATAAATTCAATCCACATCAGGGTGCGCCGCGATGCGATGTCATCATTCATCTCGGCCATGGCTGTTTCAGCAAGGGTAGTAATGTTTGCGTCAAATTTTTCAAAATGTTCGCGAAATGCCACGGCATAGGGCGTGGCTTCCTTCTCATACGTCTTGTAGGTGAGGTAGCGCTGGTCTGCGGGCATATCCTTTAAAGGGGCAACAAGGCTCTGACCGTTGTTCATGAACGCAATGGCCGCCTCATGAGCTTTGTCAGTCAAGGCGATGGAGTCTGCGGGCAGCTTGAGGGAGGAGAGCGTGGCAAAGTGCTTTTTAACGGCGGCAATGGCTGTGTCTATTTGCTTGAGGTCTTTGTCAATATTGCTGCCAAGCATGATATTTCTGGTTAATCTACTAAAATAATTTATATTTTTAGTTATTTCCAGGGCAATGATCCTGCCAGCGATGGCGGTGTCGCGGGTGTGGGCGTATTTGACCTCAATATTGTTAATTGCCTGCAACGAAAAACAAAATAGCGCGGCCATGGCAATGGCCCCAACTGAAATAGTAAGGATAAATTTTCCACGCAACGTATGCAGTATCTGGCTGATCAAAACGATTCCTCCCGGGGCAATAGTAAAAACCAATATGGGCGATTTACAGCGCAATATTGCTAACAAGTCACATCGACAGAAACTGTTTGCTGTTTATCAAAGCCGCGTCATGCGTTGGTATCAATAGTATTGATGCTGTAATTTTATTTTCGGAATTTATGTTACAATGTTTATATTTCATAAATATAAATATTTTTTTCACATGCTGATGACTATGCGAAAAACAAATACATAAAAATACAATATCAGATAATATTTGCTTTAGAAATATCTTACTATTTGTTGTAGTAATAATGATGATTGTATTGTTCAGACATGACAGTGTGCTATTATTAAAATTGACTATCTTGTTTTTGAACTTATTGTTGCTGACTTGGTTGGGTGATAAGGACATGAAGCCTTAAATACTGCAAATAAAATTATGCTTTCATTTTTTTGCAGTATTTTTTGGCGTAGAAGCCACGTAATAATTTTTTGAGCTTTTTTTAAAATGTATAAATTGGCATAAACATGGAAAAAAATTATCCGATAAGGAAATCTCCTTGAGATCGTTTCCATTATTAGGCATATATGCCATTTCAAGAAAAATTCTATAGTTTTATTTCATTCAATATAATTACTTTTTTTTAGTTTTTGTATTCTCAAGGGCTCTTTTCTTGTGTTTGTTGCTGGCAGTATTCGCGAGATATATTATTTATTAAGTATAGTTAGGCATAAAACTAAAAAGTGTTGGAACAGATATTGCTAATGATTTCAGGCAGGCAAAAAAGCAAAAACTGCCAATCAGTGAGATGGCCATGAACAGACACAGGCTTATGAGTATTTTTCGGTTTGATACGATCAGGGGGCGTATTCGCGCCTATACTATTGCCATTGTCTGCATTCCAATCACCATTGCGGCTCTTTTTTTTATTTTCTTTCAACAAGAACGCCTTATCGAGCATGAAAAGAAGCAACTTGCTGAAATTCTAGGTCAAAATAGAAATACACTTGAAGCTTATGTGGACGTGTGCTTTCAGGATGCTTCATTTTTGGCAAAAATCATTAAAGCGCACAGATCAGATATGGAGAGTGCTGCAAAAGAATTTAACGATTACGATGAAAGCCACACAGGCATTGCAGCCGCGGTATTTGTCAATGCACAGGGCGTTTCTGAAATTGACTCCATGGGCAAACCCGGTTTGTACGGCGGCGACAGGTATTACTTCAAACAAGCAATGATGGGCCGCCGTGCAATTACTACAGGAATCAAAGGGCGTGTTTCCGGCAAGCCCGTGTGCATGTTTTCAATGCCCGTGACTAACGAAGCCGGGGAGTTTGACGGAGTCGTATTTTTGTCCATCCTCGTGGGCGAGCTGGACGCATGGCTGCACGGATCTTTTGTGCCGGACAAACAAGGGCTGATACTGTGTGATGCGCAGGGAAACATACTCGCACCATACAGGGTGGTTGCAAGCAACGCAGACGATGAAGCAAAACAGGTGCCCTTGCAGCTTATGCAACT
Source organism: Desulfovibrio sp. (assembly GCF_035644575.1). Classification (GTDB taxonomy): domain Bacteria; phylum Desulfobacterota; class Desulfovibrionia; order Desulfovibrionales; family Desulfovibrionaceae; genus Desulfovibrio. The sequence continues at coordinate 21,804 of NZ_DASQOG010000103.1, read as the reverse complement.
TGACGAATCTGGTCAGATCTTTGTGAACGATCAGGGTGTTCGCATGCTCGGCGCTTCCGTTGCTGTTGGGAGTGGCGGTTGGCGGCTGGTGTATTTTCGGTCAATAGACGAAATTCTTGAGGGATATCGTTGGCTTACGATTTTTGTCGGCCTAGGGTCGCTCTGCGCCATATTGTTCATGATGCCACTGATGCTGCGTTTTAGCCGCAGTATTGAAGCTCCGCTTGAGGAGTTAACGGCCTATGCGCTTGAGCTGCGTAAAAACAATTACGAGGCAACAGGGCAATTGTGCGACCAGAAAAATATGCCCAGCGAGCTCAGAATTCTGTTTGACGCATTTACTGTAATGAGTTTCAGGGTCGCCAGGCAGATCAAAAAGGCCGAGGCCGTGAGCCTGAAAGATGCGCTCACAGGCCTGCACAACCGCCGTTTTTTGCAAGAAATGGGCACGGAATTTCTTAAAAAAACGCTTTCATCAGGCCAGCAGTGCGCTTGCCTGATGCTTGATATCGACCACTTTAAAAGTATCAACGACACCTTTGGACACAATACCGGAGATATGGTGTTGCAGCACACTGCGCGGATAATCAATGCCAGCGTGCGCAGTGCTGACCTCCTTGTGCGCTACGGAGGCGAGGAGTTTGTTGTTCTTGTTTCCTGTATGGAAGCCAGACAAGGTGAAGAACTTGCCCACCGCATACGACATGCAGTGGCAGCGAACCCCTTGTTGCACGAAGGCAACAACATCAGGGTAACAATAAGTATTGGCGTGGCTGTATGCGCAGATATGGCAGGCATGGTGGAATCGCCCGAATCCGCCGAGGCGGCGCTGGCCGTCATGCTGATCCGGGCGGATAAAGCCCTGTATGCCGCCAAGGAAGATGGGCGTGATGCCGTAGTGGTTGCTACGTAGTTATTCCAGAGGAAACCGCATGCTGGCTGCAAACAGCCTGTCGTAGCCGGGCCTTGTGCTCAATTCAACATAATCAATCTGTTGGGAAAGCCTTTCCATTGCTTTGCGTGCATGCTGCGACACAAGCGCCATGCAGGCGCCTGAGCGTGAAGTGTTGCCCAGAAAGCGCACCCGGTCTTCAAGACATTGGGGGATGATGCCGCAGGCCGTGAGGCTGCGCGCTGGCAAATATGCCCCAAATTGCCCAGCCACCAGCACATGATCAATATCTTCCATTGATATTTCCGCATGTTGCAGTAGGGCCGTAAAGGCTGAAAGAATGGCCCCCTTAGCCAGTTGCACCTGCCGCACGTCCTTCTGCGTAATCAGCACCTGATGCGGCGCGGCTGCAAGCTGTACTGCGGCCTTGCCCTGATGTTCTGAGCAGAGCGCCCGCCGGGGATCGCCCTCGGCAAAATCGGCAGCCTTGAGCATGCGGCCATCCGGCCTCACAAGGCCTGCGCGCAGCAGCTCCCGAATGGCAGCCAGAACGCCGCTGCCGCAAATGCCCGTCGGCGGCGTATCGCCAATGGTTTTAAGGCTGATATTCAGGCCGGTCTGCCCCTCAATGTTCTCAATCAGCACATCTTCCACAGCGCCGGAGGCCGCGCGCATACCGTGGTGGATGTTCATTCCTTCAAGGGCCGGGCCTGCCGCGCAGGAGCACGATACAAGCTTGCCCCCGGCAGCAAGTACCACCTCACCATTGGTGCCGATATCTATAAAGAGGGCATTGCCCTGCACTGTTCCCAGCCCGCAGGCGTAGGCCCCGGCAACAATATCTGCCCCGATATAGGCTGAAACACCGGGGAGGGTATGCAGGCGGGCGTTTGCAAAGGTCCGCAGGCCAATGTCCTTGGCGCACATCTCAAGCGCCCTGGTAAAAACCGGGGCAAAAGGCGCAATACCCAGCGAGTGCGGGTCAATGCCAAGCAAAAGATGCGTCATGGTGGCGTTGGCCGCCACGGCGATTGTGTAGACCCTGCCGGGATCAATGCCGTGGTTCTGGCAAAGTTCCAGCCCAAGCTTGTTCAGACAGCCCACAATCTTTTTTTGCAGTTGTCGCACACCTCGGTCGCCCTGTTCTCCGGCATAGGCAATGCGCGAAAGCACATCAAGGCCGAACTGCGTCTGGGGATTGATAGCCGAGGCATTGCCCCAAATATGCCCATCCGCAAGATTTACAAGCGATACAATGACGGTGGTTGTGCCGATATCCACCGCAAAGCCGTACATCTGGCCCGAAGTGTCGCCGGGTTCCACGTGCAGCAGGGTGTTTTCTTCCACAACCAGAGTCACTGCTGCGTATTCGTCAGGCCTGACGGCTGCAAGCTCTTGCAAGACGCTCAGACTGTCTGTTCCACACAGAGGCTCAGCTGTCTGACGTTGCAGCCAGAGGTTCCAGGCTGTGTTGGTTGCAGCGCCTCGGGGCGGCAACGGGCAAACAATCTTTTTGATGGAGGGCGAGCACTCCATGCGCTGCACAGCGCCATCGGCAAGGATTCTGTGCTCCTCGTTTGCTGCGGGCAACGTAACTGCTATGTCGCCAAGGCCTTTCAGGCGGCAGGCAAGACGCCAGCCTTCCTGCAACTTCGCATCGCCAAGGGCCTGGCGTTCATCGTCATCCGGTAGGGGCAGGGGGGCGGCGTCTGTGATTTTTACCCGGCACTTGCCGCAGGTTCCCAAACCGCCGCAAGGGCTTTCAAGGATTGCGCCCACCGCGCGCAAGGCTTCCAGAACAGTCTGATCCTGCCCGCAGGTCACCCGCAAACTTGATGTGTTCTCAGGCATGACTGCCACTCGCCTTTACCGTGGCCAAGATGGCGCGCACATTGCCAAGCGGCGACCCCGTGCCCATGCCGCAGGCCGGGGAAATGATGTGCGCCGTTTCCATGCACTTTTTGGTGAGAACGGCAATCTTTGCGGGATTGGCAAGCTCCAGCGCAAACGTGCTGACATTGCCCATAATGCGCTTGCCCAGGAGTTTTTCTTTCGCTGTGGAAAGGTTCACCACAGCGTCAAAGCTCACAGCCTCGGCGGGCACTTGAGCCATTGCATCGAAAACCGGGCGCATCTGACCGCAGATATGCACAATAACACCCGCTTCAGGAAAGCGCACCTTGAGGCCAGTGCAGATTTCCGCCAGTGCCGGAACAACATAATCGGCAAACAGGACTGGGCCGAGAATTTCCCCACTGGCGCTGGGGTCTGAAATAGTGATGACATCGGCCCCGGCCTCCATCTGCAACAGGCCAAAATGCAGCAACTGCCCGGCAATAAAGGATACAAAGGCCTTGGCGTCATCCCTATTTTTTCTGAGTTCCTTATAAAATGTCGATGGCTCCATAAGCGATGTGGCAACGCTGATGGGCCCGGTAAGGTTGCCGACAATGGGGATGCTCGCATCCTTTTTTTTCAGCAGGCGGATTGCCTCAAGCACGGTTGCGGCACGGCCTTTTTCCGCATTCAAGGGGGCTACCTCGCGCCACTTTTTGACAGAATCAATGGCATAGCCCGTCACGTGCGGTTCCCGCTCATGGGTGCCCATGTCCACCTGCGCGCCCATTGCCTCCACCTCCACAGTCATGCAAAAGGGCAGACCGTAGTTTTCAAAGCACTGCGCCGTAACGGACGCTTCCGCCAGTTCGGCCATGAGCCGTGGGTCGGAGTGCGCCGCAGGCCAGGGGGCATCTGTCGTATCCATCAGTTCGCTGGTGATCATGTTCATCATGCCGCCGGGGCAGATGCAGGGGGGGCGATCTGTCGGCAGCCCTCGCAGAGCGGCCATGAGGCGTTCTTTTTCTGTCATTGTGCTAGGCTTCTTGTGGCTTTTGCAGTTGCAGATAGTGGAGCATGCCATGCTCGGGCAGCGGGCTTGCCCGCTTGATGCAGCGCTTGCCAAATATGCGGCCGCCCTTGGCCAGCGCAAGGCAGGCCTGCTGATAGGTGGCGTGACCGCTGACCGGGGTTTCCTGCCATGCCGCAAGCTGGGCGTTGACCAGACTGGAGGCGCTGTGCGGGCAAAGGTGCAGAGCCGTATCGGGCAAGGATGCCACCATTTTTTCAAGAAATGGCGCAAGAAAGGAGGTTGCCAGCATGGAAGAGAAGCGCGGCCCGATGATGTGCGGTGCAGCCGCAGGATCAGCAAAACTGACCAGATCAACCCCGGCAGCGCACAGCTCCTTGGCGTAGCGCTCGAGCTGACCGCCGATGTGCAGAAAGGCCAGCGTTGTCAGCGCTGGATCCTTGCGCCAGCATTTGAAAAGCGCCGCAAAATCAACCAGCGCGGACAAAATGCTCACCGGCCCGCTGATTTCAACAGCGACCACTTCATCCTGATTTTTCAGCATATGGCAGGCTTCAAGTATCGCATGAATGCGCCCGCTGCTGAAATCCATAAGCCGGTTGTCGTCCAAAAAAGCGGCAAGCGAGTCATAGGCGTAGCCTGCGGGCCGTGGGCCGCTATCGGCGCTGCCCAGGTTGATGTGCGCGCCGAGGGCCTCCGCCTCAACCGTGCAGCAGAACGGCAAAAAAGCCATATCCGTCTGACTTTCGCGCCGCAACATTGCGGCCATGAGGCAAAGCGAATGGGCATCGCTGTGAGCGGCAGGCAGGGGCAGCCCAAGCCTTTGGGCAATGCGCAAAACACGGGTGGCATCATCCTGATGCCCACAGCCCTTGCCTTCCCCAGAATCTGCCGCAGATTGGGCCTGATCCGCTTGAGCCTGGTCCTCGGCCTTTTGTTCCGATTGCTGCGTCATGGCCCGCCCTACACAGCAGCCGCTTGCTCGCCCAACAGGGTGCTGGCCGTGACCGGGGCTTCCGTAGCCGTGGTGCAGTAGGCATCCGCGCCGATTTTGGCGGCAAAGGCATGCGAAATTGGCGCGCCGCCAATGAGCACCTTGACCTTGTCGCGCAGGCCTTCTTCTTTCAGGCGTTCAATGACCCTCTTCATGCCGGGCATGGTGGTTGTCATCAGCGTGGACATGCAGACGACCTGAACATCGTTGTTCTTCACGGTTTCCACAAATTTTTCGATGGGTACATCGCGCCCCAGATCAATCATGTCAAAGCCGTGCGTTTCCATGAACAGCTTCACCAGATTTTTGCCGATATCGTGCGTATCGCCCTCCACAACGCCGATAACGCCGCAGCCGCGCCGGTGTTCGTCTCTGGGCATGTGGGGGTTGAGGATATCCAGCCCTGCGTACATGGCATCGGAGCACAGCAGCAGTTCCGGCACAAAGTATTCTTCTTCCTCATACTTCACGCCTGCGGCTTCCATGCCTTTGCAAAGCCCGTCAGATATGGCGGTGCGGGGATTGATCTTCATTTCCAAGGCTTTTTGCGCGGAATCTCTGGCAAGGTCTTCGTCCATATCGAGCACGCTTTTGGCAAGGTCTTCCAGAATGGATGCATCGGTGGGAGTCATCATTCTTCTCCATCATTTGAGGATTTGAGCCTGGCTATTTCGTCATTGATAATGCCGATCAACTTGTTGCGCAGATCAATGGTACTGGGATCGCTGAACATCTTCTGCCTATCAACGTTCCTGTTTCTGCCGCACGAATGCTTGTAGATCACAGTGCTGGGCGACTGCCCGAGCACGTAGATATCTGTGGAGAGCAGCAGGGCCTCGTCCACATCATGGGTGACAAAAAAAATGGTTTTGCGCTGCTGTTCCCTTTTGCGCCACAGGTGCAGCACCATGTCCTGCAATCGGGCGCGGGTTACGGCATCCAGCGCGCCAAAGGGTTCGTCCATCAACAGAATGGGCGGGTCAATGCTGAACGCCCGGGCAATACCGCAACGCTGGCACATGCCGCCGGAGAGTTCCTTGGGGAATTTGTCGTAGCAGGAGGCGTCCAGCTCCACCTCGAGCAGCCGTTCAATGGCTTTCTCGCGGCGTTCTGCCGCCGACATGCCAGGGAAGCGCTGCTTGAGCGCTATGTCTATGTTTTCGCCTGCGGTCATCCAGGGGAAAAGCCCGTGATCCTGAAACACCATGCCGCGTTCAAGGCCGGGTTTGGTTACGGGGGAACCGTCAACCAGAATACGGCCAGAGTCGGGTTTTTCCAGCCCCGCCAGCAGGCGCAGCAAGGTACTTTTGCCGCAGCCGGACTGCCCCAAAAGGCAGACAAATGACCCGGCTTCCACATCAAGGTTCACGCCGCCAAGCACCAACTTGCTGTCATACGAAAAAGTCACATTATCCAGAATAACGTTCAGCACTGATAAACCACTCCATCTCTCACATAATTGCAATTGTCTGAAAAAATCGACTGCTATGACGTGCCTTCTGCCGCATCGTCAGGAGTGTTTTCCAGCATTTCTTTCACCTTATCTGCATTCACGGGATAGCCGACCTCACGCACTGTCTGCATCATTGCGTCAATGTTGCACAGCGGCGTTTCCACAGGGAGGCTGCACCCGGACATGACGACGTAGCCCTTGGGCGAATCGTGGGCATCAAGGATGCACTCCAGCGTCTTGCGGCGCACGCTGATCGGGGTGCCGCCGTACATGACGCTGGCAGGGTCCACATGCCCGAGAACCTTTGTTTTGTGCCCGATGGTTTCGCAGCACTGCTTGAGGTTCACAACGTTATCCACGCTGAAACCGGCCACGCCGAGGTCGGCAATGTCGTTCCAGATGTGCCTTGTTTCGCCGCAGATATGGATGACCGGATTTTTGCCCCGGCTTTTGATGAAATCCACAAGCTTTTTCAGCGGCGGCAGGGAAAATTCTCTGAAGGAAGCTGGGCTTACCACAGTGCAGGAAGACATGGGTTCGGATATGGTGGGCGAGAGGCCTTTGTCGATGGCGGCATCCGCATAGGCAATGCAGGTTTCAAGCGATATGTCGCAGAGCTTGTGCATGGCCTGCGGATTTTTGCGGATAAGCCTCAGGGTGTCGTCCACCCCATACAAAAAGAAAGCATTGGTGAACGGCCCCACAATGCCCGCTGCGCAGCCCACCTCGGAGCCGATGGCGTCGGTCAGGTAATCCATGGCCTGCAAATGGATGGGCAGGCGGCCATCCTTGAAGGGATTGGCAGGCCGGAGCGTATCAATGCCCGCAAGCGAGGTGACGGCAGGCTTTGCAAGGTCAACGGTGTGGTCTTCCGGCGCGTTGACGGTGGCCCCCATGGCTTCTGCCCAGGTGAAAAGATCGGTGAACACGCGCACACCGTCGTAGCCAAAGCGGCGATAGGTGGCTATCTGCGCCTGCGCAAGCACTTTGGGATCAGTGTTGAACTGGGATATTTTGCAGCCAAACACCCTGGCGGCGCCGTTGGCCACATTGGGGTTGCAGGGCAGCCTGTCTGCCGGTTTGCCCTGGGCAATTGCCGCCGCCCTTTCAAATGGGGTCATGGTATCCATACTGTTCATTCCTTGTGGTGATATTGTACAAGGCAGCCGCCAGGGGTGCAGTTGCACGGCAGCGGCATCAGTTATTGAGTGTCCAGGCCAGCGCCCTGTTTTTGATAACGTCAAAAATCCACATGATGGCCACCAGAATGACAGCCATAAAGATGAACCCGGCTATCACCATGTCAAAACGTGCAAAATCAGAGTAATACTGCACAAAATAACCCATACCGGACGTAGCGCCGAACATTTCGGACACTGTCAGCAGAATAAAGGAAAACTTGAGGGCAATGGAACACCCGGCAAATATGGTGGGCGCGGCAGCCGGGAGGATGATTCGGAACATCTTTTCAAAACCGGTAATTTCAAGCGTTGCCGCGTTTTCGAGGTAGCGCTTGTCGATAGTGACCACGCCGGAAACTGTGGTGCCGAGGATGGGCCAGAACGCGCCCAAAAAAATGATAAAAACCGAAGCACTATAAAATGATGTAAAAATATGGATGGCAAATGGCGTGATAAGCGTGACAGGGATGGCGCTCAGCCCGTTGATGTGGGGCGTGAGGTTTTTGCGCAGGGTCGGCATAAGCCCGATAACCACGCCAAGCCCGATGCCGCAAACCACAGCAAGAAAATACGCAGGCACAAGCAGCAGCAGGGAACTCCAGAGGCCTTCCATCAGCTTGCCAAAATGTTGCGTGAAGGCCGGAATGATCTTGTGCAGGCCCGCAAAAAGAAATGGATCCAGCACGCCAAACACATCAGTGAGCAGCCAGTATGCTGCAATAAAGAAAATACCGATTGCAAGCGCGCCAATGTTGTTCATAAACCCTGATTTCACGTTAACCTCAAAGCTGCCTGTTTTCTGCTGTGAATGGAGAAACTCCCTGCCTTGCATTTTACAACACAAGGCAGGGGGAAATTTTATTACATATTGTAGGTGTTGAACATTTCCATCTTGCTTTTGTAAAAAGCATCGTCGGGATTTTCCGCAAGCAGGGAATCAAGGGCGGACTTGTAGATTGAAGTGTTCAGGTGATCTTCAATGTTGATTGACTTGTCCTTGATGTAGCCGAAGCCCTGCATTCTTTCCCACATGGTGACCACCTTGTTCTTGTAGGGGTCGGTTTCGTAGATCAGGTGGGGGCTTTGCACAAAGCTTCTGACCAGAGCTTCAGGCATGTCCAGTTCCTTCATGGTCAGCTTCACAACCGTATCCATGCCTTCGGGCTGCTGCATGTCGCGCTCCGCGCGCAAATAGGCGCGAAAGAGCCTCTTAAGCGCTTCCGCATTGTTTGCCTGCCACTCGGTGCGGGAGAGCATGCGGCAGCAGGAGTGGTTGGGCCAGAGTTCGTCAGGCCACATCACAATCTTCATGCCGGATTCTTTGATCTGGGGTTCAAAGCCAGTGGAAACAGAGCCAAAATCGCACTGACCGCTGCGCACGGCTTCCATGACATCCTGATTTCTTTTGATCTCAACAAAGGTCACGTCTTTGTTGATGTCGTATCCGGCCTCGTGGAGGATGCCCTTCAGCACGATATCGGGGGTACCGCCGCGCATGATGGCGATCTTTTTGCCAATAAGCGATTCAATGCCCTTGTATTCCGTTTCTGGCCGGGCAAACACGGGCGTAGCGCCAATAATCATGTAGCCGCCGAAAATGGTGAACTTTTGCCCGTTGGCGATCTGAATGAGGGGGCCGCCGGTGCCGTATGTGGAAAGAACATCAACCTTGCCGGAACTGAGGGCAGAGAAAGCATCAGTACCGTTGTTGATGTAGATCATTTCGATATCGATGGCTTCTTCATCAAGATAGCCTTTGTGCTTGGCCATATATTGAAAAACCTGACCGGATGTAGCCTGCGCTGCCAGCCTGATTTTAAGTTTTTCAGCGGCTTCTGTTGTTCCTGCAAGCATTGCAATCGAAAAGACTGAAATGATTGCTGCAATAAAAATTCTGTAAGCTACGCGCATCTAATACTCCTTTTACTGGTTATCCATGCCATTGATGCCCCCGGCGCAAAAGGCGCAGGCATAGACGGCACAGAGGGATGTGTACGCAACAAGAGAATCCGGCAATCAGCCGAATGGGTGGGCGGAAAAAGCGCGCAGAAAACCTCTGCGCTCAGGGCGCGCGTAGCGGAATCTGATTCAGAAAATGAGGGCAGTAAATGAGAGCCGACTATTTGAAGTCGGTGCAGACGCCTTAGCTGGCGTGAGGCTCTTGCCGCGAGGGGATTCTTCCAACCTGGAAGAAATGAGGCTTTCATAGCCTCATCCTGATGGGCAAGTCAGGAGAGCTGTAAGCTGAGTGATCTAAATGCAAATGGTTGCTCTAAAACTCGGGTGCCGTTTGTAAAAGGTTAGTGCACTACCTAATTTATAGAATTTGCCATGAAATGCCGGGCTTGTCCAGATGTCGGATACGCCCCAACAGAATTGCCTTTGCCGGCGATAACCAGAGCGCCGCACTCCTAAAAGCAACTCCTTAATGCGGTTAATTCTGGAGCGTCATCCCTTCAATATATTCTTTTAATGCCACAGCATTGTTCATTTCTGTATCTTTGGCGGAGTAGAGCAGTATCACTGCCGGATACTGTCGAAGGAGGGTCAGCATCTGCGCAACAACAGCCGGGGCCGCGTCAAGCTCGGCGAAATAGTGCTTCTTGAATTCTGGCCATTTGGATTCATCGTGGGCGAACCACTTTCGCAGGTTGTCCGACGGGGCGATATCCTTAAGCCACACATCCCACGGGGCGGCGCTTTTGGAAATCCCCCTGGGCCACAGCCTGTCCACAAGAACCCGTATTCCTGCTGGCTCGGCATCGTGTGCGTATACGCGGCGCAAAATAATGTTCATGGCAGGTAATTCCATTTGGGCGTGAGGGCTTTTCTAAGATTGCGCAGCGTGAGAGGCAATGCAAGTCAAAATAGCTAGTAACTTACTCGGTAGATTCCTATTAAAAAATTATCTACTAGTTGATTTATTGATAGTTTGACCGGAGGCATTGCTTGAAATTCATACAGAACAGCGCATTTTTAATTCTGTTTTTGCTCATATCCGGATGCGGGTTGATCTTTGATATTGCCAACATTGCGAGTGGAAGACCGCCGCCGGAAAAACCGGATTATGAAAAAACAGACTTTGAAAGATCTGTGGATAAAACAAGAAAAGAACAAGAAAATTGGATGCGAGATCAACAACGGAAGTTCGAAGAAGATATACAACGCAATAGAAGAGAGAGTGATGAAAGGATGCAGCGTTGGGCAGAAGAAGCTAAGCAAAAGCAGAAAAACTGAAGTTTATCTGAGTATTGAGTTGACCAATATTGGGGTGGCAAAGGCGCATATCCGCTAGGTCGTAATCCCCGTTACGGATCTGCTTGCTCTGCGGCTGAAGCGCACCGAAGGAATGCCCAATATTGGGAGATTATGGCGCTCTGCCCGTGGATTTGCGCCGCGCTCAAAGGAAAATTCCTGGAATGATTATATAAGTTGACAGACCCGGCGGTTCCGCGTAGATACACATTTCGCGTCGGGATGTAGCGCAGCCTGGGAGCGCACTTGAATGGGGTTCAAGGGGTCGAAGGTTCAAATCCTTTCATCCCGACCAGCTTTAAAAAGCAAATAAAAAAGTTGTTTAGGCATGCCTAAACAACTTTTTTATTTTTAAGTACATTGCAAAGATAGCATTTTTAGTGGCGGTTTGCAGGATGATATAATAACTATCTGTCAGTGATAGCTATATAACTTCCCTAAAGCTGGATATTTCCATCAGTTTGGCAAAGTAAGAACCTTGATAGCTTTGAGTTCTTATATGAACTACAAGCATTAATCGAAAAAATTCAAGGGAGAATTATTATGTCTACTAATAGCTCAGACAGACTGTTGCCACGCGATTTTAAACCTCACATGAGCAATGCAGAGTTTGCACTTCTGCAAAAATATACTCCAACTGGAACAGTGCTGGAGTTTGGGGCAGGTGGAAGTTCAGCTTTTTTTGCAGAGCGCGGTGTTGAACAGTTAATAACTGTTGAAGCGGATAGAGAATGGATACATCAATTGATATTAGGTAGTGATACCCTGCGGCAATGGGTCAAAAAGAACCGTTGGAAACCAATTTTTGCAGATATTGGCAAAATCGGTGAGTGGAGTAGACCTGTCTCTAAAGTTCCATCAATTCAATGGCTTAACTATCATTGCAGTGTATGGAATTATGTTGATATTAAAAAGGTAAATTTTGTATTCATTGATGGAAGATTTCGAGTTGCTTGTGCGTTGCAGTACCTTTTGAGAAGCGTGTCTAATGATATCCCCGTCATGATGCATGATTTTTGGAATAGAGAATGTTATGCAGAAATTTTGAATTTTTTTGATGTAATTGACAAAATTGATACAATGGCTGTTTTTTTGAAAAAGAAAAGGATTTCCTGGCGCAATTTAACAATGTGCCTTTTAAAATTTCAGTTTGATCCAAGTTAGCTTGTGCCCCAGTTGTATGAGAGCCTTTTTCTTTAGTGGAGTTTGATCGCGCTTTGCGCCATTTCCCAAGCTCTCGGTGAAGGAGGCTCCAATGGGTTCTTGAGAGCCAAAATAACCACACCAGAGCAGCGGATTGCCCGTTTCATTTTTTTGCTGACTAAAAATAAATTGTATGTGGTATAAACGCTTAGTAGAACAAATAGTAATGTTACACTAAGCCAAAAAATAAAAAAAGCTTTGTTTATATATCTAGTATATTTATAATATGAACTGCTAATAATTTATAATTATCAATGTTATATTAATATTATAATTACAAACATCAGATTAATGCATAATATCGATTTGAATGGGGTTCAAAAGGTCGAAGGTTCAAATCCTTTCATCCCAACCAGAGATTTGAAGGGAATTCATGGAAAGATGAGTTCCCTTTTCTCGTTTCTAACGGCTATTTTTCCGCTTGCTATCGACAAAAAACCAGATTCCCCTGTCTGTAAGTTAAAAAAATCTGTCTTTTTTACCTCACCAAGCATAATTTGTGCCAAAAACAGTTGTCTGACTGTTGTCGTCAAGAAAAAAAAGGACTATGCAGAAAACGAACCTGTTTTTTTTGGCAAAACCAAGGAGGGTCATCATGTTTAAGCGTCTCATGCTTGCATTGGTTCTGTCCCTGGCGCTCGCGGCTCCTGCGGCTGCGGAAAACACCGGCGTTTATGGCGGCTTAAAATTTATTGATTCCATTCAAAGCACTGGCCCGTTCTCTTTGAGCGGGGATGTGAAGGGGCTTGGCGTAGGTCAGTATTCGCAAAACACCGTTGGGGGCGGCATTTTTGTGGGGTACGACTTTTACCCGCATTTTCAGGTGCCCATGCGCACAGAACTGGAATATGCCATACGAAGCAATATGACCAAAACCTGGGATCAGCAGATTAATGGCGGCACAGCATCGTTTAAAGGCGAGTGGGGCGTGCAGACGCTGTTTGCCAACGCATATTGGGACTTCCACAACTCCACGGCCTTTACCCCTTACCTCGGCGGCGGCCTTGGCATGGGATTCATCAAGACCAAGTACACTGCGGACGTTGACGGCGATGGGGATTCCGGCAGCCTGACGCAGTATGATACCGTTTTTGCATGGAATCTGGGCGCGGGCTGTTCCTATGCCTTTACGGAAAACATCTCGGCAGATCTGGCCTACCGCTTTGTGGGGCTGGGCTATACCGACATCAGCAAGCGCGTTGACGACAACAAGGTTTCCATCGGCAATACTCCGTATGCCAATGAATTCAGCCTTGGCCTGCGCTTTACGTTCTAGTCATAGGAAACGACAAACTGTCAGCTAGATCAGTGGGCCGGGGGTTTCTCCGGCCCTTTTTTGCGTTATGCAATAACCGCGTTTTGCTACGGGTTGACCATATCGATGGATAAATAATATAAAGTATCTCGCCGTTACCCTGTCACTGGAGATGTTATGGATCTGAAGAAAGGACAAGACATAATTGATGGCTTTGACACTCTGCTGCAGTCTACAGATCCAGCCCTCGCGCATGTGCGGGTGGCGGCAGACGCATGGACGCTTACGGAAATTGTCGGCCATCTTGTGGATTCTGCTGCCAACAATCATCAGCGGTTTGCCCGCTTGATATCGGGCAACCTTGACCAGTTCCCCCCGTATGAAGCGGAAACATTTGTAACGGTTCAACAGTATGACGGCTGTGATTTTGCAGAAATGGCAAAATTCTGGCGGCAATATAACTGGATGCTCATGCACATAATGCGAGCAATACCCGCAAATGCTCTTGAGAATATGTGGCAGCGTCCGGATGGGGCAAAGTCTCTATGGACTCTTGTTGAAGGCTATTTTGAACATATCCAGATGCACACAGACCAGTATCGCGAGCGCTTGCAGAAAATAAAGGATTTTGCGCGCATCTGACACCTTATCTTTAATAATTTATGCTTTTTTACTATAAAACATTGCAGCGAAAACATGGCCCGCCTATGCAGCTTTTGCAGCCAACGGCTATTCCAGACACTGTTTGTGGTTTGGAGATAGAAACGGGCGATGATTATTGGGTTTTAGGGAATGGCCAAGGCCATGCTTTTCTGGCGGACGCCTTTGCCTGTGCGGCGATTCTTCGGCAAGGGCAATTTATATACATACCCGTCTCCATGATTCCCAATGACGAGCTACGAGACATATTTCCGCCATCTACCAACACTTTTTTAGATGTGGTGCTATTCAACTATTGCGCACTCACTTTGCGTAGCAAGGAAGTGGCAGCTTGCCTGGCTTCCAACGCCAGATGGGAAGGACGCGTGTGGGTCAAGCCGGTGAGGCATGAACCATCTCCGCGAAAGAAGTGGGAGCTGCGCCGCAAACTCACGGTCACGCGTATACACAAGCACCTCGCCATCAGTACCAATGGGGATATGTATCGCTGTATGGCTCACGACAGCCGGGAAATGATAAATATACCTGACAGGCAAACCAGCAACAATTATCCTGAGCATTTTCACTACGACATGGATGAAACAACGTCCAGGAGTTACGGAATGCTGTTACGTTACTGGTATAATGGTCTTTAACATATTGAAATGGCAAAAAGCACAAACGAGAAAAGGGAATTCATGTTTCCATGAATTCCCTTTAAACTTTCTGGTCGGGATGAAAGGATTTGAACCTTCGACCCCTTGAACCCCATTCAAGTGCGCTCCCAGGCTGCGCTACATCCCGACGCGAAAAGAGTAACTACGCGGAACAGCCCGGCCTGTCAACATTTTTGCAACATTATTTTACATTTTTTAAGACTAATCCCACCAGCGGCGGAAGATACAGGGTGATATCCCCCTCATACCGACCCGGCAGGGGAGCAGTAAAATGCTCTGTTGGCGGGCTTTTTACCGCCAGATTGCCATGCCCTGCAAAGCGGATTTCGTCAGACGAAAGCAGCTCCGCATACTTGCCGGGGCTTACGGCAAAGCGCAGACCCTTTTGCGCCTCAAGCTCGTGAAAGTTGAAGGCAAAGAGCAGTTGCCCGCGCTCAAAAGCCAGCAGCCGCTTTTCTTCATGTATAAAGCGGAACATGGGCGGTTGGGCAAAGTCCTCAAGGTGGCTTTGCACAAGGGCGAGCATCTGCCTGTCCCATGCGGCCAGAGCGTGATATTTCAGCCCTGGGTCGTCAGCCAGCCGCCATTGACGGTGCGCGTGTTTTTCCGCATCCAGCCATTCGGGATGCCCGAATTCGCACCCCATAAAGTTCAGGTAGCCCGCATCCGCCGTTGCCAGCGTTATAAGCCGCATGAGCCGATAAAAGGCCAGCCCGCGCGATATGTTCCAGCTCTCGGCCTTGTTGCCCATATGGCCGTACATGGCATCGCCCAGCAACCGCCAGATCATGGCATCGCTGCCGTTGATGTGCTGGTCGTGGCATTCCACATAGCTGATGGTGCGGTCGTAGGGCCGATGGTTGGTCATTTCATACCACAGGCTGCCCATGTCGCGCGGCTCTTCAATGCATTTGGCCCAGTAATCGGGAATGCCCATGGCAAAGCGGTAATCAAAGCCAAGGCCGCCTTGCTCCGGCGGGCAGGTCAGCCCCGGCATGCCGGAAAATTCTTCTGCAATGGTCATGGCTGATGGGGCAAGCTCATGCGTGAGGGCATTGGCAAGGTTGAGATACAGCTCCCCGTTCACATCGGCGCGGGGCAGGCCGTTTTTGCCGTAAAAGCAGCGACCCACGTGAGAAAAATCGTCATCCTCGCCAAAATCCGCATAGAGCATGTTGCCCACGGCATCAAAGCGAAAGCCGTCCACGCGGAATTCTTCCAGCCAGTAGCGGCAGTTGGAGAGCAAAAAACGCCGCGTTGCCTCCTGACTGAAATCAAAGGATGGCGTTCCCCACTGGTTTTGCTGCTCGGTAAAAAAGTACCTGCTGCCATCGTACTGCGCCAGACCTTGTTCCGTGTTGGCGCTGGCGTGGCCGTGGGGCACATCAAGTATCACCGCAAGCCCCAGGCCGTGCGCGGTGTCTACAAGCTCCTTAAAGCCGTCCGGGGTGCCGTAGCGCGAGGACGGCGCAAAATAGCTGCTCACCTGATAGCCAAAGGATTTGTACAGCGGGTGCTCCAGTATGCCCATGAGCTGCACAGCCGTGTAGCCGTCGGCCTTGATGCGGGGCAGGATGTCGCGGCAAAAATCCGCATAGCTGCCAACGCTGTCGCCCTTGTGCGCCTGCGCGGATTGCGCCATGCCCACATGGGCCTCGTAAATACGGGGAAAGGCCTGCCGCGCAGGACGGTGATGCTTGAAGCAGTAAGGTTCATCCGGCAGCCACAGGCGGGCGCACCATTGCTCCGGCACAGCCGCGTTCTGTTCCACCCAGTTGGCAAAGGCTGGCACGCGCTTGAGGGCCTTGCCGGGGTGCTGCGCGTCCTGCGCATGCGCGGGAACCAGCCGTAACTCCACGTAAGTGCCGTGCTGCAAGGCATCGCCGGGCAGTTCCAGTTCAAAGATGCCGTCTGCACGGCGCTCAAAGCGGTATTTGGCGTGGCGCTGAAAGTTCAGTTTGTCGGTAGTGAGCCACAGGCTTTCGGCATTGGGCATGTATTCGCGCCAGCGCCAGATGCTGCCTGCGGGTGTTGTGAGGCGGTGCGCGCCAAAGGTGAGGTGCTGACCAGCGTATGCGCGCAACGAACCATAGAGGGTGCGTATGCGCTCAATTTCAGCCGTGTAGGCCTGGGTGCGGTATTGCAGGAAGGGACGGTACTGCTCCAGGGCAGGGTCATCCAACGGACTGCTGGGAGAAGCGGAAGGCATGGCGGATCTCCTGTTTACGGTTGCCCGAAAACGGCGGGCTCAGGCTCGTCATGCATTGCCCGTCCGACCCTAGAGCCGGACGGGCACAAGGGCCATTGCTGGCCCGGAAGCGTCAGTTATTTGCAGCAGGTGCGCCAATCCTTGGCCGAAAGTTCGGCAAGGCATTCCACCAGAGCCTGAGTGCCCTTGCTGCCCTGGCCCTTGGCCTGCATGATGCGGTAAAGCTGGTCAGCCAGGGTGATGCCGGGCAGCACAAGCTTCATGCGGCGGCATTCGTCAAGGCAGAGGCCCAGATCCTTGATGAAGTGATCGATGAAGAAGCCGGGGGCAAAGTCGCCCTTGAGCATGCGGCGGCCAAGGGTATTCATGGCAAAGCTGCCGCCGGAACCGGCAACCACGAGTTCCATCCACTTGGCAACGTCAAGGCCTGCTTCCTGCGCAAAGAGGAAGGATTCGCAGGTGCTGATCATCACGCCAGCAATGGCGGCCTGATTGGCAAGCTTGCCCTTCTGGCCAAAGCCCGCGCCGCCGCAGTGCAGAATGTTGGTGCCCATCTTGTTGAAGCAGGGCAGTACGCGCTCGTAAGCCGCATTGTCGCCGCCCACAAAGATGGAGAGCTTGGCATCGCGCGCGCCCACGTCGCCGCCGGTAACAGGGGCGTCCAGCGATTCGCAGCCCTGTTTTTTGGCGGCAGCGGCAATGCGCTCGGCCAGCACGGGGCTGGAGGTGCTCATGTCGCACACAATGCCGCCAGCGGCCAGGCCGCGCAGCACGCCGTTTTCGCCCAGCGTCACTTCTTCCACATCGCAGGGATAGCCCACAATGGTAAAGACCACGTCAGAGGCTTCGGCAACGGCGCGGGGGGTGTCGGCCCACTTGGCGCCCTTGGCGAGCAGGGGTTCGGTCTTGGCCTTGGTGCGGTTATATACGGTCAGCGGCCAGCCGGCTGCCTGAAGGTGTCCAGCCATCGAAAGGCCCATCACACCCGTGCCAATCCAGCCAATACGCATTTTGTCAGCCATTGATTCTCTCCTTTTGTCTACTGAAAACGGCGTTCAAGGATTGCTTTCTGCATGGCCTCGCGCGAAACGGTTTTATTTTTGCGCACCGCGTCTACGTGGAGCCGATACAGTTCAAGGTTTCGATGCATGTTCTCATTGAAGGGGTCATTACCGCTGAAATCCTTTGCAAGGGATGCATCTGCGGCGGCAAGAACTTCGGGAGCAAGCAACGCGCTTTCTTCTACCTTGCTGCGGTAAAAGGTGAGGGACTTTTCAATGCTCGTATCAAGCATCACCAGGCCCCGGTTGGCAGTATCCAATATCTGCTTGAGCTTTTCAAGAGCCGCGCCCTTGGCGGAAGCCTTTTCACGCTCCATACTTTCGATTTGCGTTTTGAGGCTGTTACGTCTGCTGGAGTAATTTCTTAGGGTTTCGATCATGTATACGCCGGTACGCAGCAGCGATTGCGCTTCAAGCTGCTTCTGGCGTTCCAGCATGATATTGTTTTCCTTGATGGTATTGCGCAGATCCTGAAGATTCTTGCGGGATGCCTCATCCGGCGCGGCAGCCAGCAGGCGGTCGAGTTCATCAAGGGGATTACGGGCGGTCTGACCGTCCTGCGCCAGCGGGGCCAGTTTTTCGCCAGCCTTGTTCCATTCGGCGGTCAGTTCCTGCGGACGCCCGCCGCCGGGGGTGTTGATACCCGATATTACGGGGCGAAAGCCCAGATCGCGGGCGTGTGCTGGGCCGTCTGTGAGAAAAAAGGGCATTTCTTCCCTGCGGCCCGGCAGAATCTCCGCATCGCCGGAGAGGAAGGAGCCGCCCTTGCGCACAAAGCCGCCAGCAGAGCCGTGCAAACGGCCAGCCATGGAAAAGCGAAAGGCATCCAGCACCATTTCCGCCGCATTGCCGGCGGTGTCATAAATGCCAAGCGGATTGGGCTTGCGCGAGCCTATGTTGGCCATGCCTTCGGCCCGTGCGCCCTGTTCCGGCCTGTAAACGGCGTAGTCGGCCTTGCTCTCCCCGGTAGGCAGAGCAAAAAAATCCTCCTGCAACAGCAGCTGGCTGCCAGCGGTCTGCCCGCCGCGCGCGGCGTATTCCCATTCCGTTTCTGTGGGCAGGCGCACAAAGCCCACATTGCGCTGGTCGCCAGCAAAACGCGGCAGAGAATCGGGCGCGTTCTGCAAAAGCCAGGTGGTATAACGGCGGGTAAAGTCTACCGCATCGTACCAGCTCATATCCGTAGCGGGGCGGGCAGCGTCTGCGCCAGGGTTTGCCGTATCCGGGCAGGCATTGTCCATCACGGCATGCCATTGCAGGTTGCTGACTTCGTACTTAGCCACAAGATAAAAGTAGTTCTGCCCCTGCGGAGCCTGTTTGCGCCAGGCGGCGGGCAGGTCTTCAAGCGTAAAAGCGCCGGAAAGTGCGGTATTGTAGCGCCGATCGTAGAATGCTCTGTCCTGATGGGCGCTGTCGTCCACACCGGGGCGCATGGGCATATCCCACAGCAGGCCCTTGGCGGGCACTGCCACCAGCTTGAAAACCATGCTCAGGCCGCAGGGCATGGGCAGGATGATGTCATTATCCGCCGGTTTGGGATTAAGGGCGTCAGCCGTGCTCACATCGGCCTTGCGGGCCAGAGCCGCCAGAGCGGATTGCGAGGCGCAGGGGGCAAGGAGCAGGGCGCAGCACACAGCGGCGGCAAAACCCCATTGCAAGGACGCGAGATTGCGGATGCGCAGATCAGATTTCACGGATAACCTCCGAGGGTTCAACGCGGGCAGCCCGCAAAGCAGGGGCAAGGGCGGCCAGCAGGGCAAGCCCCGAAACAGCTGCAAAGGCCAGCGCAAAATGCTCCGGCAGCAGAAGGCAGACCTGCTCAAGGCCGGTAACGCTGGCGCTGAAAAGTTTGTTGATGGCAAAGGCCGCCACCCCATACACGCCGGAGGCCAGGGCCGTGCCCGCAAGGGCCGTCAGCAGGGACTGAGCAAGCGGGAAGAGCATCAGCTTGCCCGTGGTGAAGCCGTGGAGCCGCAGCAGGCCGAGGATGCGTTCCTTGCGTTTGATGCCAGCCAGTACGCTGCTGGCTGTTGACGCCAGAAAGCCAATGGCGGTTGCCCCGCAGATGAGGGCGAATATCAGGTTGAGGGCGCGGGCAAGCGCCGTAACCTGCTCGATTTCTTCCGCATGGGTGTAGACGTCAAGCTTTTGGGCGGCAAAGGCCTCCCGCAGTTGCATCACATGGTCAAGGCTGCGGGCGTAGAGACGAAATCCGGGGTAGACGCGCTCGCCCTGCGGGCGAGGTTCGCCTGTCCAGCCATTCTGCGCGCCCAGCTCGGGCACGGCGCGGCCATCACGGTAGTCTTCCGTAGCTTCCATGAGAGGCAGCGGCACATAGGCCACATCCTTCTGTTGAGCCGCCAGGGGCAGCACTGCCGCCACGCGCAGGATCACGCGGGCGGTCTGCACCTTGCCCTGAAAGCGCCGTTCAACCTTTCCATTAAGGGTGTCGCCCTGCTTGAGGTGCAGCTTTTCCGCCGCGGAGGACGAAAGGGTTACGCCAATTGCTTCTGTGTCTGGCGAGTGCGGCATGGTCGGCACCGCAGCGCCAAAGCGCAGCAACAGGGGGTCGCCCTCGGCTGTTGGTTCCAGCGAGGCCACCAGCACAGAGCGCGCATCGCCATTGTTCGTGCTCAGATCCATGGTGGCGGCAATGGAGCGCGTGCGCGGCAGCACAAAGGCCACATCCGGGTGTGCCGCCAATCTGGCAAGATACTCGGGGGGGTATCTGCCGCTTATGACGGGCGAAATTTCAAGATTGCGTGGATCGTTGCGTAGGCGCTCGGTGAGGGTTTGCACCACGCCGAATTTTACGCCGTAGAGCACCAGCAGGGGAGTGAGCACAGCTGCCAGCCCGAGCACGGCGCAGGCCGAGAGCAAAAATTCGTGCCAGTAATCCTTGCAGGCCAGCCGCAGCATGGTTGTCCATGTATTCGCCGCCATGATCAGGCCGCCCTCCCTGTCCAGTGGAGGATGGACGCGCTGCCGCCCTTGTCCTGCTCCACGCGTACCGGCGCGAGCACAAAGCCAGCCTGACGCGCCTGCTCAAGGTTGTGCGTGACCATGACCACCGTGATGCCTAACTGACGCGCCAGCTCCGCAAAAAGCCGCAGCACGTTGGCCGCATGGCCGGGATCAAGTGCAGCAGTTGGTTCGTCCGCCAGCACTACGGATGGCCCGTGCGCCAGCGCCGAAGCTATGGCAACCCGCTGGCGTTCACCTACGGAGAGCGTTGCCGGGTAATGCCCCAGCAAGTGCCCTATGCCCAGCCGATCAACCACGGTTGTGATGGCCTCTTGACGCATGGCAAGTGTGCCGAGGCTCTTGCAGCGAAGCACGATATTTTCCCGTGCGCTCAAAAATGGCAGCAGGCCGCCTGTTTGCAGCACATAGCCAAGATAGTGCAGGCGCAGCAGGGCCAGAGCATCGGTGCCGCCACTGCGCCACGCGGCAAGAATATCCGTGGAGGCACCGGCCTGTGGGCTGAACATAAAACTGGCGGCGGCACTGGCGGGATGGGGTAGGTCGCCTTGCCCTGATCCGGTAGGTTTGTGCGGCAGGGCAAAGCCCTCGGGCGTCATATCCGGGCTGAGGGCGCAGGCCAGCATATCCAGCGCGGTGCTTTTGCCGCAACCGCTGGGGCCAACCAGAGCCAGCAGACTGCCGCGAGGCACGTCAAGCTGCTCTATGCGCAGGCGAAAGCCCTCGTCACCGGGCCGGGTTTTGCCAATATTGCGCAGGCTGAAAACCATGTCGGACATCAAAACTCCCAACTTTGCGGCGGGCCGCAGGCTTTTGCTGTTGCCCGTTTCCTTTCCACTTACCGCGCCCGTTTGGGCCAAAACCATGAAAATTTCTGTTCCCTGCCAGAGAAGGGAGCCTTTTTATGAGGAGAGTGTACGCTTCTGGTACTCGACCTGAATAAAAAGCCTTACCTGACGCTGGCAGGGAACAAAAGAGCCATAGCGAACAGCCTGTTAGGGCAGCATGCTCAGCGGCACACGGTAAACCCAGTCGCCGGGGTTGGCCTGGCCGAAGCTTTCCCAGTTGGCGCGGTCGCGGTCATATTCCTCATACCGGGCAAGCCGGGATTTGAGGCGGTTGATAAAGGCCGTCTGC
>NZ_DASQOG010000102.1:0-6348 GCF_035644575.1 Desulfovibrio sp. | reverse complement strand
CAAGCCCGTGCTGGATGTGGCCAACAACCTGCTCTCCCACGCTGCGGAATCCTTCCGCAAAAACCTGTTCACGCGCAAGGAAGGCGGCGACCCGGTACGCCTTGTGACGCCGCTCAGCGACATGAGTCAGGCCAAGCTGGTCGTGCGCCGGGTTGAAGAACTGCTTGCGACCCATCTGCCGCACGAAATCGCGGTGCTGTTCCGCGCGGGCTTCCATTCCTACAATCTGGAAATGGCCCTCAATCAGGCGGGCATTGCCTTTCGCAAATACGGGGGGCTGCGCTATACCGAGGCCGCCCACGTCAAGGACGTTATCGCTTACGCGCGCCTGCTGCTCAACCCGCTCGACCTGCCCGCCTTTGCCCGCGTGGCGGCCCAGCACAGCGGCATTGGCCCCAAGACGGTGGAAAAACTCTATGCCGTGGCACGTAGCGGCGACCAGAAATCCACAGAAAAGGCCTTTGCCAAGTATCCGGGTTTTCTGGAAGACATGCGCTTTGTGGACGACCTGCGCGCCCGGCCCATGCCGCCCTCGGGCACGCTTTCGTCCGTTCTTGAACATTACCGCCCCCGTCTCGAGGCCCTTTACCCGGAAGACTGGCCCCGCCGCCAGCAGGGGCTGGAAGAAATCATCCAGATGGCCTCCGGCTACAGCGAGCTGGATCTTTTTGTGGCTGATCTGGCCCTTGAAGCGCCGGATGACGATGACGCCGACAGCAACGAAGGCAAGATCACCCTTTCCACCGTACATTCAGCCAAGGGGCTGGAGTGGAACGCCGTTCTGATCATTGATCTGGTGGAAGACCGCTTTCCCTCGCGCCACGCTCTGGCGCGGCCAGAAGATTTTGAAGAAGAACGCCGCCTCATGTACGTGGCCTGCACCCGCGCGCGCCAGTGCCTTGACCTCTACGCCCCGGCCTCGCTCTACAACAGGGCCGAGCGCGGCAGTCAGCATGTGAGCCAGAGTCCCTTTGTGCGCGAGCTTGCACCCGGAATGGTTGAAGAATGGATTGAAGGCTTTGGCGGCGTGCTTTCGCGCCGTAGCGTTGGCGGCGTGGGCTTTGGGCGTAAAACCGCCATGCCTTCGGCTGGCGGGCCTGGTGGCGCGCAGGGTTTTTCGGGCGGGCTTTTGCCGCGTCCTCAGCGCCCTCCGAGCCACGATGCCTATGACGACTGCCAGCTTGCGCCAGACGATGCGCCGGGGAGTGTGCCAGCAAGCGGTTCGGGCAAGCAAACTCTTCCCTTTGCGCCCCCCGCGTCCGCCCCTGCGGCAGCGCAGGGGCGTTCAGCGCCGCAGACCGCAGGCGATTGCGAGCTGTGTTACTGCCGCCACCGTATTTTCGGGCGCGGCAAGATCGTGCGCCATCTGCCGCCGGACAAGGTGCAGGTAAATTTCCCCGGCTTCGGCCTCAAAGTTATCCTGAGCGAATATCTGATTCTGGAGAGCTGATATGGTTCCGCCCCACGCATCCCCTGTTTCTCATGGCTCTCTTTCTGAAGACGGCATTCTGGCCTGTCTTGGCAGACATTTTCCGCAGACCGGGCCTTCCCTGCTGCTGGGCAGGGGCGACGACTGCGCCGTGCTGCGGGGCGGCAAGCCCCTTGCCGTGAGCAGCGACCTTTTTCTGGAAGACGTGCATTTTCGCCGCTCGTACTTTACCCCTGAAGAAACAGGCTACAAGGCGCTGGCCGTCAATGTGAGCGATCTGGCGGCCTGCGGGGCGCGGCCCTCGGCCTTTACCCTCTGCCTCGGCCTGCCCGGCTGGGTGGACGAACCGTGGCTGGACGCGTTTTTCTCCGGCATGGCCGGTCTTGCCAAGCAACACAACATGGTGCTGGCCGGGGGCGACCTTTCCGGCTGTGAGCGTCTGCATATTTCTGTGACCGTGTGGGGCGAACCCGCAGACCCCGGCACCTTTCTTGTGCGCGGCGGCAGCATGCCCGGCGATGTGCTCTTTGTAGTGGGACGCCTGGGCCTTGCCCGGGTGGGGCTCAAGGCCCTTGAAGCTCAGGGCCGGGCAGCTCTGGAACAATGGCCCGCCGCCTGTGCGGCGCACCTGCACCCGGAGCCGCAGGTGGACGCTGGCCTCATGCTGGCGCGGGCAGGATTCAACGCCCGACCGCCTGCGCTTATGGATGTTTCTGACGGCATCATGCGCGATCTGCCCCGTTTGCTTGGCCTTACGGGCGAACTGAGCGCGGCGGGGCAGGTCTCGCGCGGCAGTCTGGGGGCGGAAATTATGCTGGCCCGTGGGCAACTGCACCCGGAAGTAGTGAGCTATGCCGAAGCCCATGGCAAAAATCCCGTACACGAAGCCCTGCTTGGCGGCGAGGATTACGCCCTGCTTGGCTCGTGCGCGCCCGACATGCTGCCCCCCCTGCATGCGGCCATACCGCGCCTTACAAGCATCGGCGTTGTGACCGCTGGCGGCGGTATTGTGTGCAACAACGAACCGCTGGACACTCTGGCAGACATGCGCGGCTTTGACCACTTTGACCGCAAAGGGCAGGAAGCCTGACCTGCGCGCATGGCAAAACAAAGGAAACCCGCATGAGCACCACCTCGCAGCGGTCAGCAGCCGCGCCCATCACAGAAAACCAACCTTCCATTCCCTCAGAGCTGGTTGAAGAATTTCGCTCAGTTTGCCGCGATGCCTGGAAGCAGGGCCTGCTGTCCGGCTGCAACGGCAATGCCAGCCGCAGGCTCGGCAGCAACGCACCAGAGTTGGTCTGCGTCACCCGCAGCGGCGCTGCCAAGGGCAGGCTGACCGCCGCCGACTGTTGCCTTATGGACATCACCACAGGCGATGTCGTGTCCGGCGGGCCAGCATCCACGGAATCGGGCATGCACCTTGCCATCTACCGCGCCCGCCCGGACTGTAATGCCATCCTGCACACCCATCCTCGCCGCCTGCTTGCCTTGAGCTTGCGGCTGGCGGGCAGGCAGGAGGACTTTTTGCGCCTGCCCCTTTTTGAAGCCGAGGTATGGCGGGCCAAGCTGGGCTTTGCCCCTGCCCTGCCCCCCGGCACTACAGAGCTTGCAGACGCCGTGGCCCTGGCCGCCGCCAGCAAGGATGCGGTATGGATGGCCGGGCATGGCTTGTGCTGCCTTGGGAGCACCCTGGCCGAAGCCCTGTGTCTGGCTGAAGAACTGGAACATCTGGCTGCGCTACAGATACTTGCCACAGTTTAGCGCAGGCATTGCCGACGCTCCTTACAGCCCGCATTTTTGCGGGCTTTTTTGTTCCTTTAAGTGTTACAACTTGCAAAAACATATGCGCCACTGTAGCATTCAATAAAATTTCGTAACACAAACTCAAAGGAGCCCCCCACCATGCATATCCGTTCGCACTTCTGCGCCGCTCTGGCCCTTATGGGTCTCATGATTTCCAGCACTGCCGCCCTGGCCCACGAATTTATCCTCAAGCCCGACACGGCAACCCCTGCCGCCGGGCAGAAGACCCGCATGCAGGCGCAGGCAGCCCATGTTTTCATGGTCAGCGAAGAAGCCGAAAATCCTGCCAACGTGCGTCTGTACCTCTTGCAGGGCGACAAAAAAACCGACATCGCCCTTGTGGAAGACAAGGCGCTGGTTTCGCTGGTGGGCGACTTCACCCTCGCGCAGAACGGCCCCGCCATGCTGGTGGGCCACCGCCTGCCCCAGATATGGTGCGAAACAACCCAGGGTGAAATGGAAGGCAGCCGCGCCGCCCTTGAAGCCAAGGGTATGAAGGTCAAATCTTCCGGCAAGTATGAAAAATTCGCCAAAACTCTGCTCAATCCCGCCAGCAACGACACCCTGTTCGGCAAGGCTCTTGGCCAGGATCTGGAGCTTGTGCTGCTGACCAACCCCGCAGACCTCAAGCCCGGCGCACCCCTGAACGTACAGGTGCTGCTGCGCGGCAAGCCCGTGCCCAACGCCACTGTGGGCCTGACCCACGATGCCTTCAGCAAGGAGCAGGACACCTACAAATCCAAGGCGCAGACCGATGCGCAGGGCAAGGCCTCCTTTACCGTGGACAAGCCAGCCCTGTGGATGCTGCGCACCACGGTGGTGGAAAAGACCCCCGGCGCGGACGCTGACGAGCACCATCTGCGCGCCACCTATGTGTTCCCCGTAAAGTAGCCCCATATCCACACGCACGCAGGCGGGGGAAGGTTCGCTTTCTCCCGCCTGCGCGCATTCCCCACATCTGCTTGAGGCAAGGATAGTTATATGCGCATTTTCCTTTTGGGCCGCTGCGCCGCCATATATCTTGCGGTTGCGCTGATCCTGGTTGGCACCGCTGTTCAGGCTCCGGCCCATGCCCTGTATGCGGCAGACACACGGCACGACGGCGTGGTGCTTGTGCAGTTTGCCTACTCCGGCGGCGAGCAGCCCACCTATGCCAAGGTGGAGGTGTACAGCCCCGCAGACGACAAGGTGGAATTTCAGAATGGCCGCACTGACGCGCAGGGGCGCTTTGCCTTCATGCCTGACGCGCCGGGCCGCTGGCGTATCATCATGGCCGACAACATGGGCCACAGGGTTGAACACCCGGTGGAAATCAGCGCAGCTCAGGGTTCCGCAGCCGCAGACAGCGGGCACGATGCGGGGCCGGGCGGCTTTGCCATGCCCTTGCGCATTCTGCTGGGGCTGAGCCTCATTGCCAACATGGTGTTGGCGGCGGCTGTGCTGCGGCGCAGAAAAAAACTTACGGTCTGATACGGTTCAAAACTGTTTTTGACCGCAAAAAACCGGGTGCCTCTTGATGGAGGCACCCGGTTTTTACATCTGGCAAAAAGCGCTTATTTCGGCTCGATAACTTCCCTGCCGCCCATGTAGGGAACCAGCACCTTGGGCAGCACAAGGCTGCCGTCCTTTTGCTGGCAGTTCTCAAGGATGGCGGCAATGGTGCGGCCCGTGGGCAGGCCGGAGCCGTTGAGCGTGTGCAGGAACATGGCCTTGCCGCCCTTGGGCTTGAAACGGATATCAGCCCGGCGGGCCTGAAAATCCGTGCAATTGGAGCAGGAAGAAATTTCGCGGAAGGTTTTTTGCGTGGGCAGCCACACTTCCACATCATAAGTCTTGGCAGAGCTGAAGCCCATGTCGCCCGTGCAGAGCGTGATGACGCGGTACGGCAGTTCGAGCATTTCGAGCAGATTGCAGGCGTGGCCGCGCATGATCTCAAGCTGGTTGAAGCTGTCGTCAGGATGGGCGAAACGCACCATCTCGACCTTGGTGAACTGGTGCATGCGGATAAGACCGCGCGTATCCTTGCCCGCGCTGCCCGCCTCGGAGCGGAAGCAGGGCGTGGCCGCGCAGTAGGCGCGGGGCAGATCGGCCTCGTCCAGTACTTCGCCAGCGTGCAGATTGGTCAGCGGCACTTCGGCAGTGGGGATCAGGTAGTATTCCCACTCGCGCAGCTTGAACAGGTCTTCCTCAAACTTGGGCAACTGGCCCGTGCCAGTCATGCTGGCGCGGTTGACCATGAAGGGCGGGCAGACTTCAATATAGTCTTCGGCCACTGTGTGCTGATCGAGAAAAAAGTTCACCAGCGCGCGTTCAAGGCGCGCGCCCCAGTTCAGGGACACCACAAAACGGCTGCCTGTCAGGCGGGCGGCGCGCTCAAAATCAAGCCCGCCAAGGGCCACGCCCAGATCGCCATGTTCGCGCGGCTCAAAATCAAATTCGCGCGGCGTGCCCCAGCGGTGCACTTCCACGTTTTCCGATTCGTCCTTGCCCACGGGCACGGCGGCGTCAGGCAGGTTGGGCACGCGCATGAGCCATGTTTCCACATCGGCCTTGGCCTGGGCGGTTTCAACGTCCAGTTCCTTGATGCGGTCGGAAACGCCGCTCATTTCGGCCAGCAGGGCCGTGGCATCTTCGCCCGCGCGTTTTTTGGCGGCCACTTCGGCAGAGGCCGCGTTGCGGCGGCTCTTGAGGGTTTCCACCTCGGTCAGCAGGGCACGGCGGCGGGCGTCCAGCGCCAGAAATTCATGAACATCCAGATCCGAATGCCTGTCGGTCAAAGCCTTGGTCAGCACTTCGGGCTGCTTTTGCACCAGTTTGAGGTCAATCATAGCCGCTCCTGAAAAAACGCGCACCGCGCGGGATATAGCAAAATCTGCTCCGCATGAGGATGGGGAGCGCAACAGACAGGCTGTAGCATGCTGGGCCGCTGCCTGCAAGGCGGCTGCATACGGCCTGTATTTGACAATCCGGCACAGGCAGACCTGCAAACCTTGCAAAAGGCAAATTTTGCGTATACGTAGTAACGAGTATTCTGGAGATTTTCTATACAAGTTACGTGAGGCCGTCATGAAACATTTACGCATTGTTCTTTGTGTATCCCTGCTGGCGTTGCT
>NZ_DASQOG010000101.1:0-16347 GCF_035644575.1 Desulfovibrio sp. | reverse complement strand
CAGACACGCCTGAGGCTTACAATTTCCCCTCAGGGAGAAATCACAGATTTCAAGGTAATATCGCCCACGGGCGACAAGCTTCTTGACAAATATGTGCAGCGAGGCATACGCCGAGCAGGCAGCTTGCCCCCTCCGCCCGCCGAACTTGGGGGAACGCTGGACATCACCCTTACACTGGTGCGCCGCTGAGGCGTGCTGCTTGAACAAGGAATACTGACGCCATGAAAAAACAGCTTCTTCTCCTGACCCTGGGGTTCTGGCTGGCTCTCGGAAGCGGGGCGCAGGCCGCCATGCGCGTGGACATTTACGGTCCGGGGCAAAACATTGTTAACCTTGCCCTGGCGGCCCCCATCAAGGGCCCCTCTGCTGAAGCGAACAGCATGGGCACCGACCTGCAAAAAATCGTGCAGGAAAACCTGAGCTTTTTGCCCTTTATGCGTCTTACCGATCCCAGAGCAGTGCTTGGCGGCGTTGTTCTGCCCGGGTATGAGCCGCCGTCCCTCGATTTCAAGCGCTTCCAGCTTGCCGGGTCGGACATTGTGGTAACGACCTACTGGCCCGAGGGCGACAGCGGCACCCGCCCCGTGCAGATCCGCGCTTTTGAAACCAACACTGGCGGGCGGCTTTTTGGCAAGGAGTACCCCAAGGTTACTTCCAAAGACCTGCCCGAAGTGGCCGACCGCTTCTGCGCCGACCTGCTTGAAGCCCTTACGGGCAATGGCGCCTTCTTCCGCTCCACGCTTGCCTTTGTAAAAAAGACGGGCAAGATGAGCGCCAACGTGTGGCTGGTCAAGCCCACCGGGCGCGACCTGCGGCAGATCACCAACATGCCCGGCGAATCCATGTCGCCCGCATGGTCGCCTGATGGCCGCTTTGTGGTCTTTACCCACATTGACGAAAAATCCCATGCCCTCGGCGTGTGGGATCGCTCCAGCGGCAAAGTGCAGCGTATCCGCTTTCCCGGCAACGTGGTTATCGGCCCTGCCTTTATGCCTGACAACAAGGTTGCCGTGGCGCTTTCCAACGGCAAGTACCCCGTTATCTTCCAGCTGAACCACGTTTTCCAGAAAGAACGGGTGCTTGAGCAGAACGACTCCATCAACGTTTCGCCCACATTTGACAGCACGGGCACCAAGATGGCATTTACCTCTTCGCGCCTTGGCGGCCCGCAGATTTTCCTCAAGGATCTGAGCAGCGGCTCGGTCACGCGCGTGAGCAAAAACGGCACGTACAACACCGAAGCCAATCTGTCGCCTGACGGAACTCTGGTGGTATACAGCCGCATGACCGACTATGGTCACCGTATTTTTGTGCAAGATATGCTTACCGGCATGGAACGTCAGGTTACTTTCGGCCCCGGCAGCGATGAACAGCCCGCTTTCTGCGCCGACAGTTACTTTATTGCGTTCTCGTCCACGCGCAACGGGCACGGCATCTACCTGACCACCCGCCACGGCGGCGATGCGAAGCAGGTACCCACCGGTGGTGGTTCCGTGTACTTCCCGCGCTGGGGCATGCCCGGTCAGCAAAAATAGCTAGAAATTAACAGATAGGCCTCTTACCCGCATTTTTACTCGATTTTCCGGCCCTCACGGGACGAAATGGGTAAAAAATATTTTACGAAAGTGCGTCGAAACCCCCTTCCACGCCTTGACAAAAATTGCGGGCCAGATACCATCTGTTATGCGAGGACGAAACGGCCTCGCGTGTGCAGAAAGGAAAGGTATCAATTTTTTTGGAGAATGAGCTGTTCAGGAGGACACACAATGAAACGCTATGCTCTTATTCTCGCTCTGGTTATGGCCCTTGCCGCCGGCTTCGGTTGCGCAAAGAAAACCACCAGCGAACCCGGCTATGACGATGGCCTGACCCCCGAAATGCGTGCGGCCATCCAGCAGATCACTGACGCCCGCGTCTACTTCGCTTTCGACAAATTCGACATCAAGCCCGAATACAAAGAAATGCTGAAGACCAAGGCCGATCTGCTGAAGAAGTACTCCTCTATCCGCGTGCGCATCGAAGGCAACTGCGACGAACGCGGCACCCAGGAATACAACCTCGCCCTCGGCGAACGCCGCGCCCGCGCTTCCTACGAATACCTGGTTACGCTTGGCGTGAATCCCAGCCAGCTGGAAATGATCAGCTACGGCAAGGAAAACCCCGCCGTGCAGGGTAACAACGAAGCTTCGTGGTCCAAGAACCGCCGCGACGACTTCCGCGTGATCGCCCACTAGTCTTTTTAAGATTAGTACTGAAAGAGCCGCCCCATGGGGCGGCTCTTTTTTTGCCCTGTGTACGGCCCGCAACGCTTTTGCCCAGCACAACCAATCGCAACATCTGCACCAGCGTTTGGCAGGCTTACGCCCCGCGCAGCCTTCGCCCCCTTGTTTCAACTGCACAGGAATATTGCGTACAAGCATCGCCGCCCTTTCATGGATTACCAGTGCAATTTACAACCTCGACGACATTTCAGCAGAGCAAGAAAGACATCCAACTATTACAGATATATGACTTTGCGCCAGGAACTTGCGGGCAGCGGCATCACAGGATAGAGTGCAGTCAACAGAGGTTACCTGCATGAAAATAGCCATTCTTGACGGTGCTGTGCTCAATCCCGGCGATGTGGATTGGGGCCCGATCGCATCCCTTGGCGATGTGTCCATTTATGAAACCACTCCCACCGAAGCGGTTGCAGAGCGCACCCAGGGGGCAGACGTGGTGCTTGTCAACAAAACCCCGTTGACTGGCGCAAATCTTGAGCAACTGGACAGCAATGTCCGCATGGTTGGCGTTCTTGCCACCGGCTATAATATTGTAGACGTTGATGCCCTGGCCGCCCGCAATGTTCCTGTGTGCAACGTGGTTGCTTACGGCGTGAGCGATGTGGCGCAGCATGCAATGGCGCTCTTGCTTGAGCTGTGCCGCCATACCAGCCTGCATTCCGAAAGCGTCAAAAACGGCGACTGGCTCAAATCCAAAAGCTGGTGCTACTGGAAGATTCCGCCGCTGTGCCTGGAAGGTCTGACCATGGGCCTCATTGGATTTGGCTCCATAGGCCGCCGCATGGGTGAACTGGCCCACGCCTTTGGCATGAGCGTGCTCGCCTACTGCCGCACCCCCAAGGATCCGCCGTCCTACGGCCCCTTTGCCTTTGCCACGCTTGAGCACCTGCTTTGCGCATCAGACGTGGTTTCCCTGCACTGCCCGCTGACCAAGGAAACACGCAACATCATCAATGCCAAAACGCTTTCTTCCATGCGCAAGGGGGCTATTCTGCTGAATACCTCGCGTGGGCCGCTGGTGGATGAAGCAGCCGCTGCCGAAGCCTTGAAATCCGGGCATCTGCGGGGTCTTGGCACTGACGTGCTTGCGCAGGAACCCCCTCAGGACGACAATCCCCTGTTTTCAGCGCCCAATACGCTGATTACGCCGCACATTGCCTGGGCTACCACGCGTGCGCGGCAAAACATCATTGACCTCATGGCGGAGAACATCCGGCGCTGGCAGGCAGGAACCCCCGTCAATGTGGTGAATGGGGTCAAATAAGCGCCAATCATGTACATCGACATACACACCCACGCCTTTCATCCCAAGATAGCGCACAAGGCAGTGGATCACCTGAATGAATTTTATAGCGTCAACTGCGCGGGCGATGGCACCATCGCCCACCTGCTGGAGCGCGAACGTAAGGCCGAAATGGAAAAGTGCGTGGTTTTGTGCGCAGCCACAGCACCGGCCCAGGTTATTCCGGCAAACAACTACGCCATCACCTTGCAAAAGGAGCATGCGGACAGGGTTATCGCCTTTGGTACGGTACATCCGGGCTATGAAAACTGGGAGGCGGAGCTTAAGCGCATCAAGGCCGCCGGCATCCGC
This sequence comes from Desulfovibrio sp., assembly GCF_035644575.1. GTDB lineage: Bacteria > Desulfobacterota > Desulfovibrionia > Desulfovibrionales > Desulfovibrionaceae > Desulfovibrio. Next base: position 12,471 of record NZ_DASQOG010000101.1, on the reverse strand, counting down.
GGCATCAAGCTGCACCCTGATTTTCAGAGCTTCTGGCTGGACGACCCTCGCCTTCTGCCCATTTTTGAAGCAGCGCAAAAAGACTTTGTGTTTGAAATCCACATAGGCGACAGAACAACGCCAGCCCAAAACCCCTCCTGCCCTTACAAACTGGCGGCAATTCTGCGCCAGTTCCCCGGCATGAGGGTGATTGCGGCCCATTTTGGCGGCTACCGCATGTGGGCGCACGCGCTTGATGCACTTGCGGGCAACAGGTTTGAAAACCTTTGGTTCGACACCTCAAGCACAACGCCCTTTGCCACCCCGCTGCTTGCCAAAAAGCTTCTTGGGGCTTTTCCGCGAGAGCGTATTCTCTTTGGCACAGATTGGCCGCTGTACGACCCCGTGGAAGAACGCCAACGGCTGCAACGCCTTGCCAACCTCAAGGATGCGGAGATGGAAACCATCATGAGCAATGCCACATCCTTGCTGTGCGACAGTGCTCCGCAGGCGAAAAGCCAGCACAGCCATTGACAGCCGACCCTCTTTGCGGGTAAGTGTCTTTCCAAGCCGGACGGCGGCAGCACTGCCAACCCCGTCAGGTCCGAAAGGAAGCAGCGGCAACAGACGTTGCCGGGTGTCCGGCCCACAAAAAACCGCAACGGGTTACCGTTGCGGTTTTTTGCGTCCTCGCGAACGTGCGCCAGCCACCGGCCCTGCAAAAAGGAATGCCGCCGCCCCTAGAGGACAAAGCGGCAATTCCGGTTCTGCTGCAATTATACGGGCAGAAGCCGTGCTAATTCTGGTCTTTCGACGGCACGTCCTCATCAACCATCACATCCACCTGATAAATGCCGCGCATTTCGTCCAGGTGAGCGCGCATGGCCTTTTCCGCCAGGTCTGGATCACGCTTCTTGAGCGCTTCGTACACGCCAACGTGGGCGCGGTATGAACGTTCGCTCTGCTTGCGCACCTGCAAGGAGGCGTACAGCGGCGTGATCAGCCAACCGGCAAAGCCCTCGGCCAAAAGCCCGAGAAAGTTGTTGCCCATGCATTCTACTAGATAGCGGTGGAAATCAATATCCGCTTCGGCAAAAGCGCGTATTTCCGATGCGTCCAGCAATCTGCGCTGATTTTGCAGCTGCTCGTCAAGGTGGGTCAGCTGCTCATCGGTTATTTCAAGGGCCATGCGCCGCACCACGGCGGTTTCAAAAAAGAGCCGCAGATCGTGCAGTTGACGCCAGCCGTCAGGCGAGCTGGAGTAAATCTCCAGAGTGGCCCTCATTTCGCGCAGCAGGGGCTTGAGCGTCAGGCGGCACACGCGGGCGCGCATGCCGGGCGAAACCTCAATAAGGCCCATGCGCGCCAGACCGGAAAGCGCTTCGCGAACAGCAGGCCGGCCCACGCCGAACTCGTCCATCAACTCGCGCTCGGAGGGCAGCTTTTGCCCTACCTGATAAACGCCGCTCTGAATGTCGTCCAGCAGACAGCTCAGCACTTCAGTGTGTACTCTGGGCCGCTGGATGTTGCGTTTTCTTCCGGCCTGTGCCTCGGCATCCATATTTTTCGAATTTTCGGTATTCATGGCGAAATTCGTTTCTCCTTGAGGTCTGCGGTACATCGCATCTTTTTGAAAAAACAAGAATTTGTATGCGCTAAAAAAGCAGTAATCCCATAAACCTTATAAAATTTTCATAAGATATTTCCTTACCCCATGAATTTCTGTATGCTTATACAAGAAGGCCGACACAAAATGCTGCGGCTGACCGGTTACTTCCGGCGATTGCCCGCAATGCTGCATCGTTGCTGGCCCAAAAACTTTTTTGCGAGCATGTTGAGGCTGCCCCGCGCCGGCGGCGCATTTTTTACACTGTCACGGCAGACAAACAGATGAAGGAGCAAGTGATGTCACGTATCAAGAACCTGCGGGAAGAAGCCCTGGCCATGCACAAGGAATATCAGGGAAAAATTGAGGTTCGGGTCAAAGCCCCTGTGCGCGATAACGACGACCTCACCCTGGCCTATTCGCCCGGCGTTGCCGAGCCATGCATGGAAATCCATAACGATCCCGCAATGCTTGATGTTTATACAAACCACTCCAACTTTGTCTGCGTTGTTTCCAACGGCACTGCCGTGCTCGGCCTTGGAAGCATCGGCGCTGCCGCAGCCATGCCCGTTATGGAAGGCAAATCTCTGTTGTTCAAAACCTTTGGCGATGTGGATGCCTTCCCCATCTGTGTGGACACCAAGGACACCGGCAAGATCGTGGAGCTTGTTGAACTGATGGCCCCGACCTTTGGCGGCGTGAACCTTGAAGACATCAAGGCCCCTGAATGCTTTGTCATTGAAGACACCCTGAAAAAGAACGGCATCTTCAAAGGCCCCATTTTCCATGACGACCAGCACGGCACCGCAGTTGTTACCCTGGCCGGTCTTATCAACGCTCTGAAAATTGTTGGCAAAAAACTTGATGAAGTGACCGTTGTCACCAGCGGCGCTGGCGCTGCGGGCATTGCCATCATCAAGCTGCTCATGGCCGTAGGCCTCAAGAACGTCATCATGTGCGATTCCAAGGGCGCTATCTGGCAAGGCCGCCCCGAAGGCATGAATCCCTACAAGGATGAAATCGCCAAGCACACCAATCCCAACAAAATCAAGGGCGGTCTGGCCGAGGCCATCAAGGGCGCAGATGTCTTTATTGGCGTTTCCGCGCCCAATTCTCTGAACGAAGACATGATTCGCAGCATGGCCAAGGATCCCATTGTTTTTGCCCAGGCAAACCCCATCCCCGAAATCTGGCCCCTGCAGCGCGCTTTTGATGGCGGCGCAAAAGTAGTGGCAACGGGCCGCTCCGACTGCCCCAACCAGATCAACAATGTGCTGGCCTTCCCCGGCATCTTCCGGGGCGCCATTGACGTGCGCGCCACTGACATCAACGATGCCATGAAGATCGCCGCCGCCAAGGCCCTTGCCGAACTCGTCAAACCTGAAGAGCTCAGCCCCAGCATGATCATTCCTTCGACCCTGAACCCGGACGTGGCTCCTCTGGTGGCGGCTGCCACAGCCAAGGCCGCCATGGAAAGCGGCATTGCCCGCGTCCACATGAACCCTGACGATGTGGCGGAAAACCTCAGAAAGCGTCTCGCCAAGCGCCAGGGGTAAACTTCTGGTCGCTGGCTGGTTGTCACAATTCAAGGGGTCGCGCATGCAGCGCGGCCCTTTTTTCTGTCAGCTGTCTTCGAGTTCAAAACCCGACGCCTCGCATACTGACCTGCGTCAGGTTTCACCTCGACAGAAAAATATTCAGAAAAAATAAAGCCCTGTTTGATCACTCGTTCTGTCGATAATACAGCATTTTAAGAAGTGATACCACGCAATATGCCTGTGGGCAATTACCTGCTGTAGGCCCTTGCAATTCAAAACCCCTCAGCCTACTGACTGGTTGATCAACCTATAAAAAATTATCATTTCTGTAAAGACTGCTGACGCAAATTTGCAACTGGTCTGGCATATTCGACCAAGTTCGCCCAACATACCATTGCGGTATTTAACTAGTTTTTTACTCAGCAAGAAATGAAAAAAATAATAAAGGCGCCCTCAGCCGAAGCCAGGACGCCCTGTTTTTCCTATTGATGGGGGGGGCTGAAACACAGCCAGCATGTGGTGCGAAAGCAATGCCTTGGCTGTAAATCTTGAGGCAATTCAGAAAAAAAGTTTGCCCCTGTCCTGCCCCAAAAACTAATTAATGGCCGGTAATGCCGTATTTCTTGAGCTTGTATTGCAGCAGACTTTTTGAAATTCCAAGATATTCTGCTGCCTTGACCTGTACAAGCTCCGCCCGCACCAAGGCACGGCGGATAAGCGCGGCTTCAATTTTTTCAAGCGTATCAGCCAGGTCAAGCTGTACGGGCAGCAAGTCCACAGCGCTTTTGAACTGCGATTCTTCATCGCGGATCTCGGCGGGCAGATTATCCACGTCAATGACATTGCCCGGTACCAGCACAAGGCAGCTTTCTACCACGTTTTCAAGCTGGCGGATGTTGCCCGGCCACTCGTACCCCGTGAGGTAGTTCAGAGCTTGAGTGCTGAAGGTTTTGGGCGACATGGAATTGTCTGTACAGACCTTTTCCACAAAGTGGGCCACAAGCAGGGGGATGTCCTCCCTGCGCTCGCGCAGGGGCGGCAGGGGAACCTGCACAACGTTAAGGCGGTAGTAGAGGTCATCGCGGAATGCCCCTTTCTCCACCAGCGCGGCAAGATCCTTGTTGGTGGCCGCCACCACGCGAATATCCACCTCAATTTCCTCGCCGCCGCCCACGCGTTCAAAACGCCGCTCCTGCAAGACGCGAAGCAGTTTGACCTGAAGGTCAGGCGTGAGTTCCGCAATTTCATCCAGAAACAGGGTGCCGCTGTCTGCCTGCTCAAAGCGCCCGCGCCGCATGGCGACAGCGCCGGTGAACGATCCCTTTTCATGCCCGAAAAGCTCGCTCTCAAGCACGCCGGGGTTCAGGGCCATGCAGTTCACCGACACAAAGGGCTTGTCCTTGCGGGGGCTGGTATAGTGGATAGCCCGGGCCACCAGCTCCTTGCCCGTACCGGATTCACCGGTAATGAGCACCGTGGAGCGGCTGGGCGCAGCGCGCTCAACCATCAGCAAAACATCCCGTATGGCCCTGCTGCGGCCCACAATCTTGTGGACGCCGTAGCGGTCTTCCATAACTTCCTGCAACAAGCGGTACTGACGGTGCGCCCGCGAAAGTTCCACGGCGTTGTGGATGGAAAGCAGCAGTTCGTCATTGGAAAAAGGTTTGGTGATGTAGTCAAATGCGCCGTAGCGCATGACCTCGACGGCGCTTTCAATGGAGCCGAAGGCCGTCATGATAAGCACCGGAATGTACGGCCAGTTCTTTTTAACCCGCTCAAGCACTTCGCGCCCTGTGACCTTGGGCATTTTCATGTCGGTCACAACAACGTCCACTTCGCTCTCGTCCAGAAATGCCAGTGCGGTTTCAGGGTCGCTGATGGCCGTGACGGCATAGCCCTCGTCTTCAAGCAGGGTTTGCAACACCAGCAGATAGTTTTTTTCGTCGTCGATGATCAGAAGATGCGCTTTTTCGCTCATTATGTATCCTATGCGCCAGTTTGGGCTCTGGGCAGCAGAACCCTTACCAGCGCCCCGCCCTCGGGGCCGTTTTCAAGCTTGATGACACCGCCGTGGCTTGAGATGATCGACTGCACAATGGGCAAACCAAGCCCTGTACCGCCGTCCTTGGTAGTAAAAAAGGGATCCAGCAGGTTGGGTAGCGTAGCGGGGTCAAAACCGGGGCCAGAATCCAGAAACTCAATGCAAACGTGTCCGTTGTCGTCAATGCGCCCATTTATGCGCACAACGCCCGGCCCGTCCATCGCCTGCTGGCCGTTTACAAGGATATTGTAAAAAGCCCGGTACAGCAAATCCTTGTCGCCGGGTGTAAAAAGCTCACTCTCGCACTGCCGTTCAAGCGCCACGCCGCAGCGCCCCATCTCGCCTTCAAGAAAGGCCAGAACCTGATCCAGCACCACATTCACGTCCACGACGACCTGCTTGGGCTGGCGGGGGCGGGCGTAGTCCAGAAAATCGTTGACTGTCTGCGAAAGGCGAACAGCCTCGTCATAAATCGCCCCAAGAATACGGCGTGTGCTGGCGTCGGCCTTGTCGGTACGGCGTTGCAGCAGCTCGGCGCTGGAACGGATGATGCCCAGCGGATTGCGGATTTCGTGCGCGATACTGGCCACCACCCTGCCCATGCTCACCAGCCGTTCGTTACTGTGCAACTGGTTTTCAAGAAGCCTGTTCTTGTACATGCGCGCCGCCAGCACCCGCTCCGAGCGATGGATCAACATGAGCAGCAGGCCAAACATGATCACAGACGAAAGCAGACACATGACAACAATGATACCCTGGAACGTCAGCACCTGCTCATAGTCGCCCGTAATATCCTGCGTAAGCTCCAGCGCGCCCATGATGGGCGCTTCCTCCCCTGGGTGCAGGGGTTCGCCGCGCAAGGGGTAAAGAATGCGCAGCACAAACGAGCCTTCCTGCAACGGCACACGAAAGGGAGCCTGCCAGCCCGGCATGGTCGAGATGATTTCCGACCTCGGCGCTCCGCCTTCCAGAATGTCGTCCAGATATGGCGGAGATAAACCGGCGCGGCCCAGATCTTCCTTTTGGGTGGAATACGCCACCAGACGCGAAAAATCATAAATGCGCAGCCGCTCGACCGGCAAGCCGTGAATGACTGACTTCACCACCTGATCCAGCCTCTCATACTGTTCTGGCTGACGCAGGGCGATACGCCCGTAGCCCAGCAAGGTAGGCAAGGCAAACCGCCGGAATATCTGGCTGTTGAGATTTTCCACAAGCTGCTGGGCAAAGTTCTCCTGCCGTGTGAGCAGGGTCTCGCGCGCAGAGTTGGAAATAAAGAAAGAAAGCCCCAGGCTGGTCAGCAAAATGACCACCAGCGAGAGCCAGGATAATGTGCGGGCGTAACTTGGCAACGCGCTATCCGTGTCTACGGCCTGAGCGCAGGCATCCTCGCACTGGCGGATGCAGGCCTCGTTACGCTGCTTTTTTCTGAACATGACAATGCCTTTGCGCGCGCGGCGGCTCCGGGCGGCGCGGCACTTCTGCCACCGCCGCCGGGACGCAGGGAAAACGACCGCTACGCCCCGCCGCAAAGCCGCCGCTACGCGACAGGTTATAAAAACCCCAGGCATATCCGAAAGCCGCCGCCTGACGGCCACCGCCATTCCTGAAGCACATTTCGGCACACAGGCAAAGGGTTGCGACCAGCGCGGGACACCATTTTTTTGCCCTTGGCAACCGGCCCGCACCGTTCACTTGCTTAAAACTTCTGTTCCATTCTGGGTACGGCAAGGTATTCTGTCAGATCGGCTTCTTCCTGCGCATAACCGCCAGCCCCAAGCCGCGCGTTGGCAAGGCGTTTGCCCAGCTCCACTGCGGGTTGATCCAGCGGGTTGATGCCCATGAGCCAGCCCGTAAACAGGGTGGCCGCCTCAAGCAGCAGCATGAGCGAACCAGCGGCGCGGGGGCCGTTGTTGTGCATTTCCACATGCAGCAGGGGCACGCCGCTCTGGCACAGGGCCATACGGGTTCCCAGGGCTTCGGCTTCAAGCAGGCTCCCAAAGGGTTTGGCCCGCAGCCATGCCCACTGATCCGGCACATCCATGCCAAAATTGGGCCCCTGCGCCTGATCGCGGCTGGTCAGGAAAATGCACCCCTTGTTACGCGGGCCGCTCAAAAACATCTGGTTGATGGAATGCTGATCCGTCACCCCGGTGGCTGGCACAGGCTGGCTGCCCTGCCCGTCCTTGCCCAGGCTTTCGGCCCAAAGCTGGGCAAACCAGTCGCCGTAGGCGGCCCACTGCGGAATGTAGCTGAAGAATATCAACTGGCTGTAGCCCTTGTCTTCCAGAGCCTTGGCCCAGCAGGCCAGAGCAAACGAAGGATGCTCGGCCACCTGCTCCGGATTTTGCAGCAGGGGGCGGGCAACATCGGCTGCGCCGTCCAGCAGGGCCTGCCAGTCTATGCCCAGAAAGGCTGCGGGCAAAAGCCCCACAGCAGAGAGGGCCGAATAGCGGCCGCCAAGATAATCCGGCACTTCAAGGGCGGTCAGCCCATAGCGGTTGGCTTCTTCGCGCAGGTAGCCCTTGCGTTCGTCGGTGACAACGATCATCTGATCCTGCCAGCCCTCGCCCACGCTGGCCTTAAGCCAGTCGCGCACAAGAAAATACTGCGAGATGGTCTCAATGGTGCCGCCAGACTTGCTGATGCACACCACCACGGTTTCCGCGGGATTGAGCTTGCCGAGCAGGGCTTCAAAGCGCTCCGCACAGACATTGTCCGCAATCCACAACCACGGGCCGCGATGACCGGGGCCGTCCTGCCCCGGCGCAAAGGCCTGCTGCATGGCCCGCGCCCCAAGGGCAGAGCCGCCGATGCCCAGCACCAGCATATGCTTGTAGGCCTTGATGCGGGGAATCAGAGGGGCCATTTCCACTTCCAGCTTGGCGCGGAAGGGCATGGAAATAAAGGGCAGCTCGCCGGATGCCAGCTCGCGCTGAAGCCTCTGGGCCACCTCTGGCGCGCGCGCCTTCAGGGCCGCAGCAGAATCAGCGCCAAGGCGATGAGCATAGGCTCTCGACCATTCGAGCAAATGAGGCATGGATACCTCCTGTAGTGTTGCACCGCGTTCCTGGCGGCGCATTACAAAAGTCGCAAGGGTTTGGGAGCAAAAAAACGCCGCCGCACGGCCTTGTAGGTCTGCGGACGCACGCCAAACCGGCAATGCCACAGGGCGCAGGCATCACGCGCCGCACAGGCGCGCACCTCCACCCTGTCGCCAGCACAGCCCATGCATTGCCTGCGAATGGCCCGCAAGGCCTGTCGCGCAGCTTGTTCTACCGGGGCGGGGCATTCCTCGCCCGCCAGCGTGGCAAGCCGCCAGGCCCAAAGGGGGCACTCTTCATCCGCGCAGGCGCGAACCGCCTTGGCAGACGCACCCTGGCACTCCAGACAAAACTGCCGGATGGCTGTCAGAGAACCATTCTTGCCCCTGCCGGAATTTTTTGCGCGTTCTGCATCCGTGGTCATCAGGATTTGGAAGCCCCGCAGCATTTCTTGTATTTTTTGCCGCTGCCGCAGGGGCAGGGATCATTACGCCCCACCTTGGGTTCCTGCCTGCGGTAGGCGTCAGGCCGCAGGGCCACGCCGTCCACATAATAAATCTTGTCGTCCTTGCGCAGAAAAAAGCTGCGCTCGCCCAACTGGCGGGGGATCCCCTCCAGTTCATAATAGGCATAGAATTCAACAACATCAAAAAGTTCGCCGTGTTCTCCGGCGGGAACATCATTTTCGGTCGCGGCAATATCAAGGCGCAGCCAGGTTATATCCCTGGTCTGCTCGGCCAGCTTGTCGGCGTCCACATTTTCCCGGTAATCGGGATGCGTGGTTTCCACAAGCCATTGATGACGGCCAAGCACATAGGCCGAATACCGCGAACGCATGAGGCTTTCTGCGTTCTGGGGCCAGGACGCGCCTTCAATATGGGGGCCGCAGCATTGGTCCAGAGACTGGCCGCTGCCGCAGGGGCAAAGTTGAGACATGAAAATTCCGCCTTGGTTTAAGCCCTCAGGGGGCATATGCAACACAATAAGCATAGCTTATGGCAAAGCAGGCGGCAAGAGCGGCAAGGCGGGATGAATGCGGCGGGCAAAAAAAAAGCGGCATGCACAGGTGACGCGCCAAGTGCATGCCGCAGGAGACCGAACGACCTTATCTGTCTGTGACCGGAGGAGAGAGCGGCCTTGGGGGCCGCAATTGGACAAGACAGCCAGGACGAACGGCGGTATTGGTCGCACCGGCTTCTGCCGCCGGGCTTGAGATTGAGTCAAAATTCAGTTCAAGCGTGCCGTTCTTTGCTTCTTCGGCGCGGGCTGTGCCTAGGGGCATGCCCTGCGCATCGTAGACGGCGCACGGCGTTCCCTTTGCGGGGGCGCGCAGGCCGTACAGCAGGCACCAGATGTGGCCGGATTGCGCTTGCTCGGTAGTGTCAGCATTCTGTTCCACGCGCACGATTTCTCCACAACCAAGGGTTGTCAGCTGGCGTATGTACTTGCTGCCAAGCCTGAACACCACAACCCCGCCCAGCAGAGCCAGACCGCAGCATCCCGCAGCCAGCACAAAGGGGTTGTAGCCGGTAACGCGCCGCAAGTACGAAGTAGACGCGGCCCGCATGGCGGTTTCATCGGTGTGCACGACAACAGTATAGTGCTGCGTGGTGCTGGCAGCCGCACCCCTGAAAGAAACCTTCAGGCCATAAGTGCCGGGCTCCGCAACGGCATCGGCGCGCACACTGCCTCGCCACATGCCGTTGCCAAACCAGTAGCCCGCAAAAAATCCTTCCAGATCATAAAAAAGGGCCGGATTTTCTGGGGCAAATTGCGCTTTAAGATCACTGTTGACGGGATTTTTGATGGTCAGCGGCCCGGATATGGACACGCTGCCGCCGGGCAGCAATTCGATCACATCAGCGCCAGACCTTGCAAGACCTTGCAGGCCGTCAAGTATTCCCAGCAGGGCAAAACCCAGCAACAGGGCGCACAGAGCGCCCCAATAACGCTGCCGGGCACGGGTCTGGAGGCAGTTCTGCCAACCCTGGCTTTTGATGAATTCCCCCATAGGCTCCTTCCTGCCCGCCTGCGGTATGGTCATGACACACGACATGCTGCTGCTCCCGTTTATCGGCGATCAATGACGGGGCACATGGACGTTTCGGCCACGTGCCAGCTTACGAGCCGCTGTCCGAGGCGCGGCAGTTCCACAAGGCTCTGAAACTCGGCGGGATATACCTGGCGCACCTTTTTGGTAAGCCAGAAGGCCCCTGCCCACGTAGGCACCGTGATGCAAAAAAACCATGCGCAGAACACCAGTTCCGAGGCCCCAGAACTGTGGGCCGACTGATACATGCCCACAAAGATCGCGCCAACCATGACTGCGTTGGCCGCAACCCGGATTATGCTGGAATAAAGGGTCTGACGGTAACTGTTCATTGATGCTCTCCTGAGTGTGTTTGTCCACCCGAGGGGCGCCGGAGCGGGGCGAACCGCTCCGGCGCGCAGGGTGGGGGTAAGCACCCTGGGGGTTTACTTCTTGAATATGTTGGTCTTGGACACGTTCATGATGCGCATGGATTGGGCCTTGTCGGCGTTGCGGTAGGCAATGCGCATTTCATCGCCAGCGGTCCATACATAGGCCGGGTAGTCCTGGGCTTCAGCAGGAATCTTGAAGGTGATCAAAGACTTCTGGCGTCCAGAGTACACGGTGACGGTCTGCTGATCCTTGTCGATAATGGGGAAGGTCTTGCCCTTGACCTTGGGATGGTCGGAGCCGACGTTCTTTTCCACATCGGTGAACTGCACGGCCAGTTCGCGTACGCTGTTGGTCTTCTGGTCATAGATAAGCACGGTGTTCTTGACCAGATCGATCATCAGACGGCCACCCACGCTGGGGGTCGGGCCCATGTCTTTGGATTCCACAGGCAGCTTGAAGGTATGTGTGCCGCCGCTGTAGTGCGGGTTAAACTGATCGTGAGTCACGTCCACCACGATGGTGAGAGTTTTGGCTGTGGCATCAAAGGCCACGCAGCGTCCCTGTTCCACGCCTCCATCGAAGTTGCAGCCGGTGAGCAGTGCAACAGAGAAGGCCATCGCCAGCATAAGCATCAGGTTACGAATCTTCATGGCGGGTCTCCTTCTAGTTGGCCGCGGGCTGGTTCTTCTTGGCGGCAATTTCCGCCTTGGCGCCCTGTACCATCTTGACGGTTATGTAAAGGGAGATAGCCGACACGAAGCCGAGCACGTCGATCGTAGCAGCCGGGCCAAGCAGCCAGCCCCATGCCGGGAATTCAGCTTCAACCAGCTTGCACACAACCGAGATGAGGCAGCCGATAACGGCCAGGCCGAACACGAAGCGGATGCCGTAACCCTTTACATACTTGGTGGCGACAACGCCGATCTGCGCGCCGATGGCCGCGCCGCACAGCATGATGAGAGCGGCAAGCAGTTCCACGCGGCCCTTGTATGCGTACGAAGCCGTGCCGTAGAGACCGGAGATGGCGACTTCAAAGAGGTCCGTACCCACCGCCAGATGGGTGGGGCAGCCGACAAGATATACCAGGGCGGGCATGCGGATAAGACCGCCGCCGATGCCGAGGATACCAGCCAGCCAGCCGGTGAAGAAGCTGACGAAGATGGGCAGCCATGCGGAGCAGGTGATGTTGGCCTGCTTGAAGTGGAACACAGGCGGAATCTTGATGGCGTGCAGGCGGGAGGCCCAGTCAACGCCGGTGGCCGTCTGGTCAAGTTCCCTGTTCTGGGCCTTGGCTTCGCGTTCCTTCCTGCGCCGAGCGGCGATATCGTGAAATACAAGCCATGCCAGCAGCACAAGCAGGACAACGTACAACCAGCGCACGACCTTGTCGACGGAACCCAGGCGTTCCAGCCACATGACCATCTGCGCGCCAACTTCCACGCCCACGATGGTACCAACCAGCATGGTCAGGCCCAAGCCGTAGTCAACGTTGCCGAACTTGCCGTGCCGCATGGTGGAGATAAGCGATTTACCCGCCATCTGCGCCACGTCGGTACCAATGGCAAAGGCCATGGGGAAACCAAGAATGTTCAGACCGGGGGTAACCATCCAGGCGCCGCCCATGCCGAAAAAGCCGCCGATAATGCCAACGCCCAAACCAAGAATGACAAGGCCCGGCCAGAAAATGAACACGCCGGAAATGGGCATCAAAATATACAACCATTCCATAACTTGCCTCCTTCCGACTACTTTTCGGACAATTCGCGGTGCTTGAGGTCAATGCCGATGTGCGTCATGACGACATCCGCCAGCCAACCCAGTATGCAACCTGTAACCGGGAT
>NZ_DASQOG010000100.1:0-17799 GCF_035644575.1 Desulfovibrio sp. | reverse complement strand
GCGCAGTTCCGCCTCTGGACGGGGCAGGGCCTGCCGCCCGAATCACGCCGCGCCCTTGAGGACGCCCTTGGGCAACAGCCCCAATAAACCGACATGAAAAGCGAGGCTTCCATGCGAATTCTGGTGCTGCACGGCGTCAATCTGAACATGTTTGGCAAGCGCGACCCCTCACAATACGGCACGGCCACCCTGGCGGACATTGACGCGGCGCTGCAGTCGCTCGCTCAGGAGCTGGGCGCAACCGTGGAATGCTTTCAGACCAACCACGAGGGCCTGATGGTGGAACGCATCCACCAGGCGCTTGGCGAGGGAGTTGACGCGGTGGTCGTCAATGCGGGCGCATGGACGCACTACAGCTATGCCATTGCTGACGCCCTGGCCATCCTGCCTGTGCCTGTGGTGGAGGTTCATATGTCCAATGTTCACGCGCGCGAAGCGTTCCGGCACCATTCTGTGCTGTCGCCAGTGTGCGCGGGCAGCGTGTGCGGATTCGGCGTTGAGAGTTATCTTCTCGGCCTGCGAGCCGCGCAATCGCTGGCGGCCAAAGCCGCAAACAAAGCGTAGTAAAGACGCAGTATATAATTTGCTGGGGTGCGAGCCTAGATTTTTGACTTTTTCTGCTGTAGCGTTGTAGATAGTCTTGTCACAGCGGCACCCCATCAGCTTCTAACCAGAGAGTTCCCATGAACGAAGCCATTAACCTGAACCGCCTGCGCGACCCCGCCTTTACGGAGGAAGTGGATGCGCACAGCGGGCAAAAAGTGTCCACCTGCTATCAGTGCGGCAATTGTACTGCCGGCTGTCCCGCAGGGTTCGTTTACGACATGCAGGTCAACCAGATCATGCGGGCGGTACAGTTGGGCTTGAAGGACGCGGTACTTGATTCGCGTTCCATCTGGATGTGCCTGTCATGTTCCACCTGTAGCCAGCGGTGTCCCAACAACATCGATGTGGCCGGAGTCATGGAGACCCTGCGCCACATGGCCCGCAAGGAAGGCCGCGTGGCCGTTCCCAAGGTGGAGAAATTCTGGTTTTCCTTCCTGGATACAGTGCGCACCTTTGGCCGCACCCACGAAATCGGCACCATGGCGCTCTACATGATGCGCTCGCTCCGCGTGTTTACGGACGTTGACCTCGCGCCCGAAGCTCTCAAGAAGGGCAAGCTGGGGCTCAAGCCTCACATTCTGCCGGGCGGGGCCGGGCCGGTTACCCGTATCTTTACGCGCTACAAGGAACGCGCCAAGCGCGAGGGGGTGCGCCCATGAATTTTGCCTACTACCCCGGCTGCTCCGCCAGGGGTTCTTCAAAAGATTACGAAATGTCCACCCAGGCTGTGTGCAAAGCTCTGGACATGAGACTTGTGGATATTCCCGACTGGAACTGCTGCGGCTCCACCCCGGCCCATGCCGTGGATACGGAACTTTCCGCCGCTCTGTGCGTGCGCAATCTTGATATTGCCGCCCAGCAAAAGGCCGAAGTTCTGCTCACGCCTTGCCCCAGCTGTCTTTCCAACCTGCGCATGGCTGCCAGGCGCATGGAAAATCCCGCCTTCCGCAGCCGGGTTGACGAACTGCTGGACGGCCCCTCGGCCAAGGAATTTCCGCCTGTCACTTCCGTCATGCAGGGCATTGCCGCGCAGATGGAAATGGACGCCATCGCCGCCCGCGTGCGCCAGAGCCTCAAAGGGCTCAAGCTCGTGGCCTACTACGGCTGCCTCATGAGCCGCCCGGCGGAAGTCATGAACTTCGGCGACCCGGAAAATCCCACGCTCATGGAAGAAATGATGTCGGCCTGCGGCGCGGAGATGCTTGATTTCCCGCTCAAGACCGCCTGCTGTGGCGCGTCCTTCGGCATTCCCGAGCGCCCCATGACGGCCAAGAATTCGGGCCGCATCCTTGAGTTGGCAACCCGCCTTGGCGCGGACGCCATTGTGGTGGCCTGTCCTCTTTGCCAGATGAACCTTGACCTGCGCCAGGATCAGGCCAGCGCGGCCATGGACACCAAGTTCCGCATGCCGGTGCTCTACTTCACCCAGATGATGGGCATAGCCTTTGATCTGCCGGAAGAAGAACTGGGCCTGAACAAGCTGTGCGTGAGCCCCAACGGCCTTATCCGCAAACTGGGCGAGCTGCGCCGCGAGGAAGCGGCCAAACCCACAGAGCAGAAGGCCAAGGCCGCTGAAGGAGGCAGGTAATGAGAATAGGCGTATTTATCTGCCACTGCGGCAGCAACATCGCCGGAACCGTCGATTGCGCCCAGGTGGCGGCCATTGCCCGCACCTACCCGGACGTGGTCTATGCCGACGACCCCATGTATACCTGCGCCGAACCGGGGCAGGCAGCCATTGAGGCAGCCATCCACGAGCACAAGCTTGACGGCGTGGTTGTGGCCTCCTGCTCGCCGCGCATGCACGAACCCACCTTCCGCCGCACGGTGGAACGCGCGGGGCTGAACCGCTACATGCTTGAAATGGCCAATATCCGCGAGCATGTTTCGTGGATTGGCAAGGACATGGAAGCCAACACCAACAAGGCTGCCGAACTGGTGCAGCTTGCGGTGGAAAAGCTGCGCAACAACAGACCCCTGCTGGCCAAAAGCTTTGACGTCAACAAGCGCGTGCTTGTCATCGGCGGCGGCGTGGCGGGTATTCAGGCCGCGCTTGACTGTGCCGACGGCGGCATTCAGGTGGTGCTGGTGGAACGCGATGCGACCATCGGCGGCAAGATGGCAAAGCTGGACAAGACCTTCCCCACCGTTGACTGCTCGGCTTGTATTCTCGGCCCCAAAATGGTGGACGTGGCCCAGCACTCCAACATCACGCTCTATGCCTATTCCGAAGTGGAAGACGTTTCGGGCTATGTGGGCAACTTTACGGTAAAAATCCGCAAGCGCACCACCTATGTGGACTGGAGCCTGTGCACAGGCTGCGGCGCATGCACAGAGAAATGCCCGGCCAAGAAAACGCCCGACACCTTCAACGAACTGACGGGCAACACCACGGCAATCACCATTGCCTTTCCGCAGGCCATCCCCAAGAAGGCCGTCATCAATCCGCAGTTCTGCCGCCAGCTTCTCAAGGGCAAGTGCGGCGTGTGCGCCAAGGTGTGCCCCACAGGGGCCATCAAGTATGACATGGAAGATGAAGTCATTACCGAAGAAGTGGGCAGCATTGTTGCCGCCACCGGTTATGACCTCATGGACTGGACCGTGTACAAGGAATACGGCGGCGGGGCCTACCCTGACGTTATCACTTCCTTGCAATACGAGCGCCTGCTCTCCGCATCCGGCCCCACGGGCGGGCACGTGAAGCGCCCCTCTGACGGCAGGGAACCCAAGAACATCGTCTTTGTGCAGTGCGTCGGCTCGCGCGACAAATCCGTGGGCCGTCCTTACTGCTCGGGCTTCTGCTGCATGTACACGGCCAAGCAGGCCATTCTGACCAAGGATCACATTCCCGATTCCAAGTCCTTTGTCTTCTACATGGACATCCGCGCGCCAGGGAAAATGTACGACGAGTTTACCCGCCGCGCCATGGAAGAATACGGCACGGAATACATCCGTGGCCGCGTGTCGCAGATTTACCCCGACGGCAACGGCCAGATGACGGTCATGGGCGTGGATACCCTGCTGGGCCAGCCCGTGGAAATCAAGGCCGACCTGGTGGTGCTTGCCGTGGGCGTCGAGGCCAGCAAGGGCTCGCCCCAGCTGGCGGAAAAGCTGCGTATCTCCTACGACAGCTACGGCTTCTTCATGGAAAGCCACGTCAAGCTCAAGCCTGTGGAAACCAATACCGCCGGTGTGTATCTGGCGGGCGTGTGCCAGGGGGTCAAGGACATTCCCGCCTCCGTGGCCCAAGGTTCCGCCGCTGCGGCCAAGGTGCTGGCGCTCTTCTCCAAGGACAAGCTTGAAAGCGACCCGCAGATCGCCCAGGTGGACATCCGCCGCTGTGTCAACTGCGGCAAGTGCATTCGCTGCTGCCCCTTTGGGGCCATCAAGGAAGTGGAAATCCGGGGCGAAGGCAAGGCGCAGGTTATTGAAACCGTCTGCCAGGGCTGCGGTCTGTGCACGTCCACCTGTCCGCAGGGGGCCATCCAGCTTTCACACGCTACCGATAACCAGATCCTTGCGGAGGTAAACGCCTTATGCCAGTGCTGAACGGCAAAGAACTTAGAATTGTAGGGTTTCTCTGCAACTGGTGTTCATATGGCGGTGCGGATACGGCCGGTGTGGCCCGCGCCACCCAGCCCACAGACCTGCGTGTCATCCGGGTGCCCTGTTCGGGCCGTATTGACCCGCTGTTTATCGTCAAGGCGCTGCTCAACGGCGCGGACGGTGTGCTGGTTTCTGGCTGCCACCCGCGTGACTGCCACTACGCTGCGGGCAACTTTTACGCCCGCCGCCGCCTTGAGGTGCTCAAGCAGTTTTTGCCCGTGCTGGGCATTGACGAACGCCGCTTTGAATACACCTGGGTTTCAGCCTCTGAAGGCCAACGCTGGCAGCAGGTGGTCACGGTCTTTACCGACCGCATCCACAAGCTCGGCCCCGCGCCCAAGCTCGAAGACCCTGAACCGCTGCTCAAAATAGCCGACATGGCGCTGACCTCCCTGCGCTCACTCGGCACTGGGCAAAACGCTGCCCTGGCCGAACTAAAAGAAGCCATCAAGGCCAAGCTGCCCGAGCTTGACTGTGTGCTTGGCTGGCAGCAGGGCTACGACGAGGCCCATACCGTGCCCCTGTTCATGAAGACCCCCGAGGACGTGGACAAGCTGGTGTGGGGACCCTTTAACGTCAACAATCCTGCCGTGTACCTGCCCTCGTTCAAGGGCAAGAAGGTGGGCATTGTGGTCAAGGGCTGCGATTCCCGCTCGGTGGTTGAATTGCTGCAAGAAAACCTGATCCGCCGCGAGGATGTGACCATCTTTGCTCTGCCCTGCGAAGGCACGCTGGACATGGCCCGCGTCAATCAGGATCTGGGCCGCTACACCAAGATCGACGGCGTGACCTATGACGAGGCCGGTGTGACCATCACCGCCGACGGCAAGGATCACCGCTTCTGCATGACGGACTACGCCCAGGGCAAATGCTACGGCTGCACCACGCCTTCGGCAGTGCTGGCCGACACCCTGCTTGGTCAGCCCGTCAAGGTGGACGGCGCGGCGGGCACCCCGCCGGAACTGGCCCTGCTCGACTCCATGACTCTGGACGAACGGCTCGCCTTCTGGCGCGGCCAGATGGACCGCTGCCTGCGCTGCTACGCCTGCCGCAACGCCTG
Source organism: Desulfovibrio sp. (assembly GCF_035644575.1). Classification (GTDB taxonomy): domain Bacteria; phylum Desulfobacterota; class Desulfovibrionia; order Desulfovibrionales; family Desulfovibrionaceae; genus Desulfovibrio. The sequence continues at coordinate 12,527 of NZ_DASQOG010000100.1, read as the reverse complement.
CCCCATGTGCGTATGCCGCGACTACTGCGTCTCCGACAGCCGCGATCCGCACTGGATGACGCAGGAAGACAGCGCCAAGGAAAAACTCTTCTTCCAGACCATCCACGCCATGCATCTGGCTGGCCGCTGCACCGGCTGCGGCGAATGCCAGCGCGCCTGCCCCGTGGGCATTCCCATTCTGGCCCTGCGCCAGCAGATTGCCCGCGCTGTGGCCCAGCTTTTTGACGGCTACCAGCCCGGCCTCAACCCGGACGACGTGCCGCCCCTGCTGGGCTATGAAGTGGTTGAAAAGAACATTCACGAGAGGGACTGGAAATGAGCACGATACGCTTTGTAACACCCGACGGCCTGCCCGCGTTTCTTGCCTACCTCTCGCAGAATGGCCGCCGCGTGCTTGTGCCGGTAGAAAAGCTCGCCAACAAGCGCTCGGTCGTCTTTGAGCCCTGGCAGGAAGGCAAGCCCTTTACCATGGAAAAGGCCACCGTGCCCGCCAAGGAAGCCGTGCTGCCCCAGTGCGAAACCCTGGTGCGCTACAAAAAAACCAAGGACCCGGAAAACCTCGAGCGCGTCACCATGAGTCTGGACGACAAGCCCGAGGCCCAGCCCACCGTGGTTTTTGCCTGTCGCCCCTGCGATGCACGCGGCTATGCCGTGCTCGACCGCCCCTACCTCAAGGGCCCCTACGCCGATCCTTATTACAAGGCGCGGCGCGAGCAGCTTGCGGTGGTTACGCTCACCTGCGGCAGCGGCTGCAATACCTGCTTCTGCCACTGGGTTGGCGGCGGCCCCACCTCGCCTGAAGGCTCGGACGTGCTCATGACCGAGATCGAGGGCGGCTATGTGCTGCAAGCCATCACGCCCAAGGGTGAGGAACTGCTGGCCAGTTCTTCGCTTGCCGAAGGGGCCGAGCTGTTCCCCAAGGCCGAAGCCGCACGCAAGGATGCCTGGGCCAGCCTTGTGCCTGCCCCCAATATCAAGAGCGCACCCGAAAAAGTGGCTGCCCGCTTTAACGACACGCAGTTCTGGCAGGATCAGACCGACCGTTGCATTTCCTGCGGTGCCTGCACCTACTTTTGCCCCACCTGCTACTGCTTCACCATCACCGATGAGGGCGAAGGACTGAGCGAAAAAGGTGGCCGCCGTCTGCGCAGCTGGGACAACTGCATGTCCTCGCTGTTCACGCGGGAGGCCAGCGGTCACAACCCGCGCATGCTCAAGGCATTCCGCATGCGCAACCGCGTTTCGCACAAGTACTCCACCTATCCTGAAAACTGGGGTTCGTTCTCGTGCAGCGGCTGTGGCCGCTGCATCAGCAATTGCCCCGTCTGCGTGGACATCCGCTCCATCGTGCTGGCCGCCATCGAAGACGGCAACGATGACAAGAAGTCCACGGACAAGTAGGAGCAGACATGGCAACCAAGAAAACTACCGGCAAAGCTACTCCCAAGACTGCGCCCCAAAATACCGCCGCGCCTGAAAAGGCCGCTGCAAAGGCAGAACCCGCTGTGGATACCAAGCCTACTGCCGCCGCCAAGCCAGCCGCCAAGCCGGGCCTCAAGCCCGCGCCCGACGGCGGCATGCTGCGCGAAATCACGGCCCGTCCCATGATGCAGGGCAACCCCTACCTGCCCATGCCCGCCACTGTGGCCGAAGTCATACAGGAAACCGGCAACATCAAGACCCTGCGCGTGGTGCTGGACGATGATGCCGCCATGAAGTCCTTTACCTACGAACCCGGTCAGGTGGGCCAGCTCTCCGTATTCGGCGCTGGCGAATCCACCTTTGTTATCAACTCGCCGCCGTCGCAGAAGAACTACCTCCAGTTCTCCGTCATGCAGGCTGGCGAAGTGACCTCGGCCATTCACCGGCTCTCGCCCGGCGACAAGGTGGGCGTGCGCGCTCCCCTGGGCAATTACTTTCCCTACGCCGACTGGAAGGGCAAGGACATCTTCTTTGTGGGCGGCGGCATCGGCATGGCACCTATCCGTACCATCATGCTGCATGTGCTGGAACACCGCGCCGATTTCGGCAAGGTGAGCCTGCTCTACGGCGCGCGTTCCCCGCGCGACATGGCCTTCAGCTACGAGACGGAAGACTGGCTGCGCCGCGACGATCTGGACTGCACCCTGTGCATCGACGCGCCCTTTGACGGCTGGCCGCACAAGGTGGGCCTGATCCCCAACGTGCTGCTCGAGCTTAATCCCGATCCCAAAAACTGCGTGGCTGTGCTCTGCGGCCCGCCCATCATGATCAAGTTCACGGTGCAGGCCCTGCAAAAGCTCAACTTTGCGCCTGAAAACATCGTGACCACGCTTGAAAAACGCATGAAGTGCGGCGTTGGCATCTGCGGTCGCTGCAACATCGGCGGACGCTACGTCTGCGTGGACGGCCCCGTGTTCACCTGGCAGGAGCTGCAGGATCTGCCGCCGGAGCTGTAAAGTTCCACGCCATTCATCATACGTCTGTTTGCGGGGGGTTCCCTTGTGATTGCCCTTGGGCAGCCATAATGGAGCCTCCCTTTTTTTGCGCCTCTATGGAGTCCTGCCTGCACACTCGCACAGACCACCGAGCCACGCTGCTTTTACCATTGCACATGCTTTCGGCGGCAGTTGACAGGACGGGCGCAGTGGGTCAAGGAAGTACAACGCTTTCTTCAAGGGAGTATTCATGAAAAAGATGCTGATTCTCTGTTGCCTGATGCTTGGACTGCCCGTGGCTGTTCAAGCCGGTAACGACAAGATTGATCCTTCGACCTACATCTGTGCCGAACTCGTCACCCAGCCCATGGCTGAAGGCGGCCAGCCGCCCATATTTGAAGGCCTGCAGATTGACGGCTATGTGAGCGCCAAGATGGGTAACCCCATTGCAGACCCGGAGACCCTCGCCCCCATGCTGGGCCAGGTTTACGGCGCCTGCCAGGTTGACCCCACCAAAAAGGTCGTCACCGTTTGGCAGGAAGCCCGCAAGACCTTTCCTATCGATACAGCGAGCACATGGCGTGCGGACAAGACCCTGTGCAAGGATTACGCCGCCAACCCCGATGACGGCAGCGGCTTTGTGATCTGGCTTGACGGCTACAACCGGGGCAAGAGCGGCAAGCCCGCTTCCGTGCTTGTCAACGATGACGCGCTCAAAGCCTACCTTGACGCTTGCAGCAAAAAGCCTGATTCCCTCATGCTGGACGTATTGGCCGAAAGCGCCAAGTAGCCAATCCCACCACAAAAATTTGAAGGCCGCAGATTGCAAAATCTGCGGCCTTTGTTTTTGAAAAAAGGCAAAAAGAGGCATGCTGATGTGAAATGCTACATCCGCATAAAGGCGGCACAATGCCAAGATTGCTCTAAAAAATAACCATGTAGAGCGGAATGGTGATCATGGAAAGCAACGTCGTCAGGCTGACGGCCTGCGCGCCAAATTCCGGGTCTGTGTGGTAGTGGGCGCTCAAAATAGCCGCCTGGGCCATCACAGGCAGGGATGCCTGGATGATGAAAACCTTGCCCATAAGCGCAGGCACCGGGAAGAAATAGAGCAGGCCAGTCATCACCAGCGGGCCAAGCATCATGCGCCCCATCGCCAGCAGAACCATATCCTTGCCGATCCTGATACTGCGCAATCCCATGTCGTAGATGGAAATACCAATAAAAATCATGGCCAGCGGCGTAGTGAGATTGCCGAGCGAGCGGGCAACGTTTTGCAAAAATTCTGGCAGTTCAACGCCCAGCATTGTCAGAATCAAACCCGTTATAAAACCCATGAAAGGAGGGGAAAACACTTGCCTGACCCTGGTGCGCAGGGGGATTTTCCCTCTGTTTTCAGTAATATCGCACGTGATTGAGTAGACCCCCACAGTCCAGAAAAAAACCGTGCTCGCGGCATAGTACAACAGCACATAGGGGATGGAACTTTCGCCGAACAGGGCCAGATTAACCGGAATACCAATAAAAATGGTGTTCGAATTGGCTACACTGGCGCAGAAAAGGCCAAAATGCTGCCTTTTGATGCGTGCCAGCTTGGCAAGCACAATGGCCAGCGCAAAGGTGAGGGTCACCGAGCCCAAGGGCAGCAGCGCCCCCTTTGCCAGCATGATCAGATCGTCCCGATGGAACGAGTGCATGATGGTGTACATGAGAAAGGGCGGCAGGGCGATCTGGGTGATCAGACGCGGCAGAACAATACGGGTTTCCGCGCCAAACCAGTTGCGCGCCGCCAGCATGAACCCCACAAAACCTAAGAGCATCAGCCCGAATACACCGCCCAGCGCATGCAAAAACGCCATATGCTTTTATCCTTTCAAAAAGCCCTTTCGCAACGTTGCGCTCAGGGGCCAGAAAACCCCCACAGGCCAGAAAACAAATCCAGCTCGTGGGGGTTTTAAATCATTTCGGTCAGTTACTTAGATTTCCTTGTAACGCCCGCCATTGGCAGCCGAGCTGACCAGGTACGCATAACGCCGCAGCACCGGGTAAGGGCAATCCTTCTTGGGCACCACAAGGGCGGCGCGCCGCTTGGCAAGCTCGGCCTCGTCCACAAGCAGATCCAGCTTGCGGTTGGGAATGTCGATATGGATGGTATCGCCTTCGTGCACCAGAGCGATAACACCACCGTCCGCCGCTTCGGGCGAAATGTGCCCAATGGCCGCGCCATTGGTGCCGCCGGAGAAACGGCCGTCCGTCAACAAGGCAACATCCTTGCCAAGGCCCATGCCTGTGATGGCCGCCGTGGGCGAAAGCATTTCGCGCATGCCCGGGCCGCCGCGCGGGCCTTCGTAGCGGATCACAACGCCGTCCCCGGCCTTGATCTTGCCGTCAAGAATGGCCTTCATGGCGTCTTCTTCGGACTCAAACACGCGGGCCGTGACATCGCGGCACATCATTTCCGGGGCAACCGCAGATTGCTTGACCACAGCGCCTTCGGGGGCCAGGCTGCCGCGCAGAATGGCGATGCCGCCCTGTTTGGAATAGGGATTTTCAACACTGCGGATCACTTCAGGGTTCATGACGCGGGCATTCATGTCCTTGAGGTTTTCGCCCACGGTCTTGCCCGTGGCGGTCATGCAGTCCTTGTTGATGAGGCCCAGCTTGTCCAGCTCGGTCATGACGGCAGGGATGCCGCCCGCGTTGTCCAGATCAACCATGTAATGCTTGCCCGCCGGGGAAAGCTTGCACAGGTTGGGGCTTTTTTTGCTGACTTCGTCAAAAATTTCCAGGCCAAGCTTCAACCCGGCCTCGCCGAACACGGCGGGCAGGTGCAGCACGGTGTTGGTGGAACAGCCAAGGGCCATATCCACGGCCACGGCATTAGCAATAGACTTGGGCGTTACGATATCCAGCGGGCGGATGTTCTTGCGCAGCAGATCCATAACCCGCATGCCCGCAGTTTTGGCAAGGCGGATGCGCGCGCCGCTCACAGCGGGGATGGTGCCGTTGCCGGGCAGGGCCACGCCAATGGTTTCAGACAGGCAGTTCATGGAATTGGCCGTGAACATGCCAGCACAAGCGCCGCAGCCGGGACAGGCACGTTCGGCCATGTATTCCAGCTCTTCTTCTGTCATGGTGCCGCTGCGCACCTTGCCCACGGCTTCAAACACGGTGATAAGATCGCCGCGCTTGCCTGGTCCGATGTCGCCGGGCAGCATGGGGCCGCCGGAAACCAGCACCGAGGGGATATTCAGGCGCATCATGGCCATGAGCATACCGGGAACGCACTTGTCGCAGTTGGGAATGAACACCAGAGCGTCAAAGGCGTGACCGCGCGCCATAATTTCAATGGAATCCGCGATGAATTCACGCGAAGGCAGGGAAAAACGCATGCCCTCATGGTTCATGGCCAGGCCGTCGCACACGGCAATAGCCGGGAACTGCAGCGGCGTACCGCCCGACATACGTACACCGGCCTTGACCGCATCGGCCAGGCTGTTCAGGTGCATATGCCCGGGAACGACCTCGCTGGCGGCGTTCACAATGCCTATCAGGGGGCGTTCCATTTCTTCTCTGGTGAGGCCCAGAGCATAGAGCAGGGAGCGGTGGGGGGCTTTTTCCAGCCCGGACTTCATTTTTTTGCTGCGTGCTTCATCATCCATGACGGTATCCTTATGGTATGAACAACAAACATTCCTCTTGCGCCCGCAATTGGAATGAGAATGGTACGGTAATTTTTTACGCCCGTAAACACGCCGTAGCCGCCCCTGCCCAGTGCCCCGACGCAACCGGGCGTGTGGGAATCCCCTCGGCTGAACAGGTATTTTTTCCGCACGGGCCCCAGCCACTTGAGCGCGCCGCCGAAGTGAGCTAATTTCCCGGCATGCAAAGCTCTACCCCAACCCTGGCCCGCCGCTATATATTCAAGCTCGTGGCCAATATAGCCTCCGTCCCGGTCTACCTTGTCATGGAGGCCATTCTGCCCCGCGCTCTTGGGCCGCAGATGTACGGCAATTACAGCTTTGCCACCAATCTGTTCCAGCAGCTTTCCGGCTTTCTGGATATGGGAACCTCCACCTGCTTTTACAATTCCCTTTCACGGCGGCAGGCAGAGACCGGCCTCATCGGCTTTTACATGCGCGCCACAGCGGCGGTATTCGCCATTATTTTGCTGGCCGCAGGCCTGCTGCAGATTCCTGCGGCTGGCGAGCTGCTCATGCCCGATGTACCCCTCTGGCTCGCGCCGCTGGCAGCCCTGTGGGCTTTTCTGACATGGTGGGGCCGTGTGCTGCGCTCCATGAACGATGCCGTGGGCGCGACCGTTTCTTCCGAAATGGTGCGCACCGTTGTTTCGCTGTTTACTGTGGGCCTGCTGGGGCTCATGTTCTGGGCCGACTGGCTGAACATCCACACGCTTTTTGCCCAGCAATACCTCATGCTGGGGGCAACTGCCCTGGGGTACTGGCTGGTTACGCGCACCTACTGGCGGCAGGCGGGCATTCCCCTGCACTTCCGGCTCACGCCTGAGCAGAAGCGCGCCTATGGGCGGGAGTTTTTCAATTACAGCCACCCGCTGTTTGTGCAAGCCCTGCTTTCCTTCTTGCTCCTCACTGCCGAGCGCTGGCTGCTGCAATGGTTTGACGGCAGCGTGGAACAGGGCTTTTTTGCCCTTTCCCAAAAAGTCAGCATGGCCTGCTTTCTTTTTGTTTCAGCCATGACGCCTCTGGTCATGCGCGAACTTTCCATCGCCTGGGGCAACAATGACCGTGAGGCCATGGGCCGCCTGCTCACGCGCTTTGCCCCGTTGCTCTACGTGGTGGCTGCCTATTTTTCGTGCTTTACGCTGGCCGAAGGTTCCGCCCTGGTGAACTTTTTCGGCGGCGCGCAGTTTGCCGCCGCTACCCTGCCCGTGCAGATCATGGCGCTCTACCCCCTGCATCAGGCCTATGGTCAGCTTGCCGGATCTGTTTTTCACGCCACAGGCCGCACCAAGGTACTGCGCAATATGGCGGCGCTTGAATGCATTTACGGTTTCAGCACGGCGTGGTTCTTGCTCGCTCCGCCGGAGTATCTCGGGCTTGGCCTCGGTGCCGTGGGGCTGGCGATCAAAACCGTGTGCGTGCAGATCATCACGGTCAACGTCTATCTTTGGCTGGCCTCGCGCTTTATTCCGCTCAAGTTCTGGCGCAACGTGGCCCATCAGGTATGGAGCCTCGCCGTCTTGCTGCTGCTTGCCTTTGGCTGCCGCCAGCTTACGCTCTATCTTGGCATTGGCGATGTGGATTCCCTGCCGCGTTTTCTTGTTTCCGGCGTCATCTACACAGCGGCTATTGGCCTGCTCTGTCTGGGCATGCCTGCTGTCATGGGCTTTTCGCGGCAGGAATTGCGCGAAGTATTTATCCGGTTCAGCAAATCCAGGTCACACGGCTAAAACTCAGCTGCGCAAAATAGAAAGGCCGGAGACTGGTCTGCTCCCCGTCAAGTGGACAGGTCAAAAAAGGCCAAGGCGAATAATCAAGCGGCCAGCTTTTTCCGAAATTCTATCGGAGAGAGCTGGCCGAACCTTTTTTGAAATCTCTCCGTGTTGTAAAAGCGTATGTGCTCTTCTATCAGGGCGATGGCTTCCTCCTGGCGGCACTGCCTCTTCCCTGCAAACGCGTTAGCTGGTTTTAATAGAGCGTTTCTCGCCTGAGGTAATTACGCTAGAAATATAGCAATACAAGTGGAAGCGGTAATCAGCCTTCATATTTCGTGGCTTCCACATTGCAAGAAGCGGAAGAATTCAGGTAAACTTTTTGGAAAAAATGTCGTCAAGAAAATGAGGAGTATAAAACTGTGCGCAAGTGAGGTGTCGGAATGGACTTCTTTGATGATATTTTGACAGCCACATATTTAAAGAGGGCCAGTTTGAGCCTTCTGCTGGATAGTTTGCCGCAGTCAGTGCCCCCAACTTACACATCTGGCAGAGAAATGATGGCAGCCGCCTTGACCGGGCGAATCAGGACTGATGCATCCATGCTGCGACAAGGTGCGAAAAACGCCACGGAAGGGGCAAATATCGCCACGCTGATTGCAACGTCCACATCCTCGGTGCGCGACAACCTGAACAAGATGTTAACCCTTGCCCAAGAGGTGAAGGCTGACCCGACCAAGGGCAGCGTCAACGGCGCCGCGTTTACAACCCTTGCCGCAGAGCTCTCGGCAATTGCTGCTGGAACAAAATACAATAATATTTCTTTGTTAAATAAAAATGGCTGGACGAATGACAGTCGCCTCACCGTCAGCGGCGATGGAAAATCCTCCACCTTTAAGCTGCAGATGGGATACGGTAGTTCAACCTTTACACTGAACGATTTGTCGTATCTGGATTACCTGAAGAGTGTTGATTTGAGCAGCGGCTCGCTTGATGTAGATGCGCTTATCAGTGATCTTTCAACACAAATAAATACAGTTGGTGTGATATACAGTCGGAACAATTCGCTCTCTGGGTCTTACACAAGCGAGGCGAAGGTCTTGGTGGAACAGGCAGGCATTCTGGATAAGGCGGCGAAGGATGCGATGCCGAGTGAGGAAGACCCGCTTTTGCGGGATATTGGCAGTATTATTTCCACAAGATCCTGAGTGCCATTGTTGCGTAATTTTCCTCGGGGCATAGCAGCAGCCTGGGTGGTCTCTATATCGCTGCCCACCCTGATGAGGGCATATCAAAGCTGGCCCTTTGTATTCACACTGCCGCATCAAGCAGCAAATTGTCCCTATGGATAACCTCAGGGTAGTGCGCATCGCCCAGAATGGCTGCGACCTCGTGTCTTTTCAGGCCCATAATTTTTTTCAGGTCTGAAGTGCTGTAGTTGGTGAGGCCCACGCCGAGGCTCTGCCCTTCGTGCAGCACACGCACCAGCCCGCCCTGCTGAAAGCTGCCCTCAACACGGAACACGCCGCCTGGCAGAAGGCTGCCGCCCTTGTGCAGCAGGGCCTTGGCCGCGCCAGCATCCACATGCACGCTGCCTGCGGGGTCAGACTGATAGGCCAGCCAGAATTTACGGCGCGGTATGGCATGCCGTGCAGGGCAAACCCATGTGCCGCCCGTAAAGGGTTCATGCCCCTGCGGCGCAGGACAAATGCCGCTGGCGGCAAAGGCCCGCGTGATGATCTCCGGCTCGCGCCCCGGCAAAATCAGCGTGGGTACGCCAATCTGCGCCGCGCGACGGGCCGCCAGCAGCTTGGAATACATACCGCCGGTGCCTACGGAAGTCTTGCCGCCGCAAAGCTGACCCAGATCAAGGGCCGCCACGTCATCAATGTGATCCATGATGGGAGCGTTGGGGTCTTTTTGCGGATCGGCAGCCAGCACGCCCGAGGCGGACGTGAGGTTGATAAACAGATCCGCCCCGGTCAGATTGACCAGAAGGCTTGCAAGGCAGTCGTTATCGCCGAACTTCAGTTCGCTGATGGACACTGTGTCGTTTTCGTTGACAATGGGCAGCACGCCCCATTCCAGCAGTTCAGCAAACGTATTGCGGGCATTGAGAAAGCGCTGACGCGCGCGCAGGTCGTCGCGGGTCAGCAGCACCTGGGCGGTGGGCATGCGGTGGGCAAAAAAAACCTTGTCCCAGCTCTGCATGAGCTGCCCCTGCCCCACTGCTGCCGCAGCCTGACGCGCCGCAAGGCCCGTGGTTTCAACCACATGCCCGCGCGTGGCAAGCGCGGCCCTGCCAGCGGCCACAGCGCCGGAAGAAACAAGCACCAGACGGCGCGGCTCCGCGCTCCCTGCGCTACCGGATGCGGCATCAGCCGCAGGCAGCAGATTGCGCAGGCGCGCCAGCTGCCCGGCCAGATTTTCCAGCACGGGCATGCTCAGGCCCTGGGCATCGGTGAGTACTGCGCTGCCTACCTTGACGACCACCACCCGCGCCTGGGCAAGCACCCGTGCGCGTTCCTGCCGCCAGTCTTCCGTCGGCGCTGTCATATATGCTCCACAGACCGCTACTCGCGGGTATAGATCACTTCAATTTCGGGGAAGTCTTCTTCCTCATCGCCGTCTGTATCGGCAAAATGCAGGATAGGCGCGTGGCTGGCGGTTTCATCACGCATGCGCCACAGCTCTTCCACCAGAGGCTCAACGTCAATGTTGTCCCGCGCGGAAATAAAAAAGATCTCGCGGCCATCGGCCTTGGCTCTGCTTTTCAGTTCTTCCAGGCGTTCGGGGCTGATGAGGTCGATCTTGTTGACCACCTCGATCTGCTGACGCTCGCCCAGTTCTTCGTCAAAGCGGCGCAGTTCCTCATTGATGAGGTTAAAGCCCGCCCAGGGATCATCCTCGCCCACATCTTCAACGCTGAGAATATGCACGAGAAAGCGTGTGCGCTCCACATGCTTGAGGAAGCGCAGTCCAAGGCCCTGACCTTCGTGCGCGCCTTCAATGAGGCCGGGGATGTCGGCAATGACCATGCGCCTGTCGGGATCCACTTCGTCAATCATCACGCCGAGATTGGGCGTGAGCGTGGTGAAGGGATAGGCCGCGATCTTGGGACGCGCCGCCGACACCTGCGAAATAAAGGTGGATTTGCCCGCATTGGGCAAGCCCAGCAGACCGGCATCGGCCAGAATCTTCAGCTCAAGGCGCAGATTTTTTTCTTCACCCGGTTCGCCGGGCTGGCAAAAACGTGGTGCGCGCATGGTGGAAGACTTGAAATGTTCGTTGCCCTTGCCGCCGCGTCCGCCGCGCGCAACCATCACTTCCGCTTCAGGATCGCTGAGGTCGGCCAGCAGTTCTTCCCCGTCCGGGCCCTCAACAAAAACAAGCGTGCCCACCGGCAGGTGCAGCACCATGTCTTCACCTTTTTTGCCGTCGCACTGGCTGCCCTCGCCGGGGCGACCATTGCGGGCCTCATAAAGGCGCTTGAGGCGAAAATCGTACAAAGACAGCAAACGGCCATCGGCTTTCAGCAGCACAGAACCGCCGTCACCACCGTTGCCTCCGTCCGGGCCGCCGCGCGGCACAAATTTTTCGCGCCGAAAAGACAAGCAACCGTGCCCGCCCTTACCGGCGCGCACCTGAATTCGAGCTTCATCTACAAATCGCATGGGATATCCTTGCGGTCAGTCCGCGCGGCTGCGCCTGCAATGCTGGCGCTCGCCGTAATGTATAAGGGGCTGCCGTTCCGAAAAACCGCGCAAATTTTGCAGCAATGCAGGTCAGCGCCATATGGCAAACACCTGTTTGCCCCACGTTGTCTGCTTTTCGGCCTGTGGCCTTGCGCCACACATACCCCAGCACAAACACCGAGAGGGAAGAAGCCTCGCGGCCCCTTCCCTCATCGGCAAATTCCACGCGGCCGCTTAGTCGGCGGCCGCCTCCACATGCACCCGCGTGTGGACGCGACGCTTGCGGAGATACTTCTCAAAGCGCACAACGCCGTCCACTTTGGCGAACAGGGTAAAATCCCTGCCCATGCCCACGTTCACACCGGGGTAAACGGTGGTGCCGAGCTGACGCACCAGAATATTGCCAGCCAGAACGCTCTGACCGCCAAAACGCTTTACGCCGCGGCGTTGGCCTTCACTGTCGCGACCGTTGCGCGAAGAGCCGCCTGCTTTCTTATGTGCCATGGTAGCCTCCCTGGGGCGCCGACCCTGTGGACCGGCGGGGCAAAATAAATATCTTTCAACGCGCCCTGCACGAATGCGGGGCTATTGGCAGACCATGCCCGCGGCCTGCCGAACCTCAGCTAAAGCCGGGTTCTAGGCGTTGATGCTCTTAACGCGAATGGTGGTGTAATCCTGGCGGTGACCGCGCAGCTTGCGCGAGTCATTACGACGCCAGCGCTTGAACACCTTGATCTTGGGTCCGCGCCCGTGATCCACCACTTCCGCCATAACGGCGGCCCCGGCAAGATAGGGAGCGCCGACTTTGCATTCAGCGCCGCCGACCATCAGCACCTTGTCCAGGGAAATTTCGCTTCCGGCCTGAACCGCAAGCTTTTCCACAACTACTTTAGAACCTTCTTCGACGCGGTACTGTTTTCCGCCGGTCTCGATAATCGCGTACATATCAACCTCCAAAAAGAGAAAGGCATATTTGCCCCACAGGCCGACAAATGTCAAGCG
>NZ_DASQOG010000099.1:0-26434 GCF_035644575.1 Desulfovibrio sp. | reverse complement strand
GGATTTTCCTGCATGTGCGCAAAGAAACCGTATCCCGCCGAGAGCAGTTCCTGCCTTTTGGCGGTGATATCCAGCGGCCAGCCGGGATAAATCCAGATGTTGCCGCCGTACTGCCGCGCCCAGAAGGGTTCGCCCATGGGGCTGAGGAATGGCTCGTTGGGTTTGACGCCCAGCAGGCCGAAACGGCTGATGCCCACGGGCCAGTAGCCGGAAAGCACCACGCCAAGCGGCAGGGGGCTTTGCGCGGGCAGGGCCAGCATGTCCTCCTGCGCCAGTTCTGGGCTTACAAACGCGCCCGAAAATCCCATACCGGCAAGTATGCCAAGGGCCGAGGCATTGGCCGCATTGCAGAAAGGCCCGGCCAGCAGGTCGGCGTTTTCCTCAAGCTGCTCGGGGAACAATCCGCGCTGCCACGGAGCGTTGCACACGAAATGCCGTGCGCCGTCACGCCACAGCCGCCCGATGGAGCGGCGGATGATTTCCTCTTCGTCAGGCCAGATAACCGGCGGCAACCACCAGCACATGCGCGGGGCAACCGTGCGCGAAAGTTCGGCGCTGCGCGCCGAAAGCCAGAGGGCCTGCAACTGGCTGCGGCCGGTGCGGGTTTCCTTGCCATGGGGTACGCTCGAGCGCACGTACATGTCTGGCCGGGTTTTGGCCTTGATAGGCTTGGGCAGGCGGGGGTCGCTTTCCACAGCCTTGCTGGGGCGGGAGGGCATGGCCTCAAGGCGCGCCTGCCAGCTTTTGATGATGCGCATGAGTTCCGGTTCGCGCCGGTCAATAAGAAAGACCGGCGTGCCCGCCTTGGGCGTCTTGTGCTTGGGCAGGCGCAGGGTAAGGCTGCCGCCCTTGGGAATACGCCGGGTTACGGGCATGGTGGCATGCCAGCGCTCGTCTTCAACGCCCACGCGCAGGTAGTCCTGCGGCAGCAGTTCAAAGAAGGGTTTGAGCGACACGCCGCCTTCAGGCTCGATACGAATCTTGCCCGCCAGCAGGCCGGAACTGGTCTGACCGTCCGGCGTGGTGGGGATGGTGTGATCCTTCTGCGGCAAAAAGCGCGCGCGCGAGGAGGGCCGCCCCAGCGACATCTGCAAAATTTCTTCCGCAGCCTTGCGGGCCTGGGCATCGCCTGGGTTGTCGCGCAGCATGCGGTAGGCCGTGACCACGTGGTACACGTAGTGCGGGCCTTTTTTGCGGCCTTCGATCTTCCACGACACAAGGTGGGGGATGTTCAGCAGGGTTTTTGCCAGCACGTCCAGCGAAAGGTCGAGGCAGGAGAACCAGCGTCCGTTGTGCTCCTTGCCGCGCACCTGTCCGCGAGAGGCAGGGCGGCGTGGCGCGTCAAAGGATTCATTTCTGCGGTCGTCCGACCTGCCGCGTCCGGCCCTGGGGTCACGCCCATCGCGGCCATCCCGTCCATTGCGGTTCTTGCGGGCAATGTCCATGCGCGACTGTTCCTGGCGCAAGCGATCCTGTTCCTCGCGTTCCGCATTGCGCACAAGCGCAATGGCCGCAGGGCCGCCCTGGCGGTACACGCGGCGGCAGGGCTGCACGCAGCGGCCACGCAGGCCGCTTTTGCCGCCCATGTAGCTCGACCAGTAGCAACGGCCCGAAACGCAGTAGCACAGCGCGCCGTGCACAAAACATTCAAGGTCAAGGCCTTCGGGGCAGGCCTCGCCCATGGTGCGGATTTCATCAATGGAAAGTTCGCGCGGCAGGATAACGCGGTTGGCCCCGAGTTTTTTTGCCTGCAAAAGGCTTTCCGGATGGGTGAGGTTGGCAAGGGTGGAAAGAAAAAGTCCGCCCTCAAAGCCAGCCTGACGCGCCAGATCCAGCATGGCCAGATCCTGCACGATAAGCCCGTCGGGCCTGACCTGGCGGGCAAGGCGAGCCGCTAGCCGATAGGCCTGAGCCGGTTCGTTGGGCTTGACCAGGGTATTCATGGCCACGTAAACGCGGGCGTTTTCCGCATGGGCCAGGTCTGTCAGGCGCGAAAGTTCCGTCAGGCCAAAGTTTTCTGCCTGCATGCGGGCAGAAAAATGCTTGAGGCCCAGATAGATAGCGTCTGCCCCGGCGGCAAGAGCGGCCAGGAATGAAGGCGCGTCGCCCGCCGGAGCCAGAATTTCCGGCCGGGCGGGCGTGGGGGCGGATATGTTCAGAAGATCCGCAGATGTGGAGAAAGTGTCGTTCATATTTTATAATACTCTTTGTACCAGGCCACAAAGCGGGCTATACCCTCGCTGAGAGGCGTGGAAGGGGCAAAGCCGGTGGCGGCGGTGAGGTCGTCAATATTGGCCCAGGTGGATTCAACATCGCCCGGTTGCATGGGTAGAAGTTCCTTGCGGGCCTTCATGCCAAGGGCGTCTTCAAGGGTGCTGATGAAATCGTTGAGTTCCACCGTATTGTTGTTGCCTATGTTGTAGATGCGCCAGGGCGCGGAGCTGCTGGCGGGGTTGGGATTTGCGGGGTCAAAGTCCGGGTCGGGCTGTGGGGCCAGCGGCAGCAGACGCACCACGCCTTCGATGATGTCGTCGATATAGGTAAAGTCGCGGCGCATGCGCCCTTCGTTAAACACCTTGATGGGCTCGCCGCGCACAATGGCGGTGGTGAACAGGTGCAGGGCCATGTCTGGTCTGCCCCAGGGGCCGTATACTGTAAAGAAGCGCAATCCCGTGCAGGGGACGCGGAACAGATGGCTGTAGGAATGGGCCATCAGTTCGTTGCTTTTCTTGGTGGCGGCGTAGAGGCTGACCGGGTGGTCAACGTTATGGTGCACACTGTAGGGCCGTGCGGTGTTCATGCCGTACACGGAAGAAGACGAGGCAAAAAGCAGATGCCCCACCTTGTTCTGGCGGCAGCCTTCAAGAATATGCCCAAAGCCCAGCAGGTTGGCGTTGAGGTACGATTCTGGGTTCTGGATGCTGTAGCGCACGCCTGCCTGCCCTGCAAGGTTGACCACATGGGTAAATCCTTCGCGGGCAAACAGGGTGCCCATTGCCGGGCCATCTGCCATGTCCAGAAGTTCAAAGCGGAAGCGCTGCGCCTCCGGCATGGCGGCAAGTTGGGCCAGACGGTCTTTTTTTAGTTGCACATCGTAATAGTCGTTGCAATTATCAACGCCCACCACGCTGTGCCCATCGGCCAGAAGCCGTTGGGAAAGATGGTATCCAATAAAGCCCGCTGCGCCTGTTACCAGAACATGCATGAGAACCTCCCAGTGTGCATGCAGGCAAGGTAAGCCAGATGCGCGTTCTGGGCAAGAGCGGCGCGCAACGGTGAAATCCTTGTTCCGGGGTATGGGGGCTTGCGGGAAAAAGCGCCGCATCGTATGTTTTGAGGACCGAGGTAACGAATGCAGAAAGCAGAGAATAAAGGATCCGAAACGCAAGGCAAGTCCGCATCTTCTGCGGATAAAGGCCGCCGTCAGGATCGCGCAGCCTGGTACGCTGGTCCGTATAAGGACGCGCTTATATATCTTATGGTCGCCATCTTTTTTGTAGAGATGATTGTTGGCGGCATTTCTTTTTTTTACGGCGTCATGCATGCCGCGCCGGATGTTCCCGGCGGCCCTCCGCTGGCGCGTTTTCCCTGGCTTGGCTGGGCCGTTGCCGCAGTGCTCGCCCCTGTGGGGCTGATGCTCATTGTGCACCTTTCCGGCACATGGGTTTCGCGCTATCTGGGGCGCGAGGACAGCATGCAGGGTGGGCAGGGAGCAGGGCAGGCGGCTGACGATGAGCAGGTGCCTGAACGGCTGCGCCGTTTCTATGCCATAATCCGCAATGCGCCCACGGTGGTTTTGCTGCTGGGCATCATGCTGCTGGGTGCGGGGCTGTTTTTTGTGGACGGGGCTTTCTCCGCCCTGATGCGCCTTGGCGGTGCGCTGGCCGAATATATCCCCTGGATTGCGGGCAGTCTGGCTGCTCTTATTGCCGTGTGTTATCTGGTGCACCGCTGGTTTGTGTACCGGCACCACCGCATGCAGCAGGAATATGAGTACCGGCGCGAAGTGCTGGAACGCACGGGCATTGTGCTGGTGGACAAGGGCTGCATACCCCTGCCGCAAAATGACGTGCAGCGTCTGGCTCTCGGTGGGCATGTGGTGGAGGCGCAGGCCTTGCCCCCGGCCCTTGATGCCGAAGCTGCGTCGGGTGATGCCGCTGCTGGCCACAATGGAACGGCAGGGCATGATGACGATGTGACCGATGCGGAAATTATCAGCCCCGACACGGCAAATCCGTCTGAGAATACGGCTGACGCGACCCCTGCGGACAACGCAGTCAGCCCCGCTGACGCGTCAAAGCCCGTGGATGCCTCTGCGGATGCCTCTGCAGCCGATGAGGCTGAAAAGCCCCGCAAGCAGGGTTAACTGCTGCTATGGACACCAGATTGTTCAGCACGAATGCGGCGGAAGCATGAGCATACCCACACCAGGTAAACCTGTTCGCGGTTCCCGCAGCGGCGTGCCGCTCATGGCGCTGTTTGACCTGCTGGGCAAGCGGTGGGCCATGGGCGTCATCTGGCAACTGCGCAAGGGCCCGGCCACATTCCGCGCCCTGCAGGAATCCTGCGAATCCATATCCCCGGCGGTGCTCAACAGCCGTTTAAAAGAACTGCGCGAGGCAAAGCTCGTGTGCACCACCAATGACGGCTATGCCCTGACGGATATGGGTGTGGAGTTGAGCCTTCTTCTGGAGCCTTTTGGAGGCTGGGCCATCACCTGGGCTATGGAAGTGGCCCCGGAGGAGGCCGAACGCTGGAGCGAACTGCTCAGCAAAAGGCTCGCGTAGCCACCTCCGGGGATTCCTGCACAATCGGGCCGCGACTATTGCTGCGCGGCCTTGATGGCCTTGAGCGTCCGGCCTCCCAAACCGATGGCATCGGTTGCGTATTCCTCAATAAATACCACGAACTTTTCCTGCGGAACGGACGTTGCCGCCACTGCGGCTGCGGTCAGGCCTTCAATCAGGTTTTTCTTCACTTCTTCCGTTGTGCTGTGCATGGCTATGGTAATGACGGGCATGGTTTGCTCCTTGTCGTTTGATCTTGCGGCTTGCGCTCCGCGTATTTTGCGAAGCTGCAAGCAAAGGTAGTGTTCTTGCACGCGCTATGGAATAAATAGCGCGCTATGAAAAAAATAGCAAGAACTGCCCACGGTCAAACCTGCAAAGACGGCAGCGTGTGTCCGTATGACTGATTCTTCAAGGTTTAGCTGCCAAAAGTTGATGGGCATTCCCTGAACGTGTTCATGTTCAGGGAATGCCCATTTTCAATAACCAGCCAGTATCCAAATTTTTGCTGAAAAAAAAAGCTGCCCGGTGCTTAATCTAAAGAGCCGCAACCTGGGTGAGGCCGCGCCGCGCAAGGGCTATGTCAGCCAGTGCGTTAATGCAGGCCGCCGCCACAGCGGAGCCGCCCTTACGGCCCAGCAAGGTAAAGTGGGGCCAGGGGCTTTGCCGCAAAAGTTCCTTTGACTGCGCCGCGTTCACAAAGCCCACAGGCATGCCCACTATGAGGGCAGGTGGCTGCGCGCCTTGCGCAAGCACGTCCAAAAGCCCCAACAGGGCCGTGGGCGCGTTGCCGATGACCACAATGTTACCGCCCATGTTCTGCGCAATGCTCTCAAGCCCGGCGCGGGAGCGTGTGGTGCCCCGGCTGGCGGCAAGTTCCGCAAGACCGGGCAGGCCCATGAGCGGGGTTACTGTTACCCCCAGAGGTTCAAGGCGGCGCATGGGCAGGCCAGCAGCAGCCATGCGGGTGTCGGTATACACGGTGCAGCCCGCGAGCAGGGCGCTCACGCCAGCTTCAAGGCCCTGGGCGCTCAGCCGCAGGTCATTCACGATATCCGTATCGCCAAGGGTGTGGACACAACGACGGGCCACCTGCCAGAGCGGGCCGTTAAAGGCTCGCGGTTCGGGAATTTCCGCATCTATGATGGCGAAAGAGCGGTTTTCTATGTCGGCTGGGGTGCAGGCCGGGTCAAGATCAACACTGATTTTGTCTGTGGGGTCGTGAACCATAAAATCCTCAGAGGCATGTGTCTGAAAGGTAGGCGGCGCAAGTGCGCAGCCATGCGCGCCAGAAGCGGCGGGAGCCTTCGGGATAGCAGTGCAGCCATGATCCGGCGACAGATCCGAGGCGGCAGCCTTCATCCCGCAAAAAACGGCCCTGACTGTCGTAGAGCTTCCACAGGGGACGGCATGGGGTGGGCAGGGGTATTTCTTCTTCCTGCGCATAGTGAAATTCGTGTCCACGCACCCACAGGGGCCGGGCGTTAGGCCGTTTAAGCGTGGGACATGTGGGCGCGGGCCAGTCAGGCGCGGCCTGCGCGGCCCGGTAGCCCAGAGCAGCCTTGCTTGCGCCGAGTGCGCAGTTGCGCGGCAAGAGGCCGCTCATGGCGTGGCCTTGCCCTGCAATCTGCACGGACTGCATGAGGTAGATATAGCCCCCGCACTCGCCGTACATGGGCATGCCCTGTGCAGCCAGGCCGTGCAGGGCGGCGCGCATTGCCGTGTTGGCGGCAAGGCCCGGGGCATGCAGTTCCGGGTAGCCGCCGGGAAAGTACAGGCCGGAACATTCGGTTGGCGGCGCGGCATCCCGCAGGGGAGAAAAGGTGACAATGCGCGCCCCAAGCTCGTGCAGCACGGCGGGCAGATCCGCATAGCAAAAGCTGAAAGCTTCGTCCCATGCCAGCCCCACAACGAGCTTGCGTTTGCGCTGTGGCCTTGGCGGGAGAGACCCCATATGGGGGAAAAATCGGTCTGACGGCGGCTCATGTGCCGAAGCTAGTGGCGTTTGCTGCGTAAGTTCGGGTACTAACGCGTTGGACGTGTCTGCATTGACTGCCCGCCGCTGCGTTTGCACTCCCGCCAGTTTGAGCATGCGGTTCAGGTCGCAGTGCTGCTCAACCCATTGGGTCAAAGCTTGCCTGTCCACCGCAGGCAGGGCCTCGCGCGCTTCCACAAGCCCCAGATGGCGGGAGGGAAGTTCCGGCGCGCCCTGACGGGGCAACAGGCCCAAGAGGGGTACTCCAGCGCTCTTGGTCAAGGGCGTCAGTGACTGACGCAGCAGGGCGGCGTGCCGGGCGCTGCCCACATGGGTGCACACCATGCCAAGAAAACGGACCGGCAGGCCGCCAGCCCATGCGGGGCGGTGATGCAGGAAACCCTCTGCCAGCGCGGCAATGGACTGCCCCATACCGCCCGCGTTGAGTACCAGCAGCACGGGCAGACCCAGCAGGCAGGCCAGATGCGCAGTGCTGCCCGCTCCACGGTGTCCTCCGTCAAAGAGGCCCATGGCTCCTTCCACCACCAGCAGGTCTGGCTTGGCGGACTGCTTTGTCTCGGCCTTTGCGTCGTCCGCGTCCCCATGCCGGGAACAAATTGTGGACATGCGCTTAAAAACGCGGCCCAACCCTTTGGGGATGCGCCCTGCGGGCAGGGGGTGCTCGTCTGGGGACGGCGCGGCTTCCCGGCACATCCATGTGTCCAGATTGGCTGCGGGCTGGCCTGTCAGCGCCGCATGAAAGGCAGCATCAATATAGTCCGGCCCCGTCTTGGCCGCACGGGCCATGAGCCCGCGAGCGTGCAGGGCGCAGAGCAGGGACAGGGTAAAGGTCGTTTTGCCCGCATTACTGCCCGTGCCGCCTATGACAAGGCCGGGTATGCTCGGCTGCGGCTTGGGCATGTTTGCGCTCCGTATGATGTCGGCAGGGATTGCCTTGCGGCAGAGGCTGTCAGCGTTGTCGCAGGGCCTCGGCAATGATGGCCGCGTCTGCCTCCGGGCGGGCTTTGAGTTGCAGCTCGGGGTTGCCGCCGGAGCAGGCAAAACCTTCAGGCCCCAGTTCCACTAAACCGGCGGAAACAACGCGGCTGTAGGGCAGCTGTTCGCGCATGTCGCTGTGGTCTACACGGCGCGGAAAGATGAAAGGCACTTCCTGACCGGAAAAGTCTTCAACGATGAGGTACTTCACAGGGGCCTCCTCAGCGCGCGTCGGGCGCGGCGGGCTTGGCGTTGCGGCGGTTTTGCAGATACTGCCGCACGGCCTTGTTGTGGTCATTGAGGTTGGTGGAAAAAACATGCTCGCCACCATCGAATTTCGCCACAAAGTACAGATAGTTGTGCGCCTCGGGGCGGACAGCTGCGGCAAGGGCCGCTGCGCCGAACGAACAGATGGGGCCAGGCGTCAGGCCGGGGCGCTGATACGTGTTGTAAAGATTGTTGGGATCGTCCAGATCGCGGCGCCGCAGGTTGCCGTCAAACTTGGGGCCAAGCCCGTAAATCACCGTGGGGTCGGCCTGGAGCAGCATGCCCTTGTTGATGCGGTTCTGGTAGACCCCGGCCACACGGGCGCGTTCTGCATCAATGCCTGTTTCCTTTTCCACAATGGAAGCAAGGATAACCCATATTTTGAGCTGTTCTGTCTGGCTCGGCCCCGGTTTTTTGCCGTCGGGCCACACGTTGGCGGTCTTGCGCCAGAAGTTGTCCACCATGCGTCCGGCAACGGCCTTGGCCTGCGCCAGATCGACGACGTCATTTTTTTTGAGCAGATACGTATCCGGCATCAAAAAGCCCTCAGCCGTAGCAAAGGGGATGCCGTAATGACGCAGAAAGTCCGGGTCGGTCACGACCTTGCGAAAGTCGTCAAAAACCACAAGCCCGGCCTCTTCAAGTACCTTGCCCGTCTGCCACCATGTGAGGCCTTCAGGCACGGTGACGCGGTACAGCACGGGGTGGCCGTTGACCAGCTCGTCCAGCACCTTTTCCGGCAGCCAGCCCGTATTAAGGGCGAATCTGCCAGCCTGGAGGCGGTTTTCCCATTTTTTATAGCGGGCCAGCAGGTCAAGCTTGCGGGCGTCGGTAACAACCCCCTGCTTGACCAGCCCTGCGCTTACCTGCGCCAGGCGTGCCCCGACAGGTACGTCAAAAAAAACATCGCGGCCTGGGGTTTCCGGTGCGGTGGTGAGGAAAGTGTGGGCCTCGTAAGCCACCCATCCTCCGCCTGCGAGAGCCAGCAAAAGCAGCAGGCCCAACGCGCGCAACAGTGTTTTCATGCGGGTCTCCGATCTTGAGGAGCAAGCGAAAGAAAGGAAGAAAGAATGCGCACGGCGGCCTGCTGGTCAAGCACGGCCTTGCGTTTGCGCATTTTCAGACCGGCCTCGCGCAGGTCGGCCCAGGCTTCCTCGGAACTCAGCGCCTCAATCATAAAGAAAAAAGGCAGCGGCACCCGGCGCTTGAGGCGCTCGGTCACGTTGCGTATCTGGCGCGTGGTCATGGTTTCTTCCCCATCAAGGGTCAGGGGCAAACCTACGACCACCGCTTCTGCCCCGGCCTCGGCAATGCGCCCGGCAAGGGCGGCCAGAAAGGCCTTGCGGTCGGCAAAATCCTCAAGCCGCAAGGTGGTCAGCGGAAAGGCCAGGCGTCCTTCAGGGTCGGAGGCGGCAAGGCCCGTGCGGGCCAGACCGTAATCAACGGCAACGAATTTCACTGCAAGCCTCGTTGTGCGCTGTGCTGCGCGTTTGCCAGCGGGTGCGGGCACCTTTGAGGATATGCATTCTCAAAGGCAGGGCAGTCTAAATGATGCCCAGCAGCGACAGCAGGCCAAGGGCGCTGCCGCTGACCAGCGGGCCAAGCACAAGCCCGAGCGCCCCGGTGAACAGCAACAACAAAAGAATGACAAATCCGTAACGCTCCACACTCAGGTAACGATATGCGGCGTTTGGGGGCAGAAAATAGGCCACAACCTTGCTGCCGTCCAGCGGAGGAATGGGCATCAGATTGAGCCAGCCCAGCCCGAAATTAATGATTACGCCCGTCTGGATGGTCTTCAGCGCAAAGACGTAACTTGTGCTGTCCATCCATTGCTGCGGCGGAAAAACATGCAGCACGGCCCACAGCAAAAGGCCAAAAAGCCCTGCCAGCAAAAAGTTTGTGAGCGGCCCGGCAAGCGCTACCAGCATCATGTCTTTTGCGGGATTGCGGAAGTAACGGGGATTGATTGGCACAGGCTTGGCCCAGCCGAACACAAAGGCCCCGGAAAGGCTCGTCAGCACAAAGGCCAAGAGGCCCATGGGGTCAATGTGCGGCAGGGGGTTCAGGGTCAGCCGCCCCATGAATTTTGCGGTAGGGTCGCCGCAACGAAAGGCCACCCATCCGTGGGCCACTTCATGCAGAATGATGCCCAGGAGAGCGGGTACAGCGGCTACGGCCAGGGTGCTCAGCACCTGAGAAAGGTCTAGGTTCAGCATATGTTGCGGGTACCATTTTCCTCTTGGCGCGGCAAGGTCGGGCCTAGCCCGAGGAGGCTACCTTGCGCACCAGCAGATCGTCGTCAGGCCAGATGTGGCGGTCAGGCGTAAGCAGCTGGCCGTTGCGGGCCACAAGGGCTGTTTCCTCGGCAAGGCCAAGGGCTGCAAGCAGCTGGCGCGAGGTCTTGGGCCGGGGCATGGAAAGGTATTTTTCTTCCGGCTGCACCAGTACGGTCACGCGCGCTCCCGTGTGTTCCGGCTTGACCACCTGAACGTGAACGGCGTGCGCGGCGGGGGCTGCTGCGGCCTCGGTTGCCTGGGTATCGGTAGCCGGGGTGGCGGTGTCAGTCATGCAATACTCCTACAGGTAGTCTTCGAGCAGCGCGCAGGTATGGCAAACCAGCGGCGCACAGGTTTTGATGAAAAGATTGTTCTGTTTGACAGCTGCCATGCCCTCGGGCGTGGTAAGGTCATGCCCCAGAACGCCCCGGCACTGCAAGCTGCCGTGAGCCTTGGCAAAAGCCTCGGTAAAGGCGTCGCGCCGGGCGTAAAAGGCCTCTTTCTGCGGGCGCGGGCATGGGCCGCTCGGGCCGTACATCATGCCTATGACCATGAGCGAGCCGGAAACGCAGCCGCATACCTCGGCCTTGCCCATGCCTGAGCCGAAGGCCGAGGCAATGCGCAGAGCTGTTTCTTCCGTCAGGCCAAGCCTGTCGGCAAAGTGGGCCAATACCTGCTGCGCGCAGATAATGCCCATGTTGAAGTCTTCTTGCACGTCTTCAAGCTCAGGAGGTGTGCTCATGCTTTGTCCTTATGTGCAGAAGTAGTAAACGAGAGTCACAATAGTCATGCTGGCGGCCCGCAGCCCCTGATTGGCGAGGATAAGCCGCAGGGCCAACGCCGGGCGGAAAAAGCCCGCGTAGGATGGCAGCTGGTGCCGTATGGCCCGCATGGGTGTGGAAAGGATATTGCCCACCATGAGGGCCAGCACCACATCACGCGGCGAAAGCCCGCCCGTTTGCAGCACGCTGCCCGCAGCGCCGAGTGCCGCGCCAAGCTCCGCCGCCAGATGCAGCACAATGATGCCCATGGCCTGCGGCTTCAAAAATGAGAGCCAGCCCATGTGATCGGCGAGCCATGCCTCTGCCAGCGCAAAATAGCCGTAACGCTGCATGCAGAACATAAGCACGTAAATGGGCGCCGTGAAGTACACCAGCTTGGGAAGACGCCGCAAAAAACGCCGCCAGGCCTTGTTCAGCGCTTCGCGCCACGATGTGCCCGCCTGCTTGATGTTCTGACAGGCAATACAGCCCGGCGGTGGCGGCGGCAGCAGCCAGCGTGAAAGCACAACGGTAAAGCCCGTGCGTCCCGCGGCGGCGATAAAGGTAAGCCCAACGTACACAAGGGCAGGAGTGCCCAGTACCGGCCAGGTGAGCAGAAAAATGGTGGGCGTGTGCACAAGATAGGCTGGCAGGCTGTTGAAGAGGTTTGCCAGCATGAGCTCGTTGCTCGAAAGCTCTCCCAGATTGTGGCTGTCAGAAAGCAGCCCGTTGGCAGCGGCGGGGGACACAAAGGCCAGCGAAAAACTCGCGCCCGCGACTTCGCGCAGGTGAGCGGTCTGGGCCAGGGGCGCGGCAAGCCGGGCAAGATGGCGTGTCCAGCGCAAGGCCTCCAGAAGGTTTGCCACAAGCAGGCCCACCGCCAGCCCCAGCAGCAGACGCAGCAAAGGCCAGCCCAGGGAATGCCAGAGGCTTGCGAGTGTGAGTGCGGTATCTGGGGAGGTTGCTGTCATGCTGATGGGCTTGGCGCTGCCGGAAGCTGAAATGCGGAACAGTCAAGGATTGGTGCGCCCCTGCGGGAACGCCCGCAAGGGCAAAGCCATGATTCGCCGTGGCTAGGGATTATAGCCCGTGTCGGGGGGCAGATCCCTGCGGCCAGCTTCTGCGCGGGCCAGAACGTCGCAACGTTCGTTTTCAGGGTGCCCGGCATGGCCTTTCAGCCAGCGCATGCGCACCTTGTGGGTGGAAAGCAGGGGCAGCAGGCGCTTCCACAGGTCAACATTGAGGGCGGGCTTTTTGTCGCTCTTGATCCAGCCTTTTTTCTGCCAGCCCCAGACCCAACGCTTTTCAATGCTGTCGCATACGTATTTTGAGTCGGAGTAGAGCTCGACTTCGCAGGGGTTTTGCAACTGGCTCAGGGCCTCCACAACCGCCAGGATTTCCATGCGGTTGTTGGTGGTCAATTTGTAGCCGCCGGCAAATTCCTTGCGGTAGTCCTGATCGTCAAGTTTGAGCACGGCGGCCCAGCCGCCGGGGCCGGGATTGCCCAGACATGAGCCGTCCGTATGAATGGTCACTTTCTGCATTGTAGTCCTTTACGCGGGTTCCTGCCGAAGCTGTTCGGCGAGCGGCAAGCATACACGGCAAAGCCTTGCTGGGCAATGCGCCTCTTGGGGGGGGAGGGCGGATGCCACCCGGCAGAAAGATCCATGGAATGGAATGCGGCAGAAATGAAGAAGGAGGGCGCGGGGGAGGGAATATGCCCCTCCCCCATAAAATTTGTAGTTAAAATTGTTCCAGAGCAGTTAACACTTGATATGCTCGCTTACGGCTGGCAAAAGCCTGCTTGCGCATATTTCGAGGCAAGAATTTTCAGGAAAATTCTTGCAGAGCAGTTAACTCATTTCATTCGTAAACTGCTCTGGCCGGGTTCGTTTCCCGCGCGCATCAGGCAGTGCAGCAGCACGTCAGCGCCTGCCGCGCAGTCTTCCCAGGAGGTGTTCTCTACCTCGGCATGACTGCGCCCGCCCATACTTGGCACAAAGATCATGGCTCCCGGCGCAACCTGGGCAATATAGATCATGTCGTGCGATGCTCCGGAGACCATGTCCAGGCAGGGCAGGCCAAGACTGCCCGCAGCCTCGCGCACCATCCAGCGCAGACGCTGGTCAAAGGGCACGTGCGAAACCTGCCAGATGCGTTCGGGCGTAACCTCACACCCCGCCAGTTGCGCGGCTTCGGCCAGCGCTGCCTCAATGCGTTGGCACACGTCATCCGTGGCGGATTCATCCCAGCCGCGTACATCGATGGTGAACTGCACATCCCCGGCAATGACGTTGCGCGAATTGGGCGAAGCATGCACTTCGCCCACAGTGGCCACCACCTGGCCGGAACTGCGGGCAATCTCGAAAATGCGCGCCGCCATAAGCGAAAAGGCGTATATGGCATCGTGCCTGCTGATCATGGGCGTTGGCCCGGCATGGTTGGGCACGCCCTGCACGCGCACATTATACCAGCGCAGGCACACAATGCCCTGTGGTATGCCGATGGGGATGCTTTTCTCTTCCAGCACAGGCCCTTGCTCTATGTGCAGTTCAAAGGCCGCATGCACAGGGCGGGGGAAATAGCTGGAATCGCCCCGAAAGCCGATGCGTGCAAGCTCCCCGCCAAGGGTAAGGCCTTGCTGGTCTTTGAGGGCATACATATCTCGTTGCGTCAGCTTGCCAGCCCATACGCCGGAGCCCGAGCAGCCGGGGGTGAAACGGGAGCCTTCCTCATTTGTCCAATCTGCTACCACCAGATCGCGCAGCAGGGTTACGCCCGCATCGCGCAGGGCGTTCACAACCTCCACGCCAGCCACAACGCCCAGCATGCCGTCAAAACGTCCGCCGAGCGGCTGAGAATCGCCGTGAGAGCCTGTCATCACCGGGGGCAGGGTTCTGTCCTTGCCCGGCAGCACGGCAAAGATATTGCCCATGCCGTCCACATGGATTTCGCAACCCAGTTCCTTCAGCCATGCGCTGAGTTGCTGCCGGGCGTCTTTGTCTGCGTC
Organism: Desulfovibrio sp.; assembly: GCF_035644575.1. Taxonomy (GTDB): domain Bacteria; phylum Desulfobacterota; class Desulfovibrionia; order Desulfovibrionales; family Desulfovibrionaceae; genus Desulfovibrio. Next base: position 12,359 of record NZ_DASQOG010000099.1, on the reverse strand, counting down.
GGACAGGGCAAGCCGGGTGACGCCGCCGCCCGCAGTTGCCCCGAATGCAGATATTGCTTCCATGCGGTTTTGCAGCCGCGCCTTGTCTACACGCATAGAGTTCATGCCTTCTCCCCTGGTTCAGGCTCTATTCATTCGGCGGGGGCACGGGCCTTCATGCCGTGGCCCCAAGGTACCCCCGCCAGCGCCGGATACCTATGACATGCCGAATTTGTCGCGGAACAGTTTGCCGGTGAGCTCCATGTCCGAATCGGCCCATGTGCGGCGCATGCGGTTGAGGGTGGGCATGCCCAGATTGAATTCGTTCAGCCAGTTGCGGGCAAAGATGCCTTTTTCCGTTTCTTCAAAAATCTGCTGGATGGCGTCTTCGTTGATAACGCGCGGGCCGGATGTGCGCACGGCAAACTCGCAGGTGCGGCTGGCGCGGCGGGTGAGGTATTCTTCCACGCCCACTTCATCGATATCGTCAATGATGGAGCGGATGGAGCGCACGGCCTTGGCATAGGCGAAGGAAGCCGGGTAGCCGTTATCGGTCATGACCTTGTAGATGGAGCGCATGAGCTGAATGGCCCCGCCGTAGAGCACCTGTTCTTCAAAATTGTCGCCCTCGGTTTCGTGCTGGAACGAGAGCTTGATGGTGCCCACGCGGGTGCTGCCCACGCCCTTGGCAATGGCAAGGGCAGTGGCAGCGGCATGGCCGCTGGCGTCCTGATCGACGGCCACAGCGCCGTAGATGCCGGAGCCTTCCTTGAACTTGCGGCGCACCACCGGGCCGGGGCCGTTGGGCACAAACAGGATGACGTCCACATCCTTGGGCGGCTTGATGGTGCCGTAGAGGATGGCAAAACCGTGCGCAAAGCTGAGGGTCTGACCGGGGCGCAGGTGGGCGTGGATGGAAGAATAGTACACGGCGGGCTGGGCCGGGTCTTGCAGCAGGATATGGACGATATCCGCCTTTTTGACGGCCTCCTCGATGTCGTACACGGCAAAGCCGTCGGCCTCGGCGTCCTTCCAGCTGTTGTGCACGGCTCTGTCGCCAACGCCTATGATCACGTTGATGCCGCTGTCGCGCAGGCTTTTGCCCTGAGCCTTGCCCTGGCTGCCGTAGCCGATGATGGCAATGGTCTTGCCGTTGAGCACTGAAATGTCTACGTCTTCGTCCCTGTAAATTTCGCCAAATTGTGACATGGTATATCCTTATTGAAAAAGCGGGAGGCTAGAGGGCCACATCGCGGTTGCAGTCCTTGGAGTAGATGTAGGTGAGCCGTCCCCTGCCAGTGGCGTACACGGCCTGCGGGGTATAGGGGCCAAAGAAAATGAAGTCTTCCTTCTGCACCTGAATCCACTCGGCCCCCAGCAGATAGATGCCCTCGCCCTCCAGCAGGTAGGCTCCGTGCTCCTGCACGTGGGTTTCCACAAAGGGGTGGCAGCCTGCGGGGTCAAAGCTGAGGGTGTGCATGTTCATGTCAAAGCCCAAGTGGGTGGGCAGCAGATCGCGGATAAACACGTTGGCCATGTCTTCGTAGATGCGCTCTTCCATTGTTGCGGTATTGCCGAATACGGCTTCGGCCTCGTGGCCGGGCAGGGCAATGTAGCGCTGCTTGTAGAGCAGAAAGCGCACCGGGGCATTGGTGGTGTTGGTAAATTCAAGGCCTTTTCCCGCAGGGGCAAACACGTAGCCGCCGGGGGCCAGAGTGTGCTTCTGCCCGCAGGTGGCGGCGGTCAGCGCGCCAGAGCCGTCCATGACATATAAAAAGGCTTCCACGCCCGGCTCTTGCGCAAAGGGGGCAACGGTACCCCCGCCGGGCAGGGCGGTGCCCACATACTGTACAAAACTTGCGCCCAGTTTGGGGGAGGCAATGATGGACATGTTGCAACCCTCGATGCCGGGTATGACGTTGCGCACCCGACCTTCCGGCGGAATGACCGCATATTCGCCGGGCCGGATGACGGCCCGTGTTTTCAGCAAGCCCTCTGGATAAGCCATGTTTCCTCCTTGAGCAGATTTAGTTGTATTTGCCCAGACCGGGCACAGCGCGCCGGTCTCCGCAACGGGCGTTCGCAGGGGCGGACGCCGGAGCAATTTTTGATAAATTGCCCATAATGCTCAGTTCACCGTCTGAATGAACGAAGCCAGTTCCGGAGTGCCGGGCTTGGCAAAAAGTGCCTTGGGGGCCCCGGCCTCGTGAACCTTGCCCTGGTGCATGAACACCAGTTTGTTGCCTACTTCGCGCGCAAAGCGCATTTCGTGCGTGACCATGATCAGGGTCATGCCTTCCGCCGCAAGCTTGCGCACGACCTCAAGCACTTCGCCCACCAGCTCGGGATCAAGGGCGGAGGTTATTTCATCGCACAGCAACATCTTGGGGCGCATGGCAAGCGCGCGGGCAATGGCCACCCTTTGCTGCTGCCCGCCGGACAACTGATCGGGAAAGGCGTTGAACTTGTCGGCAAGGCCCACCCGCGCGAGCATTTCTGCGGCAAGCTTCCGCACTTCGGCTCCCGGCTCTTTTTTGACAATGCGCGGGGCCAGCATGACGTTTTCCCCGGCCGTAAGGTGGGGAAAGAGGTTGAACTGCTGAAAGACCATGCCCACCTTGAGCCGCAGAGGGCGCAAGTCGTTTTCCAGCCCCCGGACGCGGTCGCCGTCAATTTTCACAAAACCCGCATCAAAAGTTTCCAGCCCGTTGAGAATACGCAGAAACGTGCTCTTGCCAGATCCGCTGCGGCCAATGACGGCCACAACGTCGCCTTCTTCCACCGTGAGGTTGACCCCACGCAGCACCTTGGTTTCACCAAACTGCTTGTGCAGTTCATCAACGACGACCAGCGACATGGAGCCTCCTTTCAATGCAACGGGCAAAGGCCGACAGCGGATAGCACATGAGGAAATACCCCGCAGCCACAAGGCCGTAGACCAGCAGCGGCCTGAAGGTTGCGTTGGCGATCATGGTTCCGGTTTTGGTTATTTCCACAAGGCCGATGATCGAAGCCACGGCTGTTCCTTTGACGACCTGTACTGAAAAGCCCACAGTCGGGGGGATGGCTATGCGCAAGGCCTGGGGCAGGATGACGTGACGCAGCTGCTCGTAACGGTTCATGGCGAGGCATGCCGATGCCTCCCACTGACCCTTGGGCAGCGCCTCAACACATCCGCGCCAGATTTCAGCAAGGTACGCGCTGGTAAAGAACGTAAGGCCCAGCGTAGCGGCGGCCAGGGGCGAAATATCCACCCCAAACAGGGCCAGCCCGAAAAAGATGAGAAAAAACTGCATAAGCAGCGGCGTATCCTGAAAAAACTCAATATACGTCATGGCCAGGGCGCGCAGTTGGGCCTTGGGCGAAATGCGCGCAAACAGCACAATAAGGCCCATGACGCCGCCAAGAGCGAAAGCGATGGCAGACAGAACGATCGTCCAGCCCGCGCCCGTAAGCAGATGGCGCACCATGTCCCAGATAGAGAAGCTGATCATGCGCGCCCCCTGCGGATGCAGTGTTTGCCAAAGGCATGCAGGCTCTTGCGCACGGCAATGGCCAGAGCAAGGTACATGAGGGTGCTGGCGAGGTAGACCTCAAAGGCGCGGAACGTGCGGCTCTGGATGAGGTTGGCCTCAAAGGTCAGCTCCTCGGCGGCGATCTGCGAGCATACCGAAGACCCCAGCATGACAATGACAATCTGGCTGCACAGGGCGGGCCACACGGTTTTGAGCGCCGGGCGCAGAATCACGTGGAACAGGCACTGCCAGCGGCTCATGGCCAGGGAGTCTGCGGCTTCAATCAGGCCCTTGGGCACAGCCGCCACGCCAGCCCGGATGATCTCGGTCGAATACGCGCCAAGGTTGACGACCATCGCCAGCACGGAGGCTTCCCATCCGTTCAGCCGCACCCCAAGGGCGGGCAGGCCGAAGTATATGAAGTACAATTGCACAATAAAGGGCGTGTTGCGGACGCATTCCACATAGGCGGTAAAAAACGGGTGCAAAAAAGGCAACCGCCACTGGCGCGAAACCGCTCCCAAAATGCCCACGGCAAGGCCCACCGTGGCGCTGACCGCCGTGAGGGCCAGCGTCAGCGCTGCCCCCTGAACCAGCAATGGCCAGTTTGCCGCAATGGGCTCGAAGGTAAACTGATAGGCCATGGCTGTTCCCCTAACTGGAGGCCGTTCTATAGCGACCACCCCATACGTCCTGGCTGTTTGCGGCAAGGCCGCTATCTTGCAGCCTTGCGAGGTTGCCGTATCCGAATCTTGCCGCTATAACCTTGTGGTCTTACCGGTAAAGAGTTGGTAAGCACGGTGTCCCTCTCAGTCCTTTTTGGCAAGTCGGCAAAAAATCCTTAAAAGTCCTGCGGCAGGGAAGTACGCAGCCATGTCTGCGCAATGGCTTCAAGCTGCCCGTCCTTCTTTGCCTGGGTGATGATGTCGTCCACAGCCTTTTGCAGTTCCGGTTCGTTTTTGTTCAGCCCTATGTAGCAGGGCGAGTTCTTGATGAGGAATTTGACTTCCAGATGTTTGACCGGGTTTTGTCCGTTGATGGAGGCAGCCACAACGTTGCCCGTGGCAACCATCTGCGCCTGGCCGGAAAGATAGGCGGCGATGGTCGAGCTGTTGTCTTCAAAGCGGCGAATTTCTGTGGATGCGGGCGCAATCTTGGTCAGTTCCATGTCCTCAACCGCGCCACGGGTCACCGCAATGGTCTTGCCAGCCAGGTCTTCTGCGGTGGCGACCTTGAGATCGGCGGGGCCAAAAACGCCGTTAAAGAAGGGCGCGTAGGCCACTGAAAAGTCGATGGCTTTTTCGCGTTCGGCGTTTTTGCCCAGTGAGGAGATGACCAGATCAACCTTGCCTGTGGTAAGGTAGGGAATGCGGTTTGTGCTGGTTACCGGCACAAGCTTCACCTTGACGCCAAGGCTTTTTGCAATAAGCCGGGCAGTGTCAATGTCGTAACCCACAGGCTGCATGTCGGCGCCCACAGAACCAAAAGGGGGGAAGTCCTGCGGAACAGCAATGGAGATAACGCCTGCTTTTTTTATTGATTCAAGCGCGTTATCTTTTTGCTGGGCGTAAAGGGATTGCGGCAGGGCTGCGGTCAGCAGCATGACGGCCAGGATGAAACCAAGGCGGCTGAAAAAAAATTGCATGACGTCCCCCGAAGAAAATGTTTGAGTAAACCCGGAATTATCCACGTTTTGGTCAAATTCTGGTAAGACCGGTAAAAAATGATTGCTCTGTTTCTACAAATTTGTCAACATGGGTAGACAGAAAATATTACTTCTACATATCGGTGGAAATTATGTGTGCTAAATTACAGGAAAAGATAGAAGGAACTACAAAATTGTGGAAATCTAGCTCGGAAGAAGCCGCCGAAAGTATTTTATCAATGATTTTGGATAATAACTGGCAAGAAGGGCATAAATTGCCTCCGCAGCGCGCGCTTGCTGAATCTCTGGGGGTCAGCCGCCCCACGGTACGTGAAGCTCTGGTTATTCTGGAGACCATGGGTAAGGTGACCATACAGCCCGGCAAGGGCGTATTCCTTGTGACACGCGCGCAGGAGAACCTGTCTGCGACCCCTGTCACGCGGTTTGACCGGTCATTCATTACGGGCAAAGAAACGCAGATTTTTCAGTTCAGGCATGCCATAGAGCCAGCCATTGCCGCCCTTGTGGCCCTGAACGCCACGCAGGCCCAGATTGACGACATGGCAGCCATGCTGGACGACATGAAACAGGCCAGCGTGCGCGGTGACGTGCAGCATTTTGCCCAGCTGGATTTCGCCTTTCATACCCAGATGATTGAGGCGGCCAACAATCCTTTTTTTATTGAAGCCATGCGTCCTTTTTTTGATCTGTTTTCTGAAAGCCAACGATTGCCTTTTTCCAATCAGGAAGGGCTGGTGGACACCATGCGCGAGCATGCGGCACTGCTGGAGCATTTGCGGACACGGAACCCGCACGGGGCGCGTTTGGCTATGGAAGAGCACGTTGTCGCCACTGCCGCCAGAGCCGGGGTGCGTATTTCTTCTTGGTGAGGGAGTGGGGCGAGCTTTGGGCGGCGCTGGCGGAGCATTGGAAAATCGCGGGCGAGTGGCGCACCCCGCGCCAGGGCCAAAAAAAGGCGGCCCTGCGAAAGCAAGGCCGCCCCGTGACTGCATGCAGCCAGAATTAGGAATTCTTGAGCTGGGTTATGATGCGGGCCAGGTTCTGGGCCTGTGCCGCCAGCTCGGAAACAGCCTTGCTGGCTTCGCCCATTGCCTGTGATGTTTCAGACGCAATAGTATTGACGTGTTCCACCGAACGGGCGATCTCTTCGGAAGAAGCGGACTGCTCCTCGCTGGCGGTTGCGATGCTGCGCACCTGATCTGCTGTCTGCTCCGCAAGGCTGAGGATTTCCGTAAGCGCGGCGCCGCATTGTTCGGCAAGATCTGCGGCAAGGTTTACCTTGCCCACCGCCTGATCCATGCGCCGCACACCTTCTTTGGAGCTTTCCTGAATGGCCTGAATGGCCTTGCCCACATCCTGGGTGGAGGACATGGTCTTTTCTGCCAGTTTGCGCACTTCGTCTGCCACAACGGCAAAGCCACGGCCAGCCTCGCCAGCGCGCGCTGCTTCAATGGCCGCGTTCAGCGCCAGCAGGTTTGTCTGGTCGGCGATGTCCGAGATGACGGTCATAATTTCGTTGATGGCCTGAGCGTGGACAGAAAGAGTGTCCATGTTGGTTTTGAGGCCAATTGTTTCGGCCTGAACCTCGTCCATGGCGCGCCGACACTTTGTGGTTACATCATCGCCTTCCTTGGCCTTGCTCTGTGTGGATGCGGACAGGTTTGCCCCGGCTCCGGCGTTCTTGGCAACCTCAATAACTGTGGCGTTCATTTCTTCCACTGCCGTGGCGGTGTCCGCAATGCGGTGGGCCTGCTGCTCGGCGCCGTGCGAAGACTGCTCAATCTGGGCGGAAAGTTCTTCAGAGGCCGATGCGATAACGTTGACCACGCCTTCAAGCTGGGTTGCGGCGTCAAGCAGGCCTTCCTTGCGGGCTGTTTCTGCCCGCGCGGTGGCTTCTTCTGCCACAAGCTGGGCCTTGCGGGCATGTTCCGCAGCTTCCTGCGCCTTTTTGGATTCTTCCTTGGCGTGGTCAATGTGGGTTTTGAGGGCCGCCACCATGGCCACAATGGATTCGTACACGCCCGCCTTGTGGCTGCCATCGTCAATGTTGTAGTCGCCGTCCACAACCCGCAGGGCAATAGTGTTCAGTTCGCCGGGGTCTTTGCCCAGCTGCTTGTGGGTGCCGCGCAAGATGACAGCCGCTGTGGCGGTTCCCGCCAAGATGGATGCCACCAGCAGACAGATAACCAAAAGTTTTGCCGAGGCGTATAAGTCATCGCAGCCTTTGCTGGCGGCCAGGCTGCCTTCCGTATTTATGCGAACAAGATCTTCCAGGTAGGCAGAGGTTTTTTCAAAAATAGCCCGGGTTTTGCCACGTGTGAGGTCGCGCGCTTCGTCCAGTTGCCCTTTGTTGGCAAGCGTGACCACATCTTTTGAAGTATCCATGTAGCTCTGCCATTCGTGCAGGAACCCCTCGTAGGCCTTCCTTTCTTCGGCGGAAGAAATGAGCGGAGCGTACTGCGACTTGTTCTTCTCAATGTCTTTGAGGGTGGCATCCATTCTGGCCTGATAACGAGCCCTGTCCTGTGCTTCGGGGCTGTTGGCGAGCTGTACCTGGGCGAGTCGAAAATCTGATGTATTTACGTTGAGATTCAAGACGTATCTGGTGGAGGGGAGCCAGTTCTGATTGATATCTGTTGTGCCGTCATTGATCTTTGACATCTGCACAAGGCTGAAAAGCCCAAGGGCAATTGTCAGAGCCATTAAAAAACCTGCCATCAAGGATAACTTGACACTCAACTTCATGATGCTTCTCCACTGTGATAAGATCTGTTTAGGCGTTCCGCTCAATCTTTTGTTGAAATTTTAATGGAATGTGATGCAGAGTTGATTTTAAATAAAATTTTCTTCTACAGTTTTAGTATTATCGACATTGTGTCCTTTTTGCATAGGTATATATTGCTCAAGTATAAAAATGTATTAATGCATAAAAATAAAAAACAACATTAAATTAAAATATAGAAAGGTAATATAAAATATTGTAATAATAAAAAGAACGTAAGTCCTATTTTGCGTAAAATAATAAAGTAAAAAATCTTTTTTTATGACACTATTGTTTACAAAATAAGATAACCACCATGAGAAGTAGTTGTCTTTTCTTTAAGGTAGATGCTTAGGGGGATAATAATTTAAACCCCATTTTATTCCGTTATGAAAATAAAATTGAATTGCAATAAAAAAATAATGTTGTTGTATTCTTTGTCCAAAAAGCCCGACACAGCAGGGCTGCTCCCAGCTGATATAGATGGTAATATACTCCCATGTCTAGTCAAGAAAATTCCGTTATAGTAATAGGATGGAAAAATATTCTTATTTAAATGAAGCTGTTGCGAATATTCTGAAAGGAAGGCGCGAAGCTCTTGGCATGAGCAAGCGTAAGCTATCTGAGCTTGCGATGATAGAACGTGCTTATATTACCGGATTGGAAAATGGTAAATGGAACGTGACATTGAATGTTTTGTTTTTTTTAAGTGAGGCGCTTGAAATAAGGCCTGATGTATTTATTCAGTTAATTATGGATGAGGTTGAAAACCTGAAAAAAAGGAAAGCATCATGATCGTATTCTTCCATTCTTCTGGGCAGTGCAACAAGAAAAAGCCGGAGCTTTGCTCCGGCTTTTTCTTTCTGAAATGTTCGCCTTGCTGGTCTAGTAGCGGTAGTGGCTGGGCTTGTACGGCCCTTCAACCTTCACGCCGATATACTCAGCCTGCTCTGGGGTAAGCGTGGTAAGCTTGACGCCAAGGCGGGCAAGGTGCAGACGGGCCACTTCTTCGTCCAATTCCTTGGGCAGGGTGTAGACCTTGTTTTCCAGCGGCTCGGAGGCAAGCTTGAGCTGGGCAAGGGTCTGGTTGGTGAAGCTGTTGGACATGACAAAGCTGGCGTGCCCGGTAGCGCAGCCAAGGTTAACCAGACGGCCCTCGGCCAGCACAATGATGCTGCGGCCAGACTTGAGCGTCCACTTGTCCACCTGCGGCTTGATGTTCAGGCAGGTAATGCCGGGGGTGTTTTCCAGGTAGGACATCTCGATTTCGCTGTCGAAGTGGCCGATGTTGCACACAATGGCCTCGTCCTTCATGGCTTCCATGTGGGCACCGGTGATGACGTGGTAGTTGCCGGTGCAGGTCACATAGATGTCGCCCTGGGGCAGGGCGTTTTCAATCGTGGTAACTTCATAGCCTTCCATGGCGGCCTGAAGGGCGCAGATGGGGTCGATTTCCGTCACCAGCACGCGTGCGCCAAAGCCGCGCATGGACTGGGCGCAGCCCTTGCCCACATCGCCGTAGCCCACGACCACAACAACCTTGCCTGCCACCATGATGTCGGTGGCGCGCTTGATGCCGTCAGCCAGGGATTCGCGGCAGCCGTACAGGTTGTCGAACTTGGACTTGGTGACCGAGTCGTTGACGTTGATGGCCGGAAACAGCAGGGTGCCGGCGGCTTCCAGCTGGTAAAGGCGGTGAACGCCGGTGGTGGTTTCTTCCGAAACGCCCTTTACCTTGGCGGCAACCTTGTGCCAGTGCTGCGGGTCTTCCTTGAGGCGCAGCTTGAGGCGGTCAAGAATGCACGGAAATTCCTTGTTGTCGGTCTTCTGATCAAGAATGGAGGGGTCGTTTTCCGCTTCATATCCCTTGTGGATCAGCAGTGTGGCGTCGCCGCCGTCGTCCACGATAAGGTCGGGGCCGCTGCCGTCAGGCCAGGTGAGGGCCATTTCCGTGCACCACCAGTAGTCTTCAAGGGTTTCGCCCTTCCAGGCAAAAACCTTGGCCATGCCGCTTTCCGCAATAGCGGCGGCGGCATGATCCTGGGTGGAAAAGATGTTGCACGAGGCCCAGCGGATATCCGCGCCAAGGGCGTGCAGGGTCTTGATGAGCATGGCCGTCTGAATGGTCATGTGCAGGGAGCCGGTGACCTTGAGGCCCTTGAGAGGCTGGGTGGGGCCGTACTTTTTGATGCATTCCATGAGGCCGGGCGTTTCGCGCTCGGAAAGCTGCATTTCCTTTTTGCCAAAGTCAGCCAAAGATATGTCGGCCACTTTGTAGTCAAGGGTCAGGTCAAGAGGCTTAATCATTGTTTACTCCTATCCGCAATTTTGTTGTTGTCGGTAAAATCTTGGGAAATTTGAGCCGTTGGGCAAGGCTGTCAGCGGGCTTCGGCGCTGAGGAGAAGCATGGTCATGTTTCTGTTCACCTGCACGTGCTTGCAGTGCAAAACCGCAAAGCCGGCCGCAGCCAGATCAAGGCCAAGCTGCTGCTCGTCAAAGCCAAGCCAGCGGTCGCCGTAGCGGGAGCGCATGGTTTCATCGGCATGACGCTGAAAATCGGCCACAAAGAACCTGCCGCCTACAGCCATGATGCGCCGTATCTCGCGCAGGCCTTCAGCCGGGTCTGAAAGATGGTGCAGCACAAGGTTGATGCAGGCAAAGTCCGCCTCGCGGTCGCGCAGCGGCAGGTGGCTCAGTTCGCCAATGCGCAGTGAAACGCGGCCCTCGGCCAGATCCTCCGGCGTAAAGCGGCGGCGGCAGATTTCAAGCATGCGCGCGGAGCCGTCCACCCCAATGACCCCTTGCGCCTTGGGCAGCATGCGCGCGAGCACAGCGCCCGTGCCGCAGCCGAGGTCTACTGCGGTGCCGCAGCCGTCAGGCATTGCGTCGCAAACCGCCTCGGCCAGATCAAAGCTGCCAAGAACCTCGCGGTTCAACTCGTCCCAGTCTTCCGCAATGGCGTTAAAAAACTGGCGGGTTTTAAGCGCGCGTTCTTCAAGAATCTGGGCGGCCATATTGAGGTCCGCCCGCATGGCGGCGTCCGGATGGACAAAGGGCGTGATGGCGCGCAAAAAATCAAGCTCTTCGCCCGCGCGAGGCGTGGCATAAAAAACCCACAGGCCATCACGGCGCGAGGTGAGCAACCCTGCCTCGGTAAGAATCTTGAGGTGCCGCGAAACACGCGATTGCCCCATATCAAGGATACTGACCAGCTCGTTGACCGAGAGTTCGTAATGCAGCAGAATATGAACCAGCCGCAAGCGGGTTTCATCCGATAGAGCTTTGAAAAATAAAAGTGCCATTATCTGTCCAGTTTCAATAAATCAAATTTGATTGATGTAAGTATCAATATATCAGCATATAGTCAATATGTTCACAACAGGTACAGCTAGAAGCCCGCGTCCAGCAACACCAGAATCCAAGCCAAGATATGGGTCGCTGCCTGTTTTTAAGGAACGATAATGGCCGTATTCCGCAAACGACAGAAAGACTCCCAGCCCGTGCACGCCACGGAGGTCATGGCCTCCGTGATGGCGGGGCTTGGCGCTGCCCCCGGCCAGGGGGAAACGCGGGCGCGTTTGCAGCAGCTCTGGCTCAACTGGGGCATGGTCATGGGGCCTGATCTTGCGCCTCTGGCGCGGCCCATGGGCCATCATCGGGATGTCCTGCTTATCGGGGCAGAGGATGCCATGCTGGCGCAGGAGTTGCACCTTATGGCGGGCGAAATGCTGGAGAGGGTCAATGCCTTTATGGAACAGCCCTTTTTCAGCGCCATAAAGGTCAGCCTGCTCATGGGCAAGGCAGGGCTGGACAAGGCCGCAACGCGGAAAACGGCAGGTGCGGATAAGCCAGCGCCTCGGTTACGCGCGCCTGAGCCTCTGTGCGCGGATGGCGTGTATCTGGAGGCAATGGATCCTTCCTCGCCAGTGGCACGAGCCTATGCGCGCTTTATTCGGAGGCGGCGCACACGCTGAGCAGCCGACGGTCAGGCCCGGCAGGGAGCCGCAACCGCAATGCGTGTTGAGGACAACGAGCGCTCCTGACAGAAAAAACTGCCTGTGAGTATCCTTGCCTTCTCCCTCCGGTTTTATTCGTGGCAGGTACGGCTTTCCATTTTCTTTAGGGTAAACCGCAAAAGAAAACGTATCTTTTTTAATTATATATATTGGTATGTTATAAATTTTAATTGCACTTTGTGCATGCGATTTTGTTGTTCGCTTGCTGCGCTTTATTGACAACGCTTCTAGTGCGGTGCTAGTTTTCCCCAACGTTAACTGGGGATTTTTGTGGCCATTGTTTGATGGTCTGAGCCTGCGGAGGGAATGAATGGACGTGCAGAAAACCATGGAAGACATTTGCCTGAAACAGGACAACGGCTGCGACTTTGCTTTTTGCGGTCGTCTTTTTTCGGAATGTTCCTGGTATGACGAATCGCTTG
>NZ_DASQOG010000098.1:0-12860 GCF_035644575.1 Desulfovibrio sp. | reverse complement strand
GGTGAGCAGATCAAGAGTGCGGGCGTCTGGCTCCAGAATGGAAGATTCCGTAATTTCCAGTTCAAGCTGGGTGGGGGAAAGGCCCAGACGGTGCAGCGTACCAAGCACCATCTGGGCAAAGTTGGCATTGCGCAACTGGCTCGGAGTGATATTGACGGCGATCACAAGGTCGTGCGGAACCGTGGGATGCCATGAAGCGCGCTGTTTACAGGCTTCAAGCAAAACAAACTTGCCCAGCCGGTCAATGAGGTTTGTGTCTTCGGCAAGCGCAACAATAATGGGTGGGGCCACAGGGCCATATATGGGGTGATCCCACCGCAGCAGGGCTTCCACACCGGCCACGCGCTTTGCCGTGTGGTCGCACTGCGGCTGAAATACAAGATAAAGCTGGCCGTCATTGGCGTTTAGCGACCGCTCAAGGTCTGTGGCAAGCGTGTGGGCAAGGCGGCCCACCTCGCCGGGAATGTTCAGGCATTTGCGATTGTCGGGAGAACCAGAATCACAGCGGCTGGCAATTTGCAGAAGGCTGTGCATAACCTGTTTGCCGTGCTTTTCGCGCACTGCGTCAGAGAGAGCCACAAAGGGCAGATAGATGAGGAAGCCCAACCCAAGGTTTATCATCTGCAAAATGGAGCCGTTGATGCTGCCTGTCGCGACATAGCCGCTGATCAGCGGGGGGGTGGTCCAGGCAACCCCCACCGTGGTATGCGGCACAAAGCCAATAATTGTTGCAAGGTAGGCCACTATGGTTTGCACCGCTGGCACCAGAAGAAAAGGAATGGCAAACGCGGGGTTGAGCATCAGGGGAATGCCAAAGATAAGTGGCTCATTAACGTTGCACATGGCTGGAACCAGCGCAAACAGGCAGAGTTTTTTCATGCCCCAGTCGCGGCAGCGTATTAGAACTGCAAAGCATAGGGCCAGGGTGGAGCCAGAGCCGCCCATGCGCGTAAATGTATCAAAGAATATTTTTGTGAACACAAAAGGCGGTTCGTTGCCATACATTATGGCTTTGGCATTAACGAGGCCCGCAGGGGTGAGGATGTTCACATCCACAGAATTGAGCACGTTAGGGCCATGAGCGCCGAAAAACCAGAGCACTTGCGAGGTGAAGCTGTAGAGCAGGCCAAAGCCGAGGCCATTGCCGCTATGTTGAAAGGGCAGGGTAAGCAGCCTGCTTGTTGTTGCATGCAGGTCTGTTGCTCCCCATAGCGTCAGCAGAAAGCGGATAAATCCAAAAAGCAAGATTGTCGCCATGGCCGCTGGCATAACCGTGACCACGTCGCGGACAACCGGGTCATGCCCGGCCATTTCTTCCGACAGATGAAAAATCCGGTACCGCGCCAGGCGCACAAATACGGCGCTGCCCGCCATGGCCACGCACATGGCAAGCAGAAGGCCTCTGTCCATGGAAAAACTGATGGTCCAGGAACTTGTTTCTTCCGGCGCAACAATGACAAAAAAGCAGGAGAGAACCACCAGCGAACTCAGCATGGGGCTGACTGCTGGGGCAGAGGGATTGGTCAGGTTGGCCCGCATGGCGCTGGCTCCGCCCAGTGCGCAGGCCAGGGCCAGGGCGGATATGCCAAATGTGCCCGCCACAAGGGTGTCGCACGCGCGCATTCCCACGGGGCCAAGCAGTGCGTCAACGGCATTTTGCGCGGCTTCAAAGGGCAAATTGCGCAGCAGCAGGGTGAATGAGCCGATCATTATGAGCGGCAGAACAATGAACAGCCCTCGCCGTATGGCAAGAAAAAATGGCCTTCCGCTCAAATTATCAAGCAGGCACAAGAGGGATTGGGCTAACTGTTTGCTGTTCATATGCAGAGTGTCGCTTGCAAGTCCACCTTCTACGGCTCAGTGTGTACGGTCAGGCTGTGAGCCGTTTGCCCGAATTCGTGTCAAAGACCTCATAAAGGCAACGGCATCAGGGGTTGCCGCGCCAGCCTGCAAGCTGTCTGCAATTGCACCCGGCAGGAGGACCCATTTGAGCAATCCAGCCACGCATGTTGGATAACTTATTATCAACTTGTGTAATATCAGGCTAAAAAACAATCAAGAGGTCAGGGATGTTAGCGGCAAAGATCGTACGCTTTTCAGAAGAAAGGGGAGAGGGGGAGATCGGCAGGCGGTTCAGGTTGCGATTGCACTTCACAATAACGAGTGTGACCCCACCAAGGATTCACTATCTTCAACCGCATGCGCGCAAAAAACGGCGGCCTACCTTGAACCGTAAGCCGCCGTTTATACATTTTACAAGGCTGGATTTCGAGTATGTGAAAAAACAGAGGCTACTTGCCCGGATGTATTTCAGTTATTTTGCTGCCCTGAATGCCCAAGCCAGCCATCAGCCCCTTCTGGTTGAAGAAAAATGCGTACACCCCAGAGCGAGCCGTGGTAGTGGTAAATGATCTGGCCATCCCCTCATCCACAACAACCACACTGGGGCCGACACCTATCTCCCATCCGCCACTGCTTTTCAGATACTTCAGGTCGTCATCCGAAAGAAAAAACAGGGCGTAACCAAACTTCTGTATACCGGCCTGCAACCCGTAGGATGCAGCAACGCTACGATAGAAGCCCTTGGTTTTGCCTCCAACCCTCAGGGCTCCTTCGCCGAATTGACCGCCAATGATAAGGCCGCCCTTGACTATATTGGGAAAGACAAGGATTCCCTTGGCTGCGCTTCCCATTTTTTTTGCCGCTGGGCTTGAAACGTATAACTGGTTTAACGCAGCAGTAACATCATAATTGATGGATGCCGCGCTGTCTGCCACAGAGGGCGCGGGAAGAGCAACGACCACAAGTGCAAGCAGGGATAAGTAGATCATCAAACGCCGAAGAATTTTCCCGTTCATTGATCATTCCCCTCATTAATATGGCCTTTGGGTACACCGGGCTTATAGAATCAACGCTTGGAACCCTGCTTGGAGCCCTGCTTGGAAGCCTTCCGTACGGCGATATCGACAACCTCAAGATAGCTTATGCCCAGCGTATCCCCGACCTTGAGTTTTTTGAGGTTCTCTGGATTTTGCACCTTGACCACCACCACAGAGCCGTTGGCGAGTTCAAGCTTGGCCAGCTCGTTGACTTTATCCATGGCAAGTATTTTGGCGGTAAAGTTCGATTCTCTTACTCCCATGCCCTGCGGCTGGGATCCGGGTTTGGCCCTGACTACAGCCGTAGCCTGTTCGTCAGCCACAGAACCAGGCTCCGCCAACCACACTGTCAGTTCACGCCCGTAGGAAATATCGACCATATCTCCTTTCTTTACGCGCCGCAGATTAACGGCTTCCTTGCTCACGTGAATGATAAACAGATCACCCTGAAGGCTGCTTAAGGTTACCTTGCGCGCTTTGAGATCAACAGCTTCAACCTTTGCCACCGTGCTCTCAATCTCAGAGCTCACCACCAGCGTTTCATTTGGCTGGGCAGAAGGTTGCGGGGCATTTTTGCTGCAACCCACCAAACACAGAGTCATAAGTCCAAGCACCAATCCAGAAAATACAATCTTCATGCCTTTCCCTCCCATGGTTGACTTTTCCGTTTGATTACAAACATTCTTTGACAAGAATAAAGTACCTCTTGCCTACTAAGCCGTCAATTATATCGAACATGCTCTAATATTAGAACGATGCGCGACAATAACTACACTGCATATAAAACATGCATGATAGTGATAAGTGCGGTGAGTACTTCATTAATTTGCTTACAAAAAATGTTCGCGTCAGTTAGTCAAATACGCTGTGTGGCAGGAATGAAGATTGATATGAGTCATTTAAGAGGAATAATATCAAATATTGTACTGTTGTTTATGTAAGAATAATTTGTTTATATAACAGTATTCATGAAAGGTTAAACAAAAAATAATGTAGTGGTGTTATGGTATGCTTAAATATATAATATTTTTTCGAAATTACCAAGGAAAGCCTGGGAAAATTCAAGATTATATCTGATTCGATTTGTGCTATGGCGTTTTATCAAGAACAAAAATAATGCTGATCAAAAAGACAGTGCCAAAAATCATGAACTGCGCGCCAAAAATCCAGAAAACCAGCGGCACAGTGAAATAGAAGGCGCGCATTCCCAAATAAAAATGGTTTGCGCCCATATTAAGGTATTTTTCTGCCATGCTGCCAAGTTGGTCGGAATTATGTTGCCCGGCTTCCGCCCCAAGCATAAAGGCCACATGCGTGTAGAGCCTGAGCGATGAGGCAAAGCAAAAAAAAGCCAGAAAAAAATTCAGCAACAGGGCGAGAATCTTGAAGGCAAACATGCCCGGCTCCACAGAACCAAAAAAGTTCAGCGAGTGCCATGTATGCCGGACATTTTCCCCATTGCCAGTAAGGGAGAGCACGCCCACGGCCAGCAGAACGCTTGTTGAGGCCATGAAGGTTGAGGCCATGGTGGCGTTGCGCAGAGTTTGCACGGCAAGAATGCCATTCTTTTTTTCAAGAATGGACGCCACCCACTGAACCCTTGCCGTCCGCGATATGCCGTGGATTGTGTAGCCGGGATTGGATGATTCCCTGAAACGGATATAGAGATTGTATGCGGCGTACAGAGCCACAGAAATACAGAAACACAGCAGGTCAAAAGTATACATCTGAACCCCCCGAAGGCGTAAAAGTCACTGCGCCTTTGCCCGCAATCTCTGTATACCCCCGCATGCCGATCCGAAGCAACCGATGTACTGATAGGGGCAGGGCATGACTATTGCCGGGAGGGCGCACCTTCAGCCACGCACGCCAGCCGCAGAAATGAGCTCTGCGTGACCTGCGTGACTGAAGGTACGGTTTATCGTTCTAGAAGCTGAAAGACTGAGGCGGATTGCCGCTGAAATCAAACATGAAGGCCGTACCGTGATCAACGCTGAAAACCGTAAAGTCAGGATTTTCAGCCGAGCCATAGATGGAGCGCACAAGGCCATTGTTTTCAATGATGCGCCGTTTGACCGTCATGTCATCGTCAAGATTGGCCTGACCTTTTACGCGCAGGGTTTCCATCTTGGGCGACATGCAGGCAAACTCCAGCCGGGAGTCGCTCTGCAACTGGGCAAAGGTTTCTTTTGAGCGCGCGGTGCAGAACCACAGGCGGCCATTTTCCGCAAATTGAAACTGGAAGGGCCGCACCCGGGCAGCGCCGGAATCAGAGGTGGCAAGAAAAACCGTGGTGTTGGCTGCAAGAAAATCAATAACCTTTTGCATAATGTTCTCCCTTTTTGTTCTATGTCGAACTATTGTTTCACAAAAAAACATCCAAAGCACAGCGCGTTGGATGCTTTTCGGGTATCAGAGTATGGTTTTCAGGCTGATGTTGCGCAGCACTCTTTCCAGTCCGGCAACAAGGGTTTCCCTGTCGGCTTGGGGCATGTCGCCCCACACGGCATCCAGCAGAGTTTGGGAAATTGCGTCAAAATCAGCCTTGGCGGAAAGCGCTTTGCCGGAAAGTGAAACCAGCGTAACCCGCGAATCTTCCTGCGAGGGGGATTTGTTTACGTAGCCTGCCTGCTCCAGTTTGCCGACCAGAGTGGTCACGGTGTTTTTTTGTTTGCCTATGGCTTCGGCAAGCGCGCTCATATGCATGGGCCCGCGCGTAAACAGAGCCTGCAAAATGGCGCCGTGCGAGGGGGCCATGCCGCTGTGTCCGCGCTTATCAAGCTCGGCAACTATAAGGTTGTTGGCCTGCTCTCGCACCCGGCCTATGAGGGCAACAATGTGATCGGTCTTCATGTGGGGAATTTATTTCGATATAGAACCAATGTCAAGCCTGTCATGAGCCGCACCCTGCTGAAAAAGCAAAAATCCCCGGCACCGCCTGATGGCACTGCCGGGGATGGCTGGTATGGTACGGCGCAATTATCTGCGCTTCGGGCAACCCGCCTGAGTGGGCTATTTATTTGGATTGCAGCTTGAGGCCCGCTTCAAAGTGGTTCAGCTTCATGGCCCGGCGAACCTTTTCAAGGGTTTTGGCGGCCTTGCCGTAGGCCTTTTCCGTACCTTTCTTGAGCACGTCAATGACGAAAGGAATGTCCTGTTCGTATTGCTGCCTGCGGGTGCGGATGGGGCCGAGGATCTGCTGCATGACTTCGTTGAGGAATTTTTTTACCGCCACGTCGCCAAGGCCGCCGCGCTGGTAGTGGGCCTTCATTTCGTCCAGGTTGGGGTAGGGCGAATTGAACTTGGCAAAGTCTTCCGGCACGGCGAAGGCGTCCAGATAGGTGAACACGGTGTTGCCCTCAATCTTGCCTGGGTCGGAAGCCTTGAGGTGGCCGGGGTCGGTGAACATGCTGAAAATCTTGTCGTGAACTTCCTTTTCGGAATCACTCAGATAGATGCAGTTGCCGATGGACTTGCTCATCTTGGCCTTGCCGTCAATACCGGGCAGGCGCAGGCAGGCGGCGTTCTGTTCCAGCAATATCTGCGGTTCCACCAGGGTTTCGCCGTAGGTGCTGTTGAACTTGCGCACGATTTCCACTGTCTGTTCCAGCATGGGCTTCTGGTCTTCGCCCACCGGCACGGCGGTGGCTTCAAAAGCCGTGATGTCTGCCGCCTGGCTGATGGGGTAGGTGAAGAATCCCACGGGGATGCTCTGCTCAAAATTTTTCTGGGCAATCTCTGCCTTGACCGTGGGGTTGCGCTGCAGGCGCGACACGGTGACAAGGTTCATATAGTGAAAGCTCAGCTCATAAAGCTGCGGCAACTGGGACTGAATGAAGATGGAGGACTTCTCCGGGTCAATGCCGCAGGCAAGGTAGTCCAGCGCCACTTCAAGAATGTTGTTGCGCACTTTTTCAGGATTGTCGGCATTGTCGGTCAGAGCCTGCGCATCGGCCAGCATGATGTAGATTTCATCAAATTTGCCGGAATTTTGCAGCAAAACGCGCTGCTTGAGCGATCCGGCGAAGTGCCCGATGTGCAGCTTACCCGTGGGGCGATCCCCGGTCAGAATGATATTGCTCATAATGTTCTGCGTGTGCCCTCTGGGCAAGGGCATCAGGAACGCAGCCTCCATGCGTGAATTTTTTTGCAGTACGGAGCGGGCTTGCTCCATAAATATGCAACCGTGCCGCAATGTTTGCACATTCGGCAGGGCGTAGGCTTTTGCCTATACACCAAGCATGCGCAGGCCACAAGGGGCAAGGCCGGTTGGGGAGAGACTTCGGCGTTTTGATTGGGAAATTATTCACTTGCGGGCGGCATTGTGCGGGCGTATGCTCAAAGTGTCAGCAGCAGATTGCCGCCTGTGTGCCGATATGTTTTTGTTGTTCTGTGATTTCATTGCGTTATGTGCATTTATAGAGTGTGTTCATGTAACGGGAGTGTGATCATGAAAAAGATGCTTTTTGCCGCAGCGCTGTGTTCTCTGGTGTTTGCCGGAACGGCTCTTGCGGGTGAACCGCAGCTCTACCCCAAAGATTCTTTGAAAACCTGGAACCGCGATAAGGTGGCGGGCGGCCAGGGAACCCTGTTTGGTCAGTTCGGCTTTACCCGCAACGATGCCTCCAAGGACATGGTTATCAAGGAAATCGGTTGGATGACCCTGCAACCGGGCGCTTCCATTGGCATGCACAAGCATGAAAACAATGAAGACGCTTACATCATCGTTTCCGGCGAGGGCGTGTTCACCGACAGCGCGGGCAAGGAAACTCCGGTAAAAGGCGGCGATATCACCATCGCCCGTCCTGGCGACACCCATGCGCTCAAATGCAGCGGCAACGTACCCTTGGTATTTCTGGATGTGATCGGCCAGCGCTAACGCTTCGATCTGTCAGGGCAAGATCAGCCCGATAAATATACCCCATCAGGCAAACAAAGCACGGCAGTCCGTACGCTGCATCTTTGAATGCCCGGTGGGGTTTGTAGTTGGTGGAAGGGGGCACGTGGGCACTTTCGGGCTTTAGTGCAAGATCATTCAGCCATCAGCACTATTCGCTTGTTTTGTCCGTGGTCAGCAGAAATACCGCGCTGAGAACCAGCGCGCCGCCCATCCAGCCTGAGGCACTAAAGCTCTCGTTCCAGAACAGCCAGACCCAAAGAGTGCCGAGTACAGGCTCGAGATGGCAGGTAACTGCTGCCCGCACTAGACTGATGCGTTTCAGCCCCTGCCCGTAGCAGATGTAGGCCATGTAGCAGGTGAGCAGCCCTAGGGCGAACAGCCAGCCCCATGTGTCCGGGGCGTGATCCACATTGACCGGGCCGCTGATGCCCAGAGCCGCCACGCCGCCCAGCAGCATGAAACCATAAATACTGGCTGTGGAGTAGCGGCTTTGCCACCAGCGGTAAAAGGGATAGTGCGTGGCGTAGCACAGGCCGGAGAGCAGGCCAAAACCAATGCCCGCAAGGGATGTTTCGCCCGGCAGGCTGCCGCCGGAAAAACAGACCATCGCTGTGCCGGAAAGGGCAATGAGCACGGCCAGCGCCTTGCGCCGTGTGATATGTTCGCCAAACAGAAAGCGCGAAAAAACAGCCACCCACACCGGGGCCGTATACAGCAGCACCACGGCGGTTGCGCCGCCGCTGAGCTTGATGGCCATTTGCATGGCCCCGAAAAACACCCCAACGCCCCATGCGCCAAAGAGCATAAATGTCAGGACATGGCGCAAGGGAATGCGCAGCCCTCCGGTCAGAGCGGCATGCGTCAGGAAAAAGGCGCAGCCTATGGCCGCCCGCCAAAAGGCCGTTTCAAGCGGCAATACACCCGCATGCTGGCAAAACTTGGAAACAACGCCCAGCAGCGACCACAGAAGGGCAGCCAGCAAAATCCATACATAGCCGTTAAACATGTTCTGCCGCATGATATTGGTAGAGGTGCAGGGTGTTATTCAATGCCGAGAGCACGGCATACAAGCCCTGCAATCTGCGTCTGATCTGCGGGCAACGGGGTGTTTTTAAAACCCTCGCCCGCCAGCCACAGGGGAACCCGCCGGGCGGCTTCGCTGTTGTCGTTGTGGCTGCCGTCAGCGTCCATGCCGTGATCGCTGGTGACCAGCACCGCAGACCCTGCCGCCGTCCATTCCGGCAGCCAGCGGGCCAGCAGCCCATCGGCCCTGCGGGCGGCATCCCGGTATTCCTTGCTGTCTGCGCCGTGCAGATGGCCCGCGTTGTCAATTCCCATACTGTGCGCCAGCAACAGATGCGGCTCATGGCGCCGCCGCAGGCAGGCCGCATCGTGAAAAAGCTCATCGTCCGGGTAGGCATCCGTGCAGTAAAACAGGCCGTGGGCAATGGGCAGGGCCGCATTGTCTGTAATACGGTCACGCCCCGGCTCAAAGGGGGCCACGTTGCACAGTTCGCTCATCCAGTGGTAGGCAGCGGCGGCGGTGGTCAGGCCTGCGGCCTGCGCACGGCTGAAAATGGTGGGCGCGGGGCTGAGCCGGGCATCATCATTATGCATGATGCCGCTTTGCGCCGGGCGCAGACCTGTGAGCAGGGTGGCGTAAATGGGGCGGGAGAGCGGCGGCAGTTCGCCTTGCAATTCCGTATGGCGCGCCAGCCCCGCATCGACGAGCGATTGCATGTAGCTCATACAGCGGCGGGCTGTGGCGGCGGCAAGGCCATCCAGCAGCACAAAGACCACGCGGGGCATCACCAGTCTCCCTTGCCTGCCGGGCGGGGGCCGAAGTCAAGGCAGGGGGCCTGCTCTCGCAGTTGGGCTGCGGTGAGCCCGCGCACTGCGTAATTGCGCGCCAGCCACGCCAGAAAATCATAAATTTTTTTGTACAGGGCATCGGCGGCTTTTTGATCGGGAATGTTGGGCGAGCCGCCAGGGAGCATTTCCGACGAATGCCAGAACAGGCTCAAAACCCGCCCGCCGCGTGCCATGTGCAGACGTGTAGCCGCCCGCATGACGGCGGCGCTGTGCCATACCGGGTTAGGGCTCAACGCTCCCCAGAAATGAAAGGAATCGGCCCAGGCCGCGCCTCTGACGCAACCATGCCACAGCCGCGCCAGCGTGCGCGAAAGTGGAATCTGCGTAACCGGCGATTCCAGCAGGCCGGGGGCGTCCTCAAGCCAGTACGGATCGGAGGGCGCAAGAAAATGATCCGGCCCGTCATGGAAATCACGCAAGGGGCACACCGAACTGTCAAAGGTGATGCCTTCCTCCGCCAGCAAGGGGCGCACAACCGATTTGAGATCCCAGCGCCCCATGCGGAAGCTGGTCAGATCCGCGCTCTGAAATTCGCGTCCGGCATCCAGCAGGGTGCGCAGGCGCTGACGCAGCAATTCGCGCGGCAAGCGGTCAGTGCGGGTAGGCGGCCCCTGTTTTTGCGTGGCGGGTTGCGCCACGTCGTCCCCAAGCGGCGGTGTGCTCCAGTGGTGCAGGTGCGCGGCGATTTCCGCATCGCAGTGGTCGCGCATCCAGGCCAGATGGGAGCAGGCTTCGGCATTGGCAAAAACCGTGTGCGCGCAAAACAGCGTGAGTGGAAAACCCAGTTCGCTGGTGAGGGGGGCAAGCCTGCGCAGCAGGGCCACATTGCGCACGCCGCAGCCTTGCGCCGCATAATTGCCGGAAAACAGCCCCTCTTCTTCCACATCAAGGCTCACAATCACGCGCAGGGCGGGTTTGTCTGTCTGATGATTGAAGGAGGCGTCGTTGGTGCAGTCAGTCATTCCTTAGTTGTAAGCCCAAGCAGGGCGCATGGCAATCCGGGGCGCGCGCAAGCCGCTCACCTGGGGGGATGCCTAGGGCGACATAAAATAATTGCTTGTATTTTAAATGTATTATGAGGTGATGGCTTGGGCGGCCTTGCAAAACCGGGCGGAATGCATACAATAATGCATACGGCAGTTCGGCTTTTGCGCCGCAACTTTCCGCCGTCCGGCTATCTGAAGGAGAAGCATGACCATCCCACAGCGCATCCTCTTTTTTATGGAGGATCTTTGTTATGGCGGCACGCAACGCCAGACTCTTGAACTGGCCCGCCGTCTGGATCGAACTCGTTTCACGCCGGTCATGCTTACGCTCACTGGCCCCACTGATCTGGATGAAGCCGCGCGGGAGGCGGGCATAGAGCTGCACCATATGGGGCATGACCGCAAGGTGCCGCCTCTGTTTTTTGCAGCCCTGTATTCAAAGCTGCGCAGGTTGCAGCCAGATGTCATTGTGCCTTGCACGGCCCTGCCCAATATCTGGGGGCGCATCTGGGGCCGGCTGGGCTGGCTTGGCGAAAAAACAGCCCCGCGTATTGTGGGAACCTGCCGTGGCGGCGGCGGCCCCAAGCGGCAGCATGAACGCTGGCTTTGGCGGCTTACGGATCACATGATCTGCAATTCCGAAGCACTGCATGAAATTTTGCTGTATTTTGGTCTGCCGCAATCCCGGTTGAGCTACATTCCCAACGGGGTGGATACGGAATTTTTTGCGCCGTCAGGGGCTGCGCCCTCGGCTCGTGCGCCAGAGATTGTCTGTGTGGCGCGCCTTGCGGGCGACAAGGATCATCTGACCCTCTTGCGCGCCTTTGAGATTGTGCTGCAACGCCACCCCTCGGCGCGTTTGCGCATTGTGGGTGATGGCCCGGAAGAAGCCAACCTGCATCAGTGGGCCGCGCAGCACGCCGCAGGAAGCAATGTGGACTTTATCCCCGGCGGACTTGATATGCGCGGGCACTATGCTGCTGGGCGCATCTTCGCACTTTCATCCGTGCGCGAAGGCCAGCCCAATGTGATTCTTGAGGCCATGGCCTGCGGCCTGCCCGTGTGCGCCACATCGGTTGGGGGCATTCCCCGGCTGGTGGAGAACGGGCAGAACGGTCTGCTTTCGCATGCTGGGGATGTGGCGGCCCTTGCGGAAAACTGCTGCCGTCTGCTTGAAGACGGCGCGTTGTGCGACGCCATGGGGCAGGCCGGGCGTTTGCGCGTGGAGCGGGATTTTTCCTTCACAGCCATGGTGGAGGCGCATCAGGCCGTTTTTGCCGGCTTGCGCCGCAACTGACAGCTGAACTTGTCAATCAGTCTTCTGCCCAAGTGCGGAAGGCGCAGGAATATATGGAATTAGATCAAAATTCACTGCGTGCATGCTCCAGGGCTGCACAGGCAACGCGGGCAGTACGGCTCAGGCGCACGCGGCTGAAATATGCAGTTTTGTGTCTTGCGGCGCTTTGCGTCTGCTTTTGCCTGATGACCGTGGGTGTTTTTGCGGCTCGCGCTGCCGAGGTTCAAGTCCATCAGGAACAAGCCTCCAGCACTACGGCGGAACAGCGCGGCGAACAGAAAGATACTCCGCTTTCCGCCGCGGATGCGGCAATGCCGTCTGCTGCCAACACCCCTGTGGAAGTGCGCGAACTCTGGACAGGCTCGCTCTATTCATCAACATACCGTGTGGGCGTGTGCGTTTCCGCTCAAGGCACGGTGCGCGGCGTGGTGCACCTGCGTCTGTACAACGGCAAGGTTGACGTGTACCACATAGATGGAACGGTGCGTAACAATGATATTGAGGCGCACCATTCATCCGGGCATTCATTCAAGGGGCGCCTTGCTTCTGCCGATAAAGTCGAGGGCGTCATCAGCCTGAAGAACGGCATGAACGTACGGCTGGAGGGCAAGCGCACCCACGATGCGCCGCTTGCGCCGGAAGACTGCGCTCCCTTGCCCCAATAGAATTTGCGCTGCGGCAGGGCGTTATTGCGTCCTGCTCCGGCATGGCTTGCCTGACATGCGTTTATAGCAAGCGCTGCAAAGGAACCACGTCCTTGCTGCCGACTGCTGATTCATCCAACAATAACATGAAGGAGTGCCTATGTTCTGGATATGGTTTTTGCTGGCCACCTCCCAATGCGCTCTGTTGTATATTCTGGCCCGCAGGGGCGAAAGCATGCCCCGCCGTATTGAGGAAGAAGCCGAGGCCAACCGCGCCATACC
>NZ_DASQOG010000097.1:0-23074 GCF_035644575.1 Desulfovibrio sp. | reverse complement strand
TCTGCGCATGGGGCTGATGGAAGCCTCCGCCACCTCCAAGGTGCTCAACCTTGCCTCAAACTTTGCCGGAGCCGTGGTTTTCATCGTCAACGGCGTGGTGGTGTGGAGTCTGGCCCTGCCAATGGCCGCGGCCTGCTGCCTCGGCAACTGGATGGGAAGCCGCTTGGCTATTCGCGTGGGGCCTGCGGCTGTGCGCCGTTTTTTGACCATTTCGCTCAGCCTCTTGCTGCTTACCCTCGTGTGGCAGTATTTTCTGGCTCCGAGCATGCACTGATAAACCAACGGCCTACAGTTCAACGCAAGCAGCCCCGGAATATCGCATTCCGGGGCTGCTTGCCATTGAGCTGTGCGCAGAACTAGCCGCGCTTCATTTCGCTGATAAGCTCACTCATGCGCTCGGCCTGCCGGGCAAGCTCGCTCACGGCACGGGAAGCTTCGCCCATGGCCTGCGCCGTCTGGCTGGACATTTCGTTAACGCTGACAATGGACTGGTTTATCTCGTCGCTGGTTGCGGACTGCTGCTCGCTGGCCGTGGCAATGGCGCTCACCTGATCTGCCGATTCCTCGACCTTGGTCACAATTCCCTGCAAGGCCTCGCCGGACTGCTTTGCAAGCTCGGCGGCCTTTTCCACCTCTGCCAGCGCATTGTCCATGGCGGCCACACTCTTTCCTGCGCTTCCCTGAATGGCAGAAATGGCATTGCCCACGTCATTGGTGGAGGCCATGGTCTTTTCTGCCAGCTTGCGCACTTCATCGGCCACCACGGCAAAACCGCGCCCGGCGTCACCCGCGCGGGCGGCCTCAATGGCGGCATTGAGCGCCAGCAGGTTGGTCTGGTCGGCGATGTCCGAGATCACGTTCATGATTTGGGTGATGGCCTGAGCATGCTGGTTCAGCGTGGTCATGTCGCCCTTGAGCGCCAGCGAAACCTTGTGCACCTGACCGATGCTCTGCAAGGCGTTTTCCACAATATTCGCTCCGCTTTCGGCATTGGCCCGCGTTTCCGCAGACACCGCCGAAGCAGCGGAAGCATTGCGGGCGACTTCCTGCACAGTGGCGTTCATTTCATTCATGGCAGTGGCGGCCTCGGCCAGACGCTGTGCGGATTCCACGGCGCTCTTGTCCGACTGCTCGATCTGTGCGGAAAGCTCTGTGGAAGCGGCGGAAATAACGCTCACCACTTCTTCCAGTTGCCCCGCTGCCGTCAGCATGCCCTCGCGCTTGGCGCTCTCGGCCTGACGTGCAGCTTCTTCGGCTCTGGCTGTGGCTTTTTCCGCCTCTTGCGTAGCCTGCTGCGCAGCCTGGGTTTTGTGTTCACTTTCGCTCAGAAGGTGCCTGAGGCTTTGCACCATGCGCCGCATGCCCGCCGCAAGGGTGCTGAACTCGTCACCGCGCTTTTCAGCGGCATCAAAAAGAGCACGTTCTTTGTCGTTGGTTTCAAGGCGGCCGCCGGCAACGGCTTCGGCCACGCCTGAAATACCTCCCACCATACGCACAATGCCCCGGGCCGAGAAAAAGATCATGGTTCCGACTATCAGCGCACAAGCCAGAGTCAGCAGGCTGGCGTTGGTCAGCAGGTCGCTGATGGGCTTGAAGATTTCGCCACGGTCAAATTCCACGCACAAAATCCAACCCTCATGGGGCAGAGTTTTGTAGTACAGCCCCTTGTCTTCACCCTTGTCGTTTACAAAACGGGTGCGGCCATTTTTTTGCTCCAGCAGTTGGGCCACATGGGGCAGCTTGCTGTCGTTGCGACCAAGCGCAGCCCTATCTGGATGCAGAACAATATTCCCTTTCAAATCATATACGTACACTAAACCCTTTTGCCCCACCTTTATTTTATTGGTGGTATTCTGGGCCAGAATCTTATTATCAATGCCAGCGGCCAGCACGGCAATGGTCTGGTTGTTCAGCTTCAACGGCATTGCAATGACCGTGGCAAACTCGCCTGTGCTTGCGCTCTTGATACCTACAACGCTGGACTGACCATTTTTGCTTTTCTTAAAGTATTCGCGGTCGGAAAAATCGCCGCCAACAAACTTGCTTGGGCCTTGCTGCTTTTCTATACGGTGTCCCAGAACCATGCCGTCTACGGCAATTATTCCTGCGTAATACACGATGTCATTGCTGGTCACGAAAGACTCAAGGGCCCGATCTGCCCTGGTAAACAACGGGCCTTCAAAAATGCCTGACCTGCCTTCAGTATAAGCCAGCACCTGATCTTGGATGCGCTGGTTCTCGGTCATGGTTTGCAGGCTCTGTTCTATCCCCGTGAACACCGCGTCAAGCCCGATGCTCTGGCATTCAAGCAGCGCATCCATATCTGTGGCAATCTGCTCCCGCAGGATTTCTTCTGACATCTTGTAGCAAACCCCTGCCACAAGCATCAGCCCCACTATTGCCGGAGTGAGGATGGAAATTCCCATTTTCGCAAGTAATCCGAGTTTCATCACTACCCCTTTTGCGTTGCGTCTACGCACTGAATGACCGAAAGGCTAATTACCATGTGAAAAATCAAACTACCCCTGAAATCCTGTAAGACTGGTCTATTCCAGTGTGCTTATCGGACAAAACGTGACTTCCAATATATCAATTATACTTATTTTCACAAGAAATTACTACGAGCGTGATAGGAATTTTTACACTG
This sequence comes from Desulfovibrio sp., assembly GCF_035644575.1. GTDB lineage: Bacteria > Desulfobacterota > Desulfovibrionia > Desulfovibrionales > Desulfovibrionaceae > Desulfovibrio. The sequence continues at coordinate 20,427 of NZ_DASQOG010000097.1, read as the reverse complement.
CCATTTCGCGCTGATAGCTATCAATCCTGTTTAGGATGAAAAAACGTAAATATCTAATATACGATAGCAAGAATTACCTGTGTTACGCGCAACATGACAGTGCAACGTTGAATTGCGGTGAGGCCCCTACTGCCTGAAGATGGGATCAGCGTTCTCAGCGTTTGGAAGCTGCCGGATCGGAAAGATCGGGCAGAGCCCCGCCTGCTATGGCCCACAGGTACAGGCTTGCCGCCGACCCATAAGGACTGTAGCGCCGGCGATAGGTTTCAAAGCGATCGCGGCTGACTTCCCGATGCCGATGCAGCATGCGCAGGCCCCGCAGGATGGCAAGGTCGCCAAAGCTGAGCACATCAGGCCGCTGGAGGGAAAACAGCATGAGCATTTCGGCTGTCCACACGCCAACCCCGTCCAGCGCGCACAGAGTGGTGCAGAGACTGGCATCGTCCATGAGCCTCAGGGCCTCCACGTCCAATTCTCCCAGCAGCACCTTGCGCGCGGCTGCCTTCATGTAGCCGACCTTGCGGAAGGAAAGCCCCACTGCCTGCAACGTGGCAGTCTCTGCGCCGTCAATGGTTTCAGGCGTCACTTCGCCAAGGGCAAGCACAAGCCGCGCCCACACGGTCTGCTGCGCCTTGGTGGCAATCTGCTGCCCGACTATGGAATGCATGAGCGCGTCAAACAGGTCGGGGCGTACCTCGCGCTGAATGGGGCCTATGCGTTCAATGGCAACGGCCAGACGTTTGTCTTTGCGGGAGAGGAAGCCGATTTCTTTTTGACCGTAGATAAAATACTGAGGCATTATTACGTCCTGGACAAGGTTTCTGCATCTGAACATACAGCAAGCCATCGTATTGGCGCAAATAGAAAAGTTCACTGGATGATTTTATTGCGCCGGTCGACCATAAAAAACGGCGCGGAATCTCAAAGATTCCACGCCGTAAAGGAATTATGTCAGCTTTTAAAACAGCTAAAGTTTAACCAGCCTAGTTTTTGAGGCTGTGAATCGGCGCAGGAATGCGCCCACCAAGGCCGATAAAGTCTGTGGCATCGCCCTTGGGCACGGGTATAATGGCCGCCTTGCCGAGCAGGCCGCCAAAAGACACTTCTTCGCCAACGCCCTTGCCGGGCACGGGAATAAGGCGCACAGCCGTGGTCTTGGTGTTGATGACGCCAATGGCCATTTCGTCGGCAATGATGCCCGAAATGGTCGAAGCGGGCGTGTCGCCGGGGATGGCGATCATGTCCAGCCCCACAGAACACACGCTTGTCATGGCTTCCAGCTTTTCAAGGCTGAGCAGGCCGGAAGTGGCCGCAGCCTCGATGCTGGAATCTTCCGACACGGGGATAAACGCGCCGGACAGACCGCCCACGGACGAGGAAGCGAACGCGCCGCCCTTTTTCACCGCATCATTGAGCATGGCCAGCACGGCAGTGGTGCCGGGCGCGCCGATGCTCGAAAGGCCCATGCTCTGGAAAATTTCGCCCACTGAATCGCCCACCGCAGGCGTGGGAGCCAGGGAAAGGTCGGCCACACCAAAGGGCAGGCCCAGACGGGTAGCCACTTCGGTACCGATCATCTCACCCACGCGCGTCACCTTGTAGGCCGTGCGCTTGATGACTTCGGCCATATCCAGCAGGGTAAGGCGGCCGCCCTTGCCGTTGTGCCCGGCTTCGCGCGCGCGATCCAGGGCTTTTTTGACCACGCCGGGGCCGGAAACGCCAACGTTGATAACAACGTCAGGCTCGCCCACGCCAAGGTAAGCGCCAGCCATGAAGGGAACATCCTGCGGAATGTTGGCAAATACCACCAGCTTGGCGCAGCCGATGCCGCCGCGTTCGGCGGTGGCTTCGGCCACCTTGAGGATCTGCTGCCCCATGAGGGCCACAGCATCCATATTGATGCCGCTGCGGGACGACGCCACATTGATGGATGAGCAGATGCGGTCGGTTTCGGCCAGGGCCTGGGGCAGCGCTTCAATCAGAGCGCGGTCGCCCTTGGCAAAGCCCTTTTCCACCAGAGCAGAAAAACCGCCCAGAAAATCAACGCCCGCTTCCTTGGCGGCCTCGTCAAGGGCCTTGCACACGCGCACCATGCCGTCAGGGCCAAAGGGCGCGCCCACCACGGCAATGGGGCTCACGCTGATGCGTTTGTTCACCACGGGGATGCCGTATTTGTCGCCCACTTCGTTGCACACGCTCACGAGCTGCGAGGCGTAGCGGCGCAGCTTGGCCTTAACGTTGGCGGTAAAAAGATCAAGGTCGTGGCTGACGCAGTCAAACAGGCTCACGCCAAGGGTGACTGTGCGCACGTCAAGATGCTCGTTGCGGAGCATGTTCAGGGTGCTTATAACTTCGCGTTCTGAAAGCATGGAGGTCTTCCTGTATGTTCGGGCTGTCAGGCTGCCATGTGGCGGCCCCGCCCGGAAGGCGGTTTTGCCCTGACGCGCAAAACCGGGCGTTCAGGGGAATGTGCATCGTTTCTGAAACCGGGTCGTGCCCTGTTTCAGGCGCAGACCGGTGGTGCATGCGCCTCGGCAACGTGAGGTCTAAAAAGAATTCACCCGATGCACAGCCTCAAAAATATCCCTGTGCTGGGCGCTGACGCGCAGATCGCGCTTCTGCCCTTCGCAGTCAAGCTCACGGCGCAGGCGGCCCATGTCAACGCTGTCAGGCACCATGACTTCAAACACAAAAAGCGCATGGTTGTTGCCTCCCTCGCCCAGAATGGCCTTGAGGCTTTCAATGTTCACACCGTGCTGGGCAAACACGCGGCTCATGGCGGCGATAAGACCGGGCTTGTCCGGCCCGTCGGCTGTGACCACAAAGGGTTCGCAGTGCAGGTCGGTGCCCCACTGCCCCTTGATTGCGGGCCGCACGAGGACGGAAAGATCAACCTTGGCGGATTCCAGCCCGGAGCTCAGCTTGGCGCGCAGGGTTTCCGCGTTTTCTTCCGGCGCGGCAACAACAAAGATAGCCGCGAATTCGCCGGAAAGGATGGTCTGGGTCACTTCTTCGATGTTGCAGCCGCTGTCTTCAAGAATGCGACTGACGTTGGCCACCACGCCGGGGCAGTCGCGCCCCAGAAAGGAGGCTGTAAATTTTTGCATGATGCTTTCCTTGAAAAAGCCGCCAGCTTGATTCTGACGGCGGTTGTATCGTGTAAAAGGGCTTTATATACGTAAACAGGTCAAAACTTCAAGGGGGCGCAAAGCCCCGACTGACGCGGGTATAAGCCGCCGCGTGCATTGATGTTTCCTGTTGCGCCAGAGTCGCATCAACAGTATGAGCATCCAACAAACCACGATTTTACAGCAAGTTGCAGACACATTCCTCACAATCTTGACGCCCAAGCGTGAATGGCATACCGTAACGCTCCTTTCAGGTATGGGCCACTCAGGAGTCGTTACGTGGATACTCGGGAAAAGAAAAACAGCAAGCCGGCTATCAAGCTGGGTACCAAGTCGCAGCATGCGGGCTATTTTATGCCCATGCTGGAAAGTTTCGCCGCGCGCGAAGGCCTCAACGAAGTTGTCAAAAACAGAGTTGTCAAATCGTGCGACCTTTTGGATGCGGGCGTACCGCTTTTTCCCAACGACTTCCGCAAGGAACACGACGTTGCCTGGGTGCTGGACAAATTCGGCGCTCTCGAAGGCGACTCCCTGGACAGTCAGGAGGACGTGTTTGCCATTGCGGGCCGCATAGTTTCCCTGCGCTCGTTCGGCAAGGTGGCCTTCTTCCATATTATGGATCAGAGTGGCCGCATCCAGTGTTACGCCTCGCGCGAACACATGGATGAAGCCAACTACACTGTGGTCAAAAAGCTCGACGTGGGCGACATTGTGGGCGTTTCCGGCCACCTGTTCCGCACCAAGACGGGCGAACTCACCATTGCCTGCCGCAAGATCAAGCTCATCACGCGCTCCATGCGCCCCCTGCCGGAAAAATATCACGGCCTCACAGACATGGAAACGCGCTACCGCCAGCGCTACGTTGACCTTATCGTCACCCCCCGCGCGCGCGAAATTTTCTTTAAACGCAGCCTGATTGTGCGCGAATTCCGCCGCTTTATGGAAGACCACGGCTTTATGGAAGTGGAAACTCCCATGATGCAGCCGCTGGCTGGCGGCGCTGCGGCCAAGCCTTTCAAAACGCACCACAATGCCCTTGATCTGCCCCTGTTTTTGCGCATTGCGCCCGAACTCTACCTCAAGCGCCTGCTGGTGGGCGGATTTGAAAAAGTCTTTGAGCTGAACCGCAACTTCCGCAACGAAGGCATAGATACGCGCCATAATCCGGAATTCACCATGTGCGAATTCTACTGGGCCTATGCCACGTTTGAAGACCTCATGGACTTTACGGAACAGCTCTTTGCCCACCTTGCCATGACTGCCTGCGGCACCACCGTGGTACCCTATCAGGGCGAAATGATCGACCTCACGCCCGGCAAGTGGACGCGCCTCAGCTTCTACGATTCGCTCACCCAGGTGGGCGGGCATTCGCCGGAATTCTACAACGACTACGGCAAGGTCAAGGCCTACATCCGCTCACGCGGCGAAAAGGCCGCCGACAGTGAAAGCCTGCAAAAGCTGCATGCCAAACTTTTTGATCTTGATGTGGAAGGCAAACTCATTCAGCCCCACTTCATCTATCATTACCCCACGGAAATCTCGCCGCTTTCGCGCCGCAATGACGAGCATCCGGAACTGACGGACCGCTTTGAGCTGTTCATCACCGGGCGCGAGCTTTCCAACGCATTTTCCGAGCTCAATGATCCCGTGGATCAGCGCCTGCGCTTTGAAGATCAGGTGCGCGAACGCGAAGCAGGCGATGACGAAGCGCATAGTATGGATCAGGACTACCTGCGCGCCCTTGAATACGGCATGCCTCCGGCTGCTGGTCAGGGGGTGGGCATTGACCGCCTCGTGATGCTGCTTACCGACTGCGCCTCAATCCGCGAAGTTATTCTCTTCCCCTTGCTGCGCCCGGAAGTGTAACAAAGGTAGTATACTACCTTTATTGATCGCCTTTAAAAAGTATTGATACGCTAGCTCCACAAAGCGCCGCCTCATTGGTGGCGCTTTTTTGTTGTTTAGCAGTCTTAAACAGTTACAAATTCAGCCTGTCAAAAAAAATTGCCTGTCAAAAAACATTTTTGAATCAAAGGCATATACTATTGCCGCCACTGGTCGATAATTATACTCATAAAAGTGTAAGCCAAGTCCAATTTGCATGTTTTCGCACATGGCGCATACATTTATCGCATGGGTTTGGGCAAGGAGGTTCTTATGAAAATGGGGCTGCTGAGCAAGATGCTCCTGTCCATTCTTACTCCGGCAATTGCAGGGCTGCTGCTGGTTGCTGGCGTGAGCTATAAAATTTCTGAAAGCAACTTGCGCGAGCAGATTATCAACGATGCAAGGTCGCTGCTGCGCTGCCAAAGCATTGGCCTGCACGCCATGCTGAAGGTGATGGAAGAGTCGCTCGCCATGGTTGGCGCCGACAACCGGGTTATTTTATACCTTGACGCCGTCAACGATAAAATGCCTGAAGTCATGACGCGCACCCTGTTCAACGATGCGGATGCGGCGCTGAATACATTTGTGACGCTCAATTCCAACTTTGAATTTTGCGGTGTTGCCGGAAGGGACGGCATAGCCATTGCCCATCACCTGGCTGGCGAAAAACATCCCAGCAAATCCGTGGGGGTGAGCTTTACAGACCGCTCTTACTACCAGCGCGCCATGCAAGGCCAGAAAACCATTACTGGCGTGATCAGCAAAACCACAGGCAAGGTTGCAACCATCATAGGCCTGCCCATCATGCGCAATGGCAAGCCCGAAGGTCTCGTATGGGCAGGCGTTGACAACGAAAATCTCGCCCGCACCACCACAAGCCAGATAGATTTTGGCACCAAGGGCGGCATCTATGCCTATGACACCAAGGGCATGGTGATGCTGAGCCGCGACCCCAAGGCCTTTGGGCGCGACGACAGCAAAAAACCCCATGTTGCGGATATGCTGAAAAGCCCCGAGGGTTTGGTGAGGTTTACGGGTGAAGACGGCAGCAACAAGTCTGTCTTTTACCGGGCCATGCCGGAAGTCGGCTGGGTTCTTTGCCTGGAAGTGGACAGAGACGAAATCTACACACCCATGCGGATAATGCTGGGCAACTCCATGTGGCTGACTTTTGCAAGCGCCCTTGTGGTCGGGCTGATCATTTTCTTTGCGGCGCGCGCCATTGCGCGACTGCTCAGGGGTATTTCCGGCATAGCGGAATCTGTTGCGGAAGGTCGCCTTGAAACAACCCCCGCAGAAAAAGCCATGCTCTTTGCCGCAGAAAAACGCCGTGATGAATTCAGCACGCTGGCATCGGGCATGGAACACATGGTTGGCAATATCCAAACACTGCTGCAAGAAAGCGAGCAAAAAGCCAGAGACGCCCAGCAGGCAACCGAAGAAGCCAGGCTTGCCACCGCGCGCGCTGAAGAAGCGGCCCAAAGGGCAGAGAATGCCAAGCGGGAGGGCATGCTCGCTGCAGCGGGACAACTGGAAGAAGTGGTCGCCATCATTTCTTCCGCCTCAAGCCAGCTTTCCGGGCAGATTGAGCAGTCGGACCAGATAGCAGCGCAGTCGGCCCAGCGCCTCAGCGAGGCCGCAACTGCCATGAACCAGATGAATGTGACCGTGCAGGAAGTGGCCCGCAACGCCTCCTCGGCCTCGGCAGTCTCTGCCGAAACGCGCACCAACGCTGAAAGTGGCGCTCATATTGTGGAAAGCGCCCTCCAAAGCATCGGGCAGGTGCAAAAGGTTTCGCTGGCGCTCAAGGACGACATGACCAAGCTGAACCAGCATGCCCAGGCAATTACCCAGATCATGAACGTGATCTCGGACATCGCCGACCAGACCAACCTGCTGGCCCTCAACGCCGCCATCGAAGCTGCCCGCGCTGGCGATGCCGGACGCGGATTTGCGGTGGTGGCCGATGAAGTGCGCAAACTGGCGGAAAAAACCATGGCCTCCACCAATGATGTGGGCAATGCGATATCTGCCATCCAGCAGAGCGCTTCGCAGAGCGTGGCAGCCATGGACAAGGCCCTGGCGGAAGTAAATACGGCCACTGAGTTCGCCAACCAGTCGGGTGCCGCCCTGCGGGATATTGTGAGCAATGTAGAGGCCACTGCCGATCAGGTAAGCGCCATTGCCACCGCCAGTGAGGAACAATCCGCTGCCAGTGAAGAAATCAACCAGTCCATTGTGCAGGTCAACGCCATGTCCGGCCAGACCTCGCAAGCGATGGGCCAGGCCACAAAGGCCGTGGCTGATCTTGCCCAGCAGGCGCGCAGACTGAGCGAACTTATTGAGGCCATGAAACGGGGCTAACACCCGGAACAATAAAACTTGCGAATGATCCGTCTTGCCCCTGAGGACAAGGACGAAAAGAGGGCCCCCGGTCTGGTTGTCAGCCAGCCGGGGGCTTGTGCCTGATATTTTTCCCGTCAGGGCGGGAGAAATTCAAATCAGCATCACACTGAAAAACTGGCAACTGACAAAAAACACCTCAAGAGCTGCCAGCATTCTGGCAGAACCGAACACACAGGCCAATCTGCCGCCTGGTGTTTGCACAGCGCTCTGGCCCCGCCAGTGGCCCCGGCAAGAGAGCGCCCGCAACCTCTTGCCATTACCTGCCACAGCAATTCTTGACGTTATTGGCTTGTCGTGCGGCAAGGCAATGTCCCAGGTCTAAAATAACTCTTGAATATCCGGGCAAGGTGGGACAATATGCCGCAAATGTCATTTGAACTATTCGTTGCCCTGCGCTACCTCTTTTCGAGGCGAAAGCAGACATTCATTTATATCATATCGATCATGTCCATCCTGGGCGTGGCTATCGGCGTTGGCGCGCTGGTGGTGGTGCTTGGCGTGTACAACGGCCTCACCACCGACATGCGGGACAAAATCCTCGGGGCCAATGCCCACGCCATTGTCATGTCCTACATCCCCTCGGCCTTTGAGAACCGCACCGACCTTCTGGATCGGGTGCGTTCCGTCAAGGGAGTGACCGGGGCAACCCCCTTTATTTACACGGAAGTCATGCTTTCCGCTGGCGGCGGCGTCAAGGGCGTGGTCTTGCGGGGCATTGACCCGCAGTCAGCCCCTGCGGTGCTTTCCATGCTGCGCCAGATGCGCGTTGGTTCTGCCGCCGATCTTGAGCGCGAAGGCGCGCCAGGGCTGATTATTGGCGAGGAACTGGCCAAGCGCCTTGGGCTTGGCATGGGCAGCCGCGTGAACCTGCTTTCGCCCTCAGGGCAAAAAACCACCTCGGGCTACGCGCCGCGTGTGCGCCCCTTTGAAGTGGTGGGCATTTTCAAGACAGGCATGTTTGAATACGACTCCTCGCTGGGTTTTGTTACGCTCAACGCGGCGCGCGATGTGCTGGGCCTGCCGGAAAATTATCTTTCGGGCGTGGAACTGACCGTGGCCGATGTTTACAAGGCGGACAAAACCGCTGCTGAAGTTTCAACCGAGCTTGGCTCGCCCTTCTACGTGCGCTCGTGGATGGAAATGAACGCCAACCTTTTTGCAGCGCTCAAGCTGGAAAAAATCGGCATGTTCATTCTGCTGGCCATGGTGGTGCTTATCGGCTCTTTCTCTATTGTGACAACACTGGTCATGCTGGTTATGGAAAAAACCCGCGACATCGCCATCATGATGTCCATGGGCGCTACCAGCGGCATGATACGGCGTATCTTCATGTTTCAGGGTACAATCATCGGAGTTATCGGCACCTTGCTTGGCTATGCGTTTGGCCTTTCGCTCGGCTGGCTGCTCAAGCGCTACCAGTTCATCAAACTGCCTGAAAACGTCTATACCCTCGATCATCTGCCCATTATCATCACCCTCTCCGATGTGCTCATCATTGGCGCAAGCGCCATGCTGCTGTGTTTTCTGGCCACCCTTTACCCGGCACGGCAGGCATCGCGCCTGCAACCGGCAGAAGCCCTGCGCTACGAATAGCCATGTCAGCACTCTATACTTTTTCAAATGTGGGCAAAAAATTTGCCACACCCGGTGAAGAGACCGAGATTATCAAGGATATTAACCTGGTTGTGGAAGAAGGCGAGATGCTCGCCATAGTTGGACAGTCCGGTTCCGGGAAGAGTACCCTCTTGCATCTTATGGGTGCACTTGATACTCCAAGTACGGGCGAGATATGTTTTGAAGGGCGCAACATGGCGCTCATGAGCGCTGACCAGAAGGCTGCCTTTCGCAACAAGACTCTGGGCTTCGTTTTTCAATTTCATCATCTGCTGCCGGAATTTTCAGCCCTGGAAAATGTGGCAATGCCGGCAATTATCGGCGGTGCTAAACAAAGCGCCGTTATGAGCCGTGCGCGTGAAATGCTTGACCGCGTGGGGCTATCGGCGCGTATGGAAAGCAAGATCGCCACTCTCTCGGGCGGCGAACGCCAGCGGGTGGCCATTGCGCGCGCGGTTTTTATGCGACCGCGCGTTCTGTTGGCTGACGAGCCCACCGGCAATCTGGATGAAGTGACGGGAGCGCAGGTGGGCGCTCTCATGAACGAACTCAACCGTGAATTGGGCATGACCCTCGTAGTTGTAACGCACAACCGAGAGCTGGCCGCAGGCATGGGCAGAACCCTGGAACTGAAAGCGGGGACCTTGTATGAAAAGATTTTTGGATAACGTACTGTGCAAAGCCCTGTGCCTTGCCGTGCTGGCCTGCGCCACCCTGGCGCTTCCAGGTGGAGCCGTAGCGGCAGAAGGGGCACTTGTGCTTGTTCTGCCCTTTCAGGTGAACGCCGGGCCGGAAATGCCCAACGCCTCGCAGGATGTGCCGCAGGCGATTGCCGATCAGCTCAAGCAGAACGGCATGCGCACTGTTCCCATGGAAACCGCCCGCGTTTTACAGCGCAACAGCGGTGAATCCATTGACCTTGCCACCGCCCGCGAACTTGGCCGCAAGGCCGGAGCGCGCATGGTTATTTACGGCAAGTTCAACCAGCTTGGTCAGGGTTTTTCCATGGACACGCGCATTGTGCCTGTCTATGAGGGCGAAGCCGTCCCCGCCGGATTTGAGCGCAACTCGCTGACCTCGCTGAACGAGTGCGCCGCTGTGCTTGCCAAACGCGCGGCAGAAATTGCCAATCCCGCCACCGCAGCCGAGGCAGCGCCCAAAAAGAGCGATGCGCCGGCCACCCTTGTTCCCATGAACGCCCCCACCTCTGCCCACGGCGGTCTTGCCGATGTGCAGGTACGCGGCATGAAGGTGCTTGACCCCGATACCGTGCTCATGCGCCTCACCATCCGCAAGGGCGACAGCCCGGACGCCACGGCCATCAACGAAGAAGTGAAGCGCATATGGGATATGGGCTACTTCAGCGATGTGCAGGCCACTCTTGAAGGCAACGTGCTGGTGTTCACCGTGGTTGAAAAGCCGCGCATCGACAACATCGTTGTGGATGGCTCGGACAAGGTCAGCAAGGACGACGTTCTGGCAGCCATGGGCACCAAGAGCGGCAGTGTTCTTAACGAACAGGTTCTTTCGGACGACCTCCAGAAAATCAGCGAGCTGTACCACAAGGAAGGCTTTTACCTTGCCAAGGTCACCTACCGTCTTGACGACCGTCAGGGTGGCCGCGGCGCAGTGCTGGTAATCAGCGTTACCGAAGGCAACAAGCTTTATATCAGGGACGTCAAGATTGAAGGCCTCAACAAGCTCAATCGCGGCGATCTTGACAAATACATGGCCCTGAAGACGCGCGGCATTTTCTCGTGGCTGACGGGCACCGGCGTGCTCAAGGACGAATACCTGGAGCGCGACACCAACGCCATTGCCGCCTTTGGTCTTAACGAAGGCTACGTGGACATTCAGGTGGCTGCGCCCACCGTTGAATACCGCGACGACGGCATCTACATCACATTCAACGTGCACGAAGGCCCCCGCTACACCGTGCGCGATGTGGTCTTTGCGGGCGATGTTATCGACAGCGAAGACAAAATGCTTGAAGTCGTGCAGATGGACGACTGGAAAAAATCCGACAAGTACTTCTCCCTCACGGTCATGCAGGAAGACTCCAAGCGCCTGACCGACTACTATTCCGATTACGGCTATGCTTTCGCCGAAGTGGACACCAAGGTCGTCAAGGCCGATGACGGCAGCGACCAGGTGGACGTGGGCTATGTGATCAACAAAAAACAGAAGGTCTTCATCCGCCGCCTGTCTGTCGAGGGCAATACCAAAACCCGCGACAACGTCATCCTGCGTGAAATGCGCCTGGGTGACGGCGACATGTACGAAGGCGCCAAGCTGCGCCGCTCCAACGAGCGCCTGAACCGTCTGCACTTCTTCTCTGCCGTGGATATGGAACTGATTCCCACGGAAAACGAAGACGAAGTTGACCTCAAGGTCAAGGTCAAGGAAACCAATACCGGCGCCATCATGGGCGGCGTGGGCTACTCCAGCTACTACAGCGTAGGCGTCACCGCCTCGATCATGGAGCGCAACCTCTTTGGCCGCGGCTACTGGTTGCAGTTGCAGGGCTTCTTCTCCTGGCGCCGGACGTCGGGCGTGCTGTCCTTCACCAACCCGCGCCTGTACGATACCGATCTCTCCGTCGGCAACGACCTGTACTACACGCACGATTACTGGGACAACTTTACCAAGGACACTATCGGCGACACCATTCGCCTCTCGTACCCCATTGGTGAATACACCAGCGTAGGCGGCGGTTATCGTCTGGAACGCTACGTCCTTTACGATGTGGACGACAACGCCTCTCCGTACATTCGCGACTACAAGGGCACCAACTGGACAAGCGCCATTTCTGGCCGCATCCTGCGCGACACCACAGACTCCAAAGAACGTCCCACCAAGGGTACCATTGCCCGCCTGTGGGCTGAATACGGCGGCGGCGGCCTCGGCGGCACAGACAACTTTATCAAGACTGTGGCCGACTGGCAGGGCTTCTGGTCCTTCAACCCGCAGAACACCATCCACGTCCGTGGCCGGTTGGGCGGCGTGTACCAGAATACCAATTCCAACGTCCCGGTGTTTGAACGCTTCTGGGTTGGCGGCATGGATACCATTCGCGGTTACTCCTTCTCCGACCTTTCGCCCCGCGACTACAAGTACAACGGCGACCAGATCGGCGGCGACCGCATGGGTGTTGCCAACTTTGAATACATCTGGACCTTCCAGAAGGAGCTGGGCCTTGCTCTGGTTCCCTTCTTCGATACTGGTTACAACATCGACAGCAAGACCATGGGCAACGACCTCAACAAGTACATCGTCTGCTCCACGGGCCTTGAACTGCGCTGGCGTTCACCCATGGGCGACCTGCGTATCGCCTACGGTATCCCGCTGGTTCAGGACTACGACAAGGAACGTGAATCCGGTCGCATAGAATTCAGCATGGGCCAGTTCTTCTAGCCCTCACTTCTGCCGCTGTTGCGGCAAAGATTCGGCGCGCCGGAGGCACAGTTTTCTGTGTATCCGGCGCGCTGCTTTTTTACCAAGTCCATGCCAACGCTTATCAGCCGACAAAAAACGAATTTTGCCATCTTCGCGCCCCTGGCATACAATATGCTAACAATAACGCAGGCAAAACTTTAAGAGTCAAATTACCGACACCATTATGGCAAAAGGAAAAACCGTGGCCGGAAAACAAGCCCAGCCCAAGGCTTCCGAACCAACTGGCAACAACCAGATGCGCAGACTTGTTCCGCCTCTGGCCTTTCTGGTTGCCCTGTGCCTGATGGTCGTCTGCTTTTACGACTCCGGCTATACATCCTTGCCGCCAACGGGTAAGCGCTACGATCTTGCCAAGGCAAATATTGAAACCTTGCGGCAGGATGAAAAGCGTTCGGGCCAGCGAGAACCGTGGGAAAATCTGGCTGCGGAGTTCCGCGCCATCTATGATGCAGACCCGGGCTGGCCCAACCGCCCTGCGGCCCTGTTCCGCGCTGCGGAAAGCCTGGAGGAGCTGGCCCGACGCTCGTTCGCCAAGGCTGATGCCCGCAAGGCCATCGAGTGTTATGAAGCTGTCGCCCAGCGCCATGCCGACAGTCGGCTTGCCGATGACGCCCTTTTTCGAGCGGCCAAGCTGCGCGCGGCATGGCTTAAGGACGACAAGGGCGCACTGGCCCTGCTTGAGCGCATCAAAGCACAGTACCCCAAGGGCGATATGATTCAGGAGGCTCAGGCCCTGGAAAAAACGCTCCAGGCTGCTGCCAACGGACGCACCGCTCCAGAGGCACGTCAGGTTTCCAGCACCGATGGCAAGGAACCCAAGGACGAGGCAACTCCCACAAAGGGTTCCTCTGCCCCTTCGGCCGGTGCAGCCGCATCTTCCACAGCTGGCAACACTGATACGACGGCAGGCCAGCTTGCCAAGGCTTCGGCATTGCAGCCCCTGCCGCAAGCGGAGCTTTTGCCCCGTTACCGCGAGGCCAAAGCAAAAATGGATGCCCTGCGCGCCGACAAAGTCCGGTCATGCTGGCGGCAGCCATGGGAAGAACTGACCACCGAATTTTTGCGCATTTATACCAGCCGTAAAGACTGGGCCATTTCTCCCGGTGCGTTGTTCCGCGCTGCTGCAAGTCAGGAAGCCCTTTCAGACTGCTCACACATTGCAGATGAGTACCGTCAGGCGCGCGACCTCTACCTCAAACTTGCACAGGAATTTCCCAAGAGCGCTCTGGCTGACGACTCGCTGCTCCGCGCTGCATCCATTGAGGCAGACCGCCTGAACCAGACTTCAGAAGCTCTGGAGCTGCTCGACGCCATCATGGCCCTTTATTCCGGCGGCGACATGGTTGCGGAAGCGCAAAACCTGCGCAACCGTCTCACAGGCGCGCCTGCTGCCACTGCCAGCAAGGCTGGCGCAGTGCAGCAGGTTGCCCGCCCGGTTGTTCAGTCTCTCTCCTGGAACTCGCTGAGCAAGAACAGCGTGGAGATTGTTCTTGAGCTGAGCGCCCCGGCCCGCTACACGGCAAGGTTGAACACCGGCAGCGCCAAAGGCAAGAATAAGGCTGAGCAGGCATCTTTGCATGTCGCTCTGGAAAATGCGTCTGTGGAAAAGGATATTCGCAAGGGCGTGAATATCCGGGGCAGCCTTTTCAAGGGCATGAGCGTCAACGACAGCAAGGGCGGCGAAACCGTGCTCCAGTTCAATTTTCAGGATGCGCGCCGCTTTGATGCCCGCACAGAAACCAATCCCTGCCGCATCATCCTGCGGGTGGCGGGCGGCAGCACGCTGCTGCCGCCGGTCAGCAACGCAAAAGCCGGATTTGCCGATGCACAGCCAGCAGCGGAAAATCAGGCAACAGTGGCCGATGCCAGCGGCACCCCGCCCGCAACGCCGCCTTCGCCGCGCTTGGTGCGCGATATGGCCCGCCAGCTCGGCCTGACGGTACGCACGGTATTTATTGATGCTGGTCACGGCGGGCGCGACCCGGGCACCAATCACAACGGAGTGCTGGAACGCATCGTATCCCTTGACGTGGCCCTGACCCTGGGCCGACTGCTTGAAGCCAACGGGCTGGAGGTTGTTTACAGCCGCACTGCCGACAAGCACATCTCGCTGCGTGAACGCACCACCATGGCCAATGCCGCTGGGGCGGATCTGTTTGTTTCCATCCACGTCAATGCCAATGATGATTCTTCGGTGCAGGGTTTTGAAACATACTACCTTGATATCGCAAGTAATCCTGAGGCAGCTCGGCTTGCCACACTTGAAAACGCCGACGGCGACCACCGGCTCGGCGATATGCAGAAAATGCTCGCCGATGTCATGCTCAATGCAAGGGTGGACGAATCACGCCATCTGGCGCAAGATATTCAGCGGCTTTCACAGTTCCGTTTGAAGCGTCGGCAGTATGATACAAAGGATAATGGCATCAAATCTGCGCCATTTATTGTTCTGCTTGGCGCGCAAATGCCAGCAGTACTTGTGGAAATTGGTTATTGCACCAACAGGGAAGAAGCAGCAAGGCTTCTCACGCCCAAATACCGCATGACCCTGGCCGAGGGGCTTGCCGAAGGCATTCTTGCATACAAGGACAAACTTCTTAAGCGCAGGACTGTCCAGAATTCCTTGACGCAAGAAGGCGCTGGTGCTATGTGAGGCAAGTAATTTCAACTACGTGTCCCCGGCCTTTATCATAGCAAATGACTGTTCCTTTGGGCGCGTCTGACAATTATAGCTGTTTTGCCAAGTGTATTGAACAGTTGCAAACAGCAGAGGCATCTTCTCTTACGGCGCGCGGGTCATCCCAGTTCCGCAAGGACGACATAACAAATCAGCATTGGGGAAGGAGAACTTTCATGCGCAAGGTTTTGATGACGGCTATTGCGGTTGGCTTGTTGCTTGCCGGGCAAGTCTATGCTGCAGACGGCGGCGCCGTACCCGCAGCCAAGATCGGTGTTGTTGACATGCAGACCGTAGCGACGCAGAGCGTCCCTGCCCAGGCCGCCAAAACAACAATGGAAAGCAAGTTCGGCACTGAACGTAACGAACTTGAAAAACAGGGCGAAGCGCTGAAGAAAAAGGCCGATGCCCTGAAAAACCCCAAGGCCAGCGAAGAAAAGAAGCTGGACTTCATCCGCTCCAAGCAGGATCTGGATCAGAAGACCCGCAACTTCCTGCGCAAGGTTGAACAGGAAGAAGTGAAGCTTCGTCAGGATATGGTTACCCTGGTTTTCAGCGCCACCTATGAAGTTGCCCGCGCCAAGGGCTTTAACTTTGTGGTGGACGTCACCGCCGGTGGCGTGCTGTACGCCGACCAGTCCATGGATCTGACCCAGGACGTGCTGTCCGAAGTCAACAAGATCTACAAAGAAAAAGCCAACGACAAGAGCGGCAAAAAATAAAGCCCTCAGCCGTTAATTATCAGGCCTCTCAACCCGGATGGGGCGAGAGGCCTTTTTTCATGCCGCCAACAGGCGAATAAGACCAACTCATCAGGAGGCCCCCATGCAGGATACCGCCCCCCAGAATACGGGCATGGACATACAGCGCATTTTGCGCCTGCTGCCGCACCGCTACCCCTTTTTGCTGGTGGACAGGGTTGTGGAATGCGTAGCGGGCTCGCACATCCGGGCCTATAAAAATATTACGTTCAACGAGCCTTTCTTTCAGGGGCATTTTCCCGGTGCTCCCATCATGCCCGGTGTGCTCATTCTGGAGGCTCTGGCCCAGACTGGCGGCCTGCTGGCCGTTTCCGGCATGGACAGCCTGGACGACAAGCTCTTTCTCTTCACCGGCCTTGACGGCGTGAAGTTTCGCCGGCAGGTGGTTCCCGGCGACAGGCTCGACCTCGAATGCAGCAACCTGCGCATGAAGCTCAAGCTCTGCAAAATGGAAGCCCGCGCCTTTGTGGACGGCAAGCTTGCCGCAGAAGCTCAGATTACCGCCGCCATCGGCGACAGGCCCAAGAGCTAGTTCCGCAAACGCTGACCGCAATGCTTAAGGGGAAGGGATTATTAATCCCTTCCCCTTTCATATTTCTGTCCTCCGGCACAAGGCATCTGCCCACAAGCAGACCACACGACGGAGAATTTTTTACTGCTATTTGCCCTAAAAGAGAGAAAGACTGTGCAGGGCATCCACCACATCTTCCACTGGCAGCGAATCAAGACAGGGGGTGTGGGGCCGCGGATATTCAAAACCCAGGTTGAGGTAGGCGTATGGTCCCTTGTGCGGCAAAAGTGCGCGCACATGACGCCCCACCGGCCCCCAGCGTAAGGGATTGGTCGGCCCATGCAGCCCCACTGTGGGCGCGCCTGCAAGGGCTGCCAGATGCATGGTGCCCGTGTTTACGGAGACTACAGCCGTGGCGCGGCTAAAAAGCCAGGCAAGGCCTGCAAGTGATGTTCTGCCCGCAAGCGAAATAGCAGGGCATTGAGGATGCGCCCGCAAAAAAGCGTCATTACGCTGGGCATCGGCTGGCGCACCGGTCAGGTAGACTTCAAAACCCTTGCCGCCCAGCAGTCTGGCCAGAGCATCCCAACTGTCGGCGGGCCACTCCTTGAGCCATGCATTGGAGCCTGAGGGCCACATGTGCAGATAAACCCTCTGCGGCAAGGTATCGCCAACTTCACCTGTGGGTTCCAGCCTGCCGCAAAGTTCAGCGGGCAGATCATCCGGAGGCGACTGCGGCAAAAGCAGTCGTGGCGCACCCTGAAGATCCGGGTACAGAGCGCGGCCCAGCTCCATGAAATTTTCCACCTCATGCCTGTCATTGCGGTGGGGCACCTTGAGGCCATAGCCAAAGGCGCGGTGCTGCCCTTCCGTATCAAAGCCCACGGTGGTTCGAGCGTTGGAAAGATTGCTCAATATGGCGCCAAGCCGCGCCCACTGCGTGCTGTCAATGAGCACATCCAGGCGTTGCGCCCGCAGCCATGCGACCATGGCAGAACCATCCGTCACCGCGAAGGACGCATACTGGTCAATACCAGGGATCAGGCTGACGGTGGCGGCATTGGCGCGGGACACAAGCAGGGCTACATGCACGTTGGGCAATCGCTCGCGCAGGGCTGTGATCAACGCTGAAAGCAGCAAAAGATCGCCAATGGCCCCCAGACAGATAAAACCCACACGCTGCGGCGCTGCATCGGGCACAGATTTTTTGCCCAGGCGCGCAACGGCGCTGCATGCCGTCAAGGGTATACCCGCATAACGATCCAGCAAACGGTTAAGCCTGTTGCCGCGTTCTCCCATCAGTATGCTCCATACCCGGTTATGACCACAGGAATCGTTTTGGCCAGGATCCACAAATCCATCCAGACAGACCAGTTATTGATATAATAGTGATCAAAGGCCACGCGCTCGGCATAGGTGGTGTTGTTACGGCCAGAAATCTGCCACAGCCCGGTAATGCCGGGGCGCACCATGCAGTATTCCTCATACACCGGGCCGTACTTTTGAACTTCGTTCTGCACAATGGGGCGCGGCCCCACAAGGCTCATATCGCCAATGACCACGTTGAGAAGCTGCGGCAGTTCGTCCAGGCTGACCTTGCGCAAAATGCGGCCCACGCGGGTTATGCGAGGATCATGCTTGAGCTTGTGGTCTTTCTCCCACTCCGCCCGCAATTCAGGATCGTGCTCAAGCACTTCCCTGAGCACCATATCGGCTTTGTCCACCATGGTGCGAAACTTGAAAATCCTGATCTCGCGCCCCCCGTTGCCAATACGCCGCTGGCGATAAAATACGGGGCCTTTGCTGTCCAGCCGAATCGCCAGAGCCAGCAACAAGCCAAGGGGCAGCAGCACCACGCCGCCAAGGGCGCAGAGCAGCACATCCATAAACCTTTTGACCCGCAGGCGGCGCTTGTCGCGCAGGTTTTGCCGTACCTGCAAGCCCACGGCAGTGCCAAGGTCGCGCGGCGTCAGCCAGTGAGCGCGGAAGCCATCGTTGAACGAAGGCACCACAAGAATGCGCTCAAAATAACGGCTGGCTTCGGTGATATAGTCAAGGCTCTGACCCTGATCCGCCTTTTGCAGAATCATGGCCATGGCCTTTGGCTTTGCCTGCGCCGTTTCCGCAAAGAGTTTGCGCACGGCGTCCTCGTTGGTGGGCAAAGAATATATGGCTACCGGGCGCAGCCCGCGCTCGGGGCGGCGCTTGAGGTACCGCCAGAAGTCACGCCCGGCGTTGCCGCTGTCAAAAATTATCAGCGGCCTGCCCCACCAGCGGCGGCGCATAAACAGGCGGCGGCAATAGCTGCGCATGAGCGGCAGCGTAAAGACCGTAGCCAGCCAACTGCCCCCAATGACAATACGGGAGTAGGTATCGCCTGCTTTTGACAGGAAAAGCACAGCCAGAATAATGCCGTACATGAGGCTTGTGAGCTGGAACAAGGCCTTGAGCTCGCGGTGCGGAGGCAGGCTTATGCTTTGATAAAGGCCAAGCCCGGCGGCCATCACCGGCCCCATGAGCAGCAAGGGCAATGCCCCGCGATACTGTAAAAAATCCACGTCGCCAAAAGCGGCGCGCAAAAGAAAAACCACCAGGGCCGTGCCCAGGATGGTGAAAAGATCAGCAAGACAAAGCAGGGTTTTTTGCGGGGAAAGCCCGCAAGCCAGAAGCGCCCTGACCCAGAGGGGATATTGTTTCATGAGGAGCGGCGCTGTGCCGATGGACCGGCACCACGTTTACGCGCGGCAAGCCGCGCTGTTGCTGAGAACACAGATACTCAATCAATGTAATGTTATTCTCTTTCTTCACAAAGCACAATAATCTCTACTTGCGATACTGGCAGACCCCGGCGGCCCTGTGACGCGGGCTATCGCCCTTGCGGCTTACTTATATTCTCGAAATGCCCTCGCTTTCGGGTCGGCAAAGCCGACACCGGCTCGCACATTTCGGGCCGCCCCTGCCCCGGCGGCCCTGTGACGCGGGCTATCGCCCTTGCGTCACAGCCCTCCTTCTGTTACAGAAAGACCTTGTTTTGCAGTGGCCGCGCGGCGTTGGTTATAAATCCCAACCGCGCAGGTATGCGCGCCAGCCGCCCCAGGCGGCAGTGTCGGCGCATGTCCGTTCTGTCCTTTCCGAGGGGGAAATTGAACATGAAGAAGCTTCTCGTCTGCGCCCTGCTGGCCGCCGTACTGGCCGCCGTGCCCGCATTTGCCAAAAAGGCCTATGTGAACGGCATTGACCCCGACTATCCGCCTTTTGCCTACATGGATGAAAAAACCGGCAAGCCCGCTGGTTTTGACGTGGATTCCATGAACTGGATAGCCAAGACCATGGGATTTGAAGTTGTTCACAAGCCCATGGCATGGGACGGCATCATCCCCGCCCTGCTCGCCAAGCAGATCGACATGGTTGACTCCGGCATGAGCATCACCGGAGAGCGCGCCAAAGTTGTGCAGTTCTCCAACCCCTACTGGACGGTTTCGCGCGTGTTTGTTGTGCCCGCCGATTCCAAGCTGACCCCTGCCGACATTCTGAGCAAAAAAATCCAGCTCGGCGTGCAGCGCGGCACCTCTGAAGCCAACGACATCAAAAAAGAGCAGGAAGAAAAGAAATATCCTTTTGAACTGCGCTTTTACGAATCTTCACCCCTTGCGGTTGAAGACCTCCTCAATGGTCGCATCCAGGCTGCCCTGATGGACGAACTGCCCGCCAACAACGCCATTGAAAATGGCCGCGCCGTCAAAAAGGCCGGTACCCACGGCGAACCCGACAATTTCGGCGTTGCCATGCGCAAAGACGACAAGGAACTGCAGAAGCTGGTGAACGAAGGCTATAAAAAACTTATGGCCGACCCCTACTGGAAAGAACTGCAGCAGAAATACCTGAGCAAATAACGGACGCGCAAGCGCCCACACGTCAAGCGCGAACCGCCTGCAACCCGGACGGTTCGCGCTTGTGCGGAAAAGGCACCCTCCATACATGAATTCA
>NZ_DASQOG010000096.1:0-20427 GCF_035644575.1 Desulfovibrio sp. | reverse complement strand
TTTTTGGGGGCGGCATGGCCGATGGCGCCAAGGTGCTGGTTCAGGTTGAGATGGTAGTCATGGGACTGCTGGAACAATAAATTTCTGGAGAAAGATCATGCCTTTTCTTACCTTTACCTGCGAACACTGCAACAAGGTATCTCACCGTTTTCTGCGCCCCTCGCAGGTGCGCGGCACGGTTCTTTGCCCCCATTGCAAAAAGCCCATCACTTCGGGCGGCAAGTCTGCATCCGGCTCGCCAGCGCCCGCCAGCGGCCAGCAGGTAACCTGCGCCAAACTGTAGGCGCATACACTCTTCATTTAATTGGGGCGCACCCCTTCCGGCGCAATGGATTTGCCGGATATCCGCTGCGGGAAACCGCAGCGGCAGGGGGAGCGCGCCCCGAAAAACCAAAATTTGGCGGATACCATGCAGGAGCATGAACTTGTCATTATCGGTGCAGGCCCTGCCGGAGCCAGTGCAGGCATATACGCCCGCCGGGCGGGCCTCAATGTGCTGCTGCTGGAAAGCGGTAATGGCGGCAGCCAGATATGCAATACGCTTGATGTGGAAAACTGGCCCGGCCTGCCCAATGTGAGCGGACCGGAACTGGACAAATCCTTTCGCGAGCATGCCGGGCATCTGGGCTGCACCTTTGCCAGAGGCGACGTGCTCGGGCTGGAAGGGCAGGGCGACCGCCAGATTATCCACACCACCAAGGGCGACTATGCGGCGCAAGCCGTCATCATTGCCAGCGGCGCTATCCATCGGCGGCTTGGCTGCCCCGGTGAAGACTCGCTGACCGGGGCAGGAGTGAGCTACTGCGCTGTTTGCGATGCGCCTTTTTATGAAGGCGAGGCCGTGGCCGTGGTGGGCGGCGGCAATACAGCGGTGGAAGAAGCCCTGTATCTGACCGGCTTTGCCAGCAAGGTATATATTGTTCATCGGCGGGATGCCTTCAGGGCGGACAGCGTGCTTGCAGGCCGCGCCCTTGCCAATGACAAAATCATCCCTGTCTGGAACAGCGCCGTGGCAAGCATCAACGGCGGCGGGATGGTCGAAGGTCTGACTGTCCGCAACACTGCCAGCGGTGAATTCTCTGACCTTGATGTGGCGGGCGTGTTTGTGTGCGTGGGCATAGAACCCAATGCGGCATTTCTTGATACGCGTTTTCAGCGCACGGATGGCGGCTGGCTGGTTACGGATGCCCACCTGCGCACATCTGTTCCGGGTGTTTTTGCAGCGGGCGACGTGCGCGACACGCCTTTGCGCCAGATCGTCACGGCGGCGGCAGACGGTGCGCTGGCTGCCATTTCCGCCTATCACTGGCTGCAATCCCGCTAGCAAATTTCCAGCCTTGGGGCCCGCGTGGCCTTGGGCTGTGCAGTAAAAATAATCGCCGTCTGCGGTACGGCAGATCGGCAAGGAGATTCCCATGCTTGCAATAGACAGAGACAGTTTTGAACAGGAAGTGCTGCAAAGCAGCGAACCGGTAGTTGTGGAATTCTGGGGCGAGCAGTGCTCCGTTTGCGTGGCCATGATGCCGGAAGTGGAAGAACTGGCAAAAAGTTTTGAGGGCCGGGTCAAGTTCTGCAAGATACCCATTGCAGGAAGCCGCAGGCTCTGCATCGAACTCAAGATCATGACCGTGCCTGTGTTTCTGTTCTACAAGAATGGAGAACTGGTTGACCGCGTCGCAAATCAGGATCTGAGCGTGGAAAACATCCGTGCCAAGGCGGAATCCCTGCTGAACTAGCCTTAAAGGGCGGCGCAACGGTACTGGCTGAGTTTTTTCCCTGACCGCAGGCAGACCAAGGACAATACAAACTGACATGGGGCATAGTTGCGTTCGCTTACTGGGCGCATATGACCATGATGGATACTATGGATACTTACGCAAAATATCTCGAAATCCTGCGCGAAGAGCTGATCCCGGCCCAGGGCTGCACCGAACCCATTGCCATTGCCTTTGCGGGAGCGCTGGCGACAAAGGTTCTCGGAACCTTTCCCGAGCGCCTGACAGTGGCTTGCAGCGGGAACATGATCAAGAACGCCAAGAGCGTTGTCGTGCCCAATTCCGGCGGGCAGAAGGGCATTGCCGTTGCCGCCGCGCTCGGCGCGGTGGGGGGCAACCCCGATTTGCAGTTGCAGGTGCTCACCCCGGTTACCCCGGCGGATGCAGAGCGTGCCCGTCAGCTTGCGGCGGCGGGATTCTGCACTGTGGAGCTGCTCAAAAGCATTGTTAACCTGCACATTCTGGTAACAGCGGTGGCTGGCGAAAGCAGCGCCGTGGTGGAAATTGCCGAGGAGCACACCAACGTGGTGCGCATTGAAAAGAACGGCAAGGTTCTTGAGGGCGGGGAATACAAGCCTGATGTGCAGGGCCATGAAGAAAGCCGCGCTTTCATGAGTATCGCCGGAATTCTTGATTTTGCCGAAAACTGCAATATCGACGATGTGCGGGATATTCTGGACAAGCAGATTCTGTGCAACAGCAATATTGCCGTTGAAGGGCTGAGCCACCAGTATTCCATGGGGGTTGGTCGCTCACTGCTTGATTCGCGCGGCAGCGATGTACGCACCCGCGCCACGGCGGTGGCCGCCGCTGGATCGGATGCCCGCATGGGCGGCAGCGATCTGCCGGTTATCATCAATTCCGGCAGCGGCAATCAGGGCATTACAGTTTCGCTGCCGGTCATTGAATACGCCCGCGAACTGGGCCTGCCGGACGAAAAGCTTTACCGGGCCTTGCTCATCAGCAATCTTGTGGCCATACACAACAAGTCGGGCATTGGCAGGCTTTCGGCCTACTGCGGGGCTGTCAGCGCAGCCTGCGGCAGCGGGGCGGCCATTACCTGGATGCACGGCGGCAGCTATCAGCAGATTGCCGACACCATCATCAATACGCTGGTCAATGTGTCGGGCATTGTGTGCGATGGCGCCAAAAGCTCGTGCGCTGCCAAGATTTCATCCGCAGTGGATGCCGCCATCACTGCCCACGATCTCTCCATGCAGGGCAAGGTTTTTCCTGCGGGCGAGGGCATTGTGAAAGGCGATGTGGAAGAAACCATCCGCAGTGTTTCCCGCTTGGCCCGCGAGGGCATGCGCGAAACAGATATTGAAGTGCTGCATATCATGATTGATTAGGCTGCGGGCTTGGGCTTGCGTCTGATATACAGCCGCGCTCTGTTTGCCTGCGCCATTGCCGCGCCTGCCGGGTTTGAGCCTGACAGGCGCGCTTGCTTTTGTGGCTGATGGGGGGCTGTTTTGCAGTTCTGCGCAAGGTGCGCTTTTGCTGGAGCGCAAGGCCACTTGAAAAAGAATCCGCTAACAGATAGGCTCATATATTACACGAGCGCCCAGTGCATTGACGAGTCTGACGGGCCTGCGGGCCTCTCTGTCTGACCAAAAGGCTTTCTCTGTACGCTGTGCGCGGCAAACCGCAGAAATCTGCGGCCTGCCAGCACAGGGCATCCGTTTTATCCGCCTGACGGAGCTGCCGTTTTGGCGGCGCAAACCCTTGGCCTGCATGGCCGGGTTTGTCATCAATCCAGCGCGCCCATTTGGCGCGCGCTTCGCCCCGCGTTATCTCAAACGCCGCAGGGCCGGAAGCGTCACCAAATTTTGAGGAGCATCATGAGCAACGAACCGGACAAGATTATTTATTCCATGATCCGCGTCACCAAGCGTCATGGCCAGAAGGAAGTGCTGAAAGATATTTCTCTTTCGTACTTTTACGGGGCCAAAATCGGCGTGCTTGGTCTGAACGGCGCGGGTAAATCCAGCCTGCTGCGCATTCTGGCAGGCGTGGATCAGGCCTTTGACGGCAAAACCGTGCTGGCCCCGGGCTACACCATCGGCTACCTGGAACAGGAGCCGCTCAAGGACGAAACCCGCACCGTGCGCGAAGTGGTTGAAGACGGCGTGAGCGACCTCACCGCCATTGCCCGCGAATTTGAAGAAATCAACGCCAAGTTCGCCGAGCCCATGGAAGCGGACGAGATGGACGCCCTCATTGCCCGTCAGGCCGAAGTGCAGGAACTCATGGACGCCAAGAACGTCTGGGATCTGGATTCGCGTCTTGAAATGGCCATGGACGCCCTGCGCTGCCCCCCCGGCGACATGCCCGTTGCCCAGATTTCGGGCGGCGAGCGCCGCCGCGTGGCCCTGTGCCGCCTGCTGCTGGAATCGCCCGACATTCTGCTGCTTGACGAACCCACCAACCACCTTGACGCCGAGTCGGTGGCCTGGCTGGAACGCTTCCTTTCCACCTTCCCCGGTACTGTCATTGCCGTTACCCATGACCGCTACTTCCTCGACAACGTGGCGGGCTGGATTCTGGAACTGGACCGTGGCCGTGGCATTCCGTGGAAGGGCAACTATTCTTCGTGGCTGGAGCAGAAACAAAAGCGCCTTGCCAACGAAGAAAGAACCGAAGCCGACCGCCAGAAGACCCTGCAACGCGAACTGGAATGGGTGCGCATGTCGGCCAAGGGCCGTCACGCCAAGGGCAAGGCGCGCCTTAACGCCTACGAGGCCATGCTCTCGCACGAGAGTGAAAAGCGCGCGCCTGATCTGGAAATCTACATTCCGCCGGGACAGCGCCTGGGCAAGGTCGTCTTTGAGCTTGAGGGCGTCAGCAAAGGCATGGGCGACAGGGAACTGATGGAAAACGTCAACGCCATCATCCCCCCCGGTGCCATTGTGGGCATTATCGGCCCCAACGGCGCGGGCAAGACCACCCTGTTCAAGATGCTTGTGGGGCAGGAAAAGCCCGACACAGGCACGCTCAAGGTGGGCGAAACCGTGCAGTTTGCCTATGTGGACCAGGGCCGCGAATCGCTCACGCCCGGCAAGACCGTGTATGAGGTCATCAGCGACGGCGCTGAAGTCATCAAGCTGGGCGGGCGCGAAGTCAACGCGCGCGCCTACTGCACGCGCTTCAACTTCCACGGCGCTGACCAGCAGAAGAAGGTGGACGTGCTTTCGGGCGGTGAACGCAACCGCGTACATCTGGCCTGCATGCTCAAGTCCGGCGCAAACGTGCTGCTGCTTGACGAACCCACCAACGATATTGACGTAAACACCATGCGCGCCCTTGAAGACGCACTGGACAACTTTGCCGGTTGCGTGCTGGTTATCAGCCATGACCGCTGGTTCCTGGACCGCGTGGCCACGCACATCATGGCCTTTGAAGGCGATTCCAGCGTGGTCTTTTATGAAGGCAACTATACGGACTACGAAGAAGACCGTAAAAAGCGGCTCGGCAAAGATGCCGACACGCCGCACCGCATCAAGTACCGCAAACTGACGCGTTAGCCGCCCGCCGCCGCGCTGCATCTTGCGGCGCGGCGGCTTTGTATGCGGCGGTTTTCGCCGGAGGGCCAATGTCGTACACCGTCCTTTCTCCCCTGCGTTTTTTTCTTTCCGGTCTTGGCATTTGCCGCAAATCTGCCAGTGGGCGGCCTGCCTTGCTTGCTCTTACCCTCTGCTTTTTGAGCGGATTGTTTTCTTTGAGCGCTCTGGCCGCACCCCTGCCCAACACGCCAGCAGCGCCGCAGGCCGCGCGCCTCACGCCTTCCGGCGGGTTGCTTGAGGTGGAGCAGCAGGCGCCTGTGGTTTCCGCCGATGGCGCAAGTCAGGTGCGCGTGGTGCTGCCCGCCGGGGCCGAAAATTTTCAGGTATCCATACCGGGCCATACCATCGTGCGCTGGGCCTTTTTGCCACAGACGCTCGATCAGGGCGGCAATCTTGCCAAGCTGCGCGAGGAGCGCCAGCACGCGCTGATGACCCTTGCGGGCAAGCTTGATGCCGTAAAGGCCCAACTGGCCCTGTGGGAGGGCGCGCCCGCCGAAGGCAGCTTTCAGGACATGACCCAGCGCGAAAAGCGCATGGCCGAAGTTGTGCCGGGCCTCAGCTACGAAAAGGCCGAGCTGGAGCGCCGTCTGGCCCTGCTGAAGCAGGAGTTGCAGCAGTTGCCGCCAAGCCCCGAGCTTGGGCAGACCGTACTGATCACCTTGCAAAAACAGGTATCCGCAACAACGCTGCCTGTGCATTACAGTTACACGCTGCGCAATTGCGGCTGGCGGCCCGCCTATGTTTTTGACGTGCAGCCCGACAAGGGCAAGGGCGATGCCGTGAGCGTGCGCTTTATGGCCGAGGTGTGGCAGTTTTCCGGCATGGACTGGACAGACACGCGCCTGACCCTGGTTTCCCGTGGGCAAGGCCCGCGTGAGCCCATGCCTTTGCCGCACTGGGTGATTGATTCGCAGCCTCAGCCCGTGGCCCAGCCCCTAGCCAAGGCGGCACCGCGTATGCTGATGGCAGCGGACGCCGCCATGCCCGAAGCTGCTCCGGCCCCTGCCGCACCTGTAGAAGCCGACACCAGCGGCATGTATGCCGCCTGGACGCCCGGCGAAAAGGGCTTGCCCGAAGGCCGCTCGCGACTGCTGGTGCTGGCGGACGAATGGAAGGCTCCCTTGCAGTGGCTGGCGCGTCCCTCCGTGGGCGACAGCCGCGTGTGGCTCATGGCGCGCCACACCCTGCCCGAGGGGCAGGCCTGGCCTGACGGACAGGCCGAATTCAGCGTGGACGGGCAGAGCGTTGGCATGGGGCAGTTCCGCCCCAAGGGCAACGAGGTTACGCTCTACTTTGGCGCGGACCCGCGCGTGCAGGTCAATGCCGTTGCCGATCTGCGTCAGCGCGGCGAAAAGGGCTTTATTGGCAAAAGCCGTACCTGGACATGGGGCTGGACGTATACCGTGCGCAACACCCGCGACAGGGCGGTGACCGTGCGTCTTGAACGGCCCATGCCCATGCTGGTGGATCAGGGCGTTACCGTGACCTACCGCGACAGGCCGCAGGCCCAGCAGGATGCCAAGGAGCATCTGCTGTTCTGGACTGTTGATGCGCCTGCGGGCGGCAAGGCAGAGGTCAAGCATGAGCTGACCATCGCCTCGCCTGTGGAGATTGAGCTGAATCCCGATGCGCCCTAGGGTTACATCCATCAAAAATTACTAACGATAAAGGCCCGCGTAGCAATAACGCGGGCCTTTTACTCTGCAACAGGCTGTTGGTTGCTCTTGCTGCGCTCTCGGCTACAAGAACGGTTGTCCCTAGAACATGGTGTTTCCGTTGGCAGATTGGGCTGGGACGTCTTGAATGATATCCCAGTGTTCCACAATTTTACCGTTCTTGACGCGGAAGATATCAAGAACCGCCTGCCCCCTGTCTGAGGGGGAATTGGTGGAGTGGACCTGCAACCAGACCAGATCGCCAGACGTTGCAGTGCGCACTATGCGCGCCTTCGACTGCGGCGTTTCCTTAAAAAACTGGCTGAAGTAATCCACAAAAGGCTTTTTGCCATCCGGCACTTCAGGGTTATGCTGTTTGTAGTTTTCGCTGACAACCTCGGCAGCGCGGGCTACCTCATGTTTGTTAAAGAACTGTTCGTAAAAGTTGACGACCAGCTTGAGGTTGGCTTCCTCTGTTGCGAGGTCGCGCCGGGTGTCCTGCGCCACGGCCTGCCCGCCGGTGAGTGCGGTCAGGGCAAGCAGAAGCGCCATAAGTACGGTGCGAAACATGGTGTCTCCCGTTCGATCAGTGGATTAGTAGCCCACAGTAAAACGCTTGCGCACGTGTTGTGGATGTTCCAGTTCATCAACAAATGCTATGGCATAGTCTTCAAAGGAAATACTTGAACCATTGACATTGGTCAGCAACTGGTCTTCACCCAGACGAAAAATTCCGGTGCGCTCACCATGGATGAACATGGCCGACGGTGAAAGGAAGGTCCATTCCAGATCGGTTGTTTCGCGCAGGAGTTGCAGAAATTTTGCTCCACCCGAAGCTTCCTTCTTGTATGCCTCCGGGAAGTCGGGCTGATCTATCAATCGCTTGCCGGGCGCAACTTCAAGACTGCCAGCTCCGCCAACTACCATATACCGTGCAACGCCAGCACTACGTACGGCATTGATAAGCAGTTGCGGGTCGCTCGCAGAAAAATAGACTGCGCTTGCAACAGCGTCATGCCCACGCAACAGCTTGGGCAGGTTTTCCGAATCGTATACATCTCCTTTTACGGGTGAAACGCCTGGAAGCTGGGCGATTTTTTCCGGATGACGGGCAAGGGCCGTTATCTGATGTCCGCGACGGGAAAGCTCGGCAAGTATCTGTGAACCTGCATTTCCTGAAGCTCCAATGAGTGCGATTTTCATGATATTGTCCTTATGGTTTCGATTTGGTACAAGGTCTACGTTTGCGACTAGGGTATACGTAAAAAGAGAAGGCGCGCAAGAAGTCACGGCAAGATTATCAGGTCATCAAAATGTGACCATGGGCAGCGAGGTAATTATGAAAGAGACTGACTCGCAGGCAACTGCAACCGAATTTGAACAGCCTTGCCCAATCCGGGATGTTCTTGATCGCATAGGCGACCAGTGGAGCCTGCTGATTCTTGAGGCGCTGGAAGGTAGAACCTTGCGGTTCAGCGAACTGCTCCGCGAACTTGGCGATATCTCCAAACAGATGCTGTCAAAAACGCTCAAGCACCTTGAGCAGGACGGGTACATTCAGCGAACCGTTTACCCGGAAGTGCCGCCAAGGGTCGAATATAATCTGGATGATCTCGGGAAGTCGTTTCTTGTGCCCATGAAGCAGTTGGTGACCTGGGCGGCAGTAAACCACCGGGCTATTTGCAATGCGCGGGCCATGCACACCGAAAAGAGCAATCCAGGCTCTCCCTATGCTCCTCGCTGAAGATTGATGGCGCCGGGCTCCCCTTCCCGCTCTAGATATTTCATCCAGCGACATGTCCACGTGATACAATGAAAGCCCGCGTTGCAACGACGCGGGTTTTCTGTCTTTTTCCAGCATGCTCAGTAAAACAGGGGCCGTAGCGCCAGCCAGAGGGCAATACTGGCAAGCGTCAGCCCTGCCAGCCCTTCAATAAGCGGGATGCGCTTTTCCAGCGCCCGTTGCGCGCCGGGCAGGGATATGGCTGCGGCAAGGGCTGCGTCCCAAGCAAAGACCAGCAGAGTCATCCATGCTCCGGCAAAGGCCTGTTGCGGCAGGGTGGCGGTGGGGCCGAGGATGACAGTCATGAGGGTGAGGTAAAATACCGCGTTCTTGGGGTTGAGCAGGGCAGAGCCTAGCCCCGTGAGCAGTTGTCTGCCGGGAGAAAGGGGGCTTGCATGCCCGCTTGCGAGACTGCCTGTCTGGTTATGCGAAGGCTGGTCTGGCGTGGGCTTGCTGTTGGCGGCCTCCCGGCTGGCCCGCAGCAGCAAAAAGCCCAGCCATGCCAGATAGGCCGCGCCAGCAAGCTCCAGCGCCCGATACAGGGCGGGCATCTGCCGCATGAACGACCAGCCGGAAACCGCCAGGCAGATATACAGGGCATTGCCCAGGGAGATGCCAAGGCAGATGAACAGCGAACCGCGCAGCCGATGCCGCACGGCATGCCCAATAATAAGGAAAAAATCCGGGCCGGGGCTGAGCAGGGCCAGAAAGTGCACCAGCGCAAGGGCAGGAAAAGCAGCGGGGATCAGTGTGGAAACAGACATGGGTGGCCTCCTTGCGGACAGCACACCCTATTTTTGTTTGCGCGTATTGTACGAATGTGACCGCCCCCGCTGATAGCAGCCGGGCGTGACGGAATAAAATTTTACAAACATGCGGTGAAAATGGCTTTGATCGGCATAGCCTGCCGCAAGGGCCGCATCTGCAATGCTCTTGCCCTGACGCAGCATGGCGCGGGCTTTTTCCAGCCGCAGGCAGTGCAGCCACGCCTTGGGCGGCAAGCCCGCCGTGCGGCGGAATGCCCGCGAAAAGCTCTCGCGCCGCAAGCCAGCCCTGCGGGCCAAAGATGTAACTGGCGCGTGATTTGTGTCAGGCGGGCCGTTTCCATCTGTCATTGATGCGCTGTCGGCGGTTAGCAGAATATTGGCGGCGGCAAGGGGGGAGTCTGTCTTTTTGCCAGCAGGTGCCGCGCTGTTGGCGAGGCAGCCGTATCCCTTTTGAAGCTGCGTAAAAAGAGCCGCAAAGCGCATTTCCGCATCATTCGCACCGTTGCAAAAAGCCTTCATGGCGGCAATCCCCTGCTGAAAAAGCGCAGGGTCGCGCACAACGGGCAATGTTACTTCATACGCTTTGGCAATGCTCAAGGGGCCGCAGATGTTGCGCGCAAACCATGCCGCGTCAAAATAGGCCATAAGGTAGCTGCGCGCCTTGCCGTGCAGGGGATTGCAACTATGCGGCAGGCCGGGGGCAATCAAGGCGATGTCGCCCTTGAGCGCCTCATGCGCTTGCCCCATGAGCGTAAAGCACGTGCCGCCTTCAAGAATAAGGCCAAAAGAAAAAGCCGAATGAAAATGCTCCGCGTAGGGCTGGGTACTTTCCAGCGTGGTGCGCACCTCAAGATACGGATACTTGTCCGGCGAAATGAAGGTTTGTTGTGGGGCTGAAGGGCGGGGAGGCATGGCTTTTCACCGTTTGCAGTTGATGTGCCTGCAAGTGTAGTCACAGCCATACGGCATGGCAAGCGGGTGCCCCCTGGGCAGGCGCAGGGGGTCAGGCAAAGAGACGCACGCGCACTGCTGCGCCACGGCGCAAACCGCCTCTGCGCATATCTTCGTTGCCGGGCATGGTTATCCAGCCGTCCATGTCGCGCAGCACGGCGGTTTTGCCAGTGCCAGCGGCAACGGGCCAGGCCGTTACGCGCCCATCGCCGCGCCGCAACATCACGGGGTAGTGGGTGGGGGCGTTTCCCTCCACAGGCAGGGCAAGGCCAAGACGCGCCAGCACAACTGGTTGCAAGTTCATATGCTGCGGCGAGGCCTGCTGCCCGGCGAGTCTTTGCAGTAGCGGTGCCAGAAAAACCTGCGCAGCCAGCGCAAGGCTGAGTGAATGCCCCGGCAAACCCCAGATGGCTGTCTGCCCCACTCTCGCAAGGGTGAGAGGGCGGCCACTGCTTACCCGCTGGTCATGCCCGCAGATGTTGCAGCCCGGCAGCCCGGCTATGGCCTGGGCGCTGAAATCCCGCTTTCCGGCTGATGAGCCGCCAATAACCACAATAACGTCGCAAGGCGTGGGGCCGCCGGGCAAGGCCGCGCGCAAGTGCTGGCCCAGAGCCTGCACATTGTCCGGCGCAGTGCCGAGGTGCAGATAGTTTGCGTCCAGCGAGGCGGCGAGCCCTTCCAGAAGCAGGGCATTGGTATTGCTCTGGCAGGCGACAAAGCCGTTCTGGGGGTCAGAGCCGCAAAACTCGTCACCAGTGGAAAGTACGCCCAGCACTGGTTTGCGGTGCAGCGGCACCTCTTTGAAAAATTGCGCCAGCAGGGCCATGTGGTGCGCCCCAAGCCTCGTTCCCGCCTGTGCCAGCAGCGCGCCCTGAGGCATGTCCGCACCGGGCGCAAGGATATTTTCCTCCACTGCGCAGGGGGCGGAAACTGCCACCACTGGCGGAACATCCTTTGAGTCTGCCGACTGATCCCCCAGCGTCGCAAATTCCTGCATAAGCACGGCGTCAGCGCCTTCGGGCAAGGCGCTGCCCGTGTAGACGCGCCATGCCTCGCCTTTTTGCAGCGTGCCGTCGCAGGGTCTGCCCATGCGGCTTTCACCCGTCAAGTGAAGCAACACCGGGGCTGCGGGGCTTGCCCCGGCAACGTCTGCCGCGCGTACCGCATAGCCATCGCGTGTGGAGCGGCGCGTGGAGGGGCAGGGAACGGGGGCGTGCATATCTGCGACAAGCACTCTGCCAAGGGCAGCGCTTACGGACACAGACTCAGCCTGTAAGGGGCTTGCCTCAGCAATAAAGGCGGTAATATCCGCAGTTTCCCGCAGGCAAAAATACAGGGACACGCCTTGACCTTCCTTGTGGAGTGCATTCCAGGAGCTGATTCTTTATTTTTGTAACCATACTAATTTACAATGAAATTGTAAATATTATTATATTTTAGCATGTTATAAAATTATTGGCATGGTGAAAAATAACACATGGGCTTGACTGCACAAAGCGAATTACCTAAGCTTTGTTCACGCAAACAATAAAAACCATGAAGGTTGTCAGGTAATTGTTGCGTAGAGTCAGATGGTTGCGCGATCGCAAATGTCTTCCACGCGGTATCCCCCCTCACCGTTTACGGGCAACATCCGGCTCAGGGTTATTCTCTCCACCTGTTACCATGATACAAGATATCAGGCAGAATTGAAAAGAGCACATTGTTCATTGCGGGAATTATGTGAAAAAAAGAACAAATCTGTATCAAACGCTAACCTGATGCTTCGGGTCGGGCTTGGTCATGTTTAACCCAGATTTAGCCCAGGCCGCCATTGAGGCCTGACACACGCTGGCAGGCGTTGTGGATTGTCGGGAATTGCCGCCTCCGTAAAGACGACGGCTCTGTAGAGTAAAGGAAGGGGTGCTATGGCTTTGCTTAAAAATACAATTGCAGGTGATGTTCTGCCGCTGGCTTCTCCCCCGGCCACGGTGCGCAGTTACGATATCCTGACCTACAACAACGGCAAGGTTGCGCCGTCCGTATTTTTGTCGTGCCGTGAGCAGACGCTGACCATGCATGTCAACGGCGTACCCTTTGTGCGCGTGGCCTGTTCAGGACAACATTTGCGCTATCTTGTGCCGGGATTCCTCTATTCCTGCGGTGTTATTGAAAGTCTGCATGATCTCGCCGGGGTGGACGTAACGCCATTGCCTGTTGCCGCCTCAGGGGCAACACCTGCTGATGGGGCAGAAGAAGTGCGGGTGGACGTGCTGCTGCGCGGGGCCTGCTGTAGCAAGGCGGCCGGTTCCACGGAGCAGGCCGTCCCCAAGCTCACCATCACTTCGGCCATGGGCTGGAACATTCCCCTGGCTGCCAAAAAACTGCGCCGCATGCCGCGCGCGGCTGTTCCCAGCTGGGAGCCGCGCGTCATTCTGCGGGCCGCGCAGGAGCTGGAAGAACGCTCCGAAGTATTCCACCAGACTGGCGGCTGCCACAACGCAGCACTGCTCAACAGGCAGGGCATGGTTTTTTATTGCCTTGATATTGGCCGCCACAACGCCATTGATACCCTTGTGGGCTACATGCTTGTGGAAGGTCTGAATCCCGCTGATCATATGATTATCAGCAGTGGGCGCATTGCCTCTGAAATCGCGCAAAAGGCCGTGCGCGCCGGCGTGCCGGTTTTTGCCTCTCTTTCTCGCGCCATGTCGCGCGCCGTGGACATGGCGCGCGCAACCGGGTTGACTCTGCTGGGCAATGTTAAGTCCGGCAGCATGCACATATATCATGAAAACGGGCAGCTGGTGCTGCCGTGATGCCGTTGTCGATCATGACAAGGAGCGCTGTATGGCTGATATGCTGAGCAAACTGAAACGTGCCGATGAAGATATGCTGCTCGAAAACCTTTCGCGCCGTGGATTCATCAAGGTAACTTCCTGTGCGGCCCTTGGACTGGCCACGCTGCAAGCTTCCGAGGCCCTGGCCACCATGAAGGCCTCGCCACTGGTGATTATGGAAAAAGCAGCCGGCATGATCGTGGGCGACCCCACCTTGTGCGTGTGCTGTCAGCGGTGCGAGCTTGCCTGTACGGAATTCAACGACGGCAAGGCCGACCCCAAACTTGCGCGCATCAAAATAAGCCGCAATGCCATGTTTGGGCCGGAGGGCGGGCTGGAAAACACCACCAAGGGTATTTACGGTTCAGGCTCGCTGGTTATCCAGGATACCTGCAAGCAGTGCCCGCACCCGGTGCCCTGCGCCACGGCCTGCCCGCAAAATGCCATCATCGCCCAAAAGGGCACGGGCACGCGCATGGTGCTTAAAGACCGCTGCGTGGGCTGCCGCCTGTGCCAGAAGGCCTGCCCCTGGGGCGTGATGACCTTTGATGAAGAGCAGGGCAAGGCCGACAAGTGCTTTTTGTGCAATGGCGCGCCCAAGTGCGTGGATGCCTGCCCGGCAGCCGCCCTGCGCTATGTGCCGTGGAGCGACCGCACCCGCGAGGCCACCACGCGCGGTTCGTTCTCTCTTATGGTGCCCGATGACCGCCGCGCCGCCTGCAACGCCTGCCATGTGGAATCGCCCGGCGGGCCGCGTAACCTCAAATACGAGCAGTAGCGCGCACCCATTGCACCTTGCAGAGCGAGGCGCAACGGGCATTCACAGGAAGTACGCTCCATCAGCGAGCCGGAGGAATTTATGGCAAGGAAATTTGGCGGTTATCAGGGCAAGGGCCTGCGGGTCAATCTGAGTACGGGCCGCATCACTGTTGAAGACACCTATCAATATCTTGACCTCATTGGCGGCACGGGCCTTGGCTATAAGGTTTTTTGGGACGAAGTCCCGCCCAAGACCAAGGCTTATGACGAAGCCAACAAGATAGTTTTTGCCGTGGGGCCGCTGGCCGGCACGGGCGCTTTGTGCAGCGGGCGTACCGCTGTTACCACCATCATGCCTGTTTCGTGGCCGCAGCACCTCATCGGTTCCGGTCACATGGGCGGCAACTTTGCCGAGCACCTGAAATACGCGGGCTATGATTTCCTCATTATTGAGGGCAAGGCCGAGCGCCCCGTGTGGTTGCATGTGCGCGATGGCAAGGCATGGCTCAAGGACGCCAGCCACGTGTGGGGCCAGGGCACCCGCCGCACCACCCGCGTTATCAGCGAAGAAGTGGGGGCCGACGGTACCGTTGCAGCCATCGGGCCTGCCGGTGAAAATCTGGTTCCCTATTCCGTGGTGGTCAACAGCCGGGCTCACACCGCAGGCTGCGGCATCGGGGCCGTCATGGGCTCCAAGATGCTCAAGGCCATTGCCCTTCAGGGCAGCCAGCCCGTGCATATCGCGGGCGACAAGGCCGACTGGGAAAAGCTCATCAACTACCACCGCACCATTATCGGCGCCAACAACCAGCACGTGGTTCCCAGCTTCCCCAGCCCGCTTTTTGAGTACTGGGATGCCGGTTCCCGCTGGGTGGGCGCGCCGGGCAAACGCTGGGGCGCATCTGAAGCCCCCGTTACCCTTACAAACGATGTGCGTTCGCTCAACCGCATTTCGTACCGCACCAACAATGCCGCCTATTTTCTGGGCGACAACGTGTGGCAGTACACCGTGCGCAATAACGGCTGTTTCTC
Source organism: Desulfovibrio sp. (assembly GCF_035644575.1). Classification (GTDB taxonomy): domain Bacteria; phylum Desulfobacterota; class Desulfovibrionia; order Desulfovibrionales; family Desulfovibrionaceae; genus Desulfovibrio. Next base: position 5,323 of record NZ_DASQOG010000096.1, on the reverse strand, counting down.
CTGCCCCATCCGCTGCTATACAGTGATGAAGGACGAAGACACGGCGGCCAAGTTCGGCGTCAGCCCCATTCAGTTCAATACCTGCGTGGGCATGTTTGGCGGGCGCGAGTGGTTCCCCAAGCTTTCGCGCAAAAAGAGCGATCTGGCGCGTCAGGCCGGCTTTGTGGGCATTGAACTCATGGACGATCTGGGCGTGTGGGAAAACTACGGCCAGCTGTTCCGCGATTTCAGCAACATGTACGAAGACGGCATCTGGAAGCAGAAGCTCGGCGCGGACGAATACAAGTCCATACCCTGGGAAATGGTGGACGCCTGCAATCCTGAATTCATCAAGACAGCCGTGCATCGCATTGCCTACAAAGAGGGCGAGTTCGGTCAGCTTCTGGGCATGGGCACCGGCTACATGCTTGAAAAAATGGGCATCCCCGAAGAAAAGTGGAAGGACGACCACCGCACCGTCTACTGGAAGATGGGGCATCCCAAGCATCACGCCAACGAGGACGATGGTCAGGCCGGGTGCGTCATCAACACCCAGTACAACCGCGATCCCATGTGCCACTCCAACTGCAACTTTGTGCGCAGCGGCCTGCCCATTGATGTGCAAAAGCGCCTTGCCGAGCACTTCTGGGGATCTGCCGACGCGGTGGACGCCATCGGCGATTACAAGCCCACCAACAAGTACAAGATGATCCGCGCCAAGTGGTCCATCGAGCGCAAGGAACTGCACGACATGCTTTCGTTCTGCAACTGGATGGGGCCGTGGATCTCCACCCCCAACAAGCAGGATGGCTACATGGGCGACAACAGCCTTGAGAGCAAATACTACCGCGTTCTCACCGGCCACAACCTGGACGTCAAGGAACTGGACCGTTGCGCAGAGCGCGCCTTTAACCTGCACCGCGCCTATACCGCGCGCCAGATGCAGACTGTGGACATGCGCAAAAAGCACGACCAGTACCCCAACTGGCTGTTTGAAGACAAAAAGAACAAGGCTCCCTTCACCAAGGGCACCATCCGCATGGACAAGGCCGATATCGAAAAGAGCCTCGACCTGTTCTACGAAGTGCAGGGCTGGGATGTGAAATCCGGCCTGCCCGGCGCGAACCATTACCGTTCGCTGGGCCTCAATGACGTGGCCGATACCATGACCAAGGAAAAGCTGGTTCCCGGCGCGTAACCTTGGAGAGCCTATGAACGATCAGAATCAGGCCCAGAATCAGACACAGACTGCCGCCCCCCTTGCCGGGGGCGGCGGAGCCGCCCCGGAATCAGAACGGATCGGCGCAGCCGCCCCGGAGACAGGGCAGTCCGGCGCAGCCGTCCCGGTGGAAGAGGACGAAGGTCGCCGACTGGTGGATCAGCGCAAGGCCGACAAGGTTCTGCTGGTGGAAACACTGGCCGACTTCAGCAGTGACGAACGTCTTGTGACCGCCGATGAACTGTTGGACGCCTTTATGGAACGCGCGGTGCAAGCGCCGCCCGTTACCGTTGCCCAGGTGCGTCAGGAGCTGGAAGCTTTGCCCGACCCGCGTTTTGAAGGGCCGGATTCGCAGACCGTGGCCGCAGATATGGCCCGCATCAAGGCCATGGAAAAGGCCCAGCCCGGCTCGGCCCCTGACCCGGAAGTGCCGGGCCTGCGCAAAACCCGCCGTCTGTTGAGCCGCAGGCAGTTGCTGAGTTCGCTGCTGCATCCCGCAGAGGCGCTGGCCGAGCCAGGAGCTGACCCGGCGCAGGCAACGGAATCTGCACCCGCAGCGGAACCCGCAGAGGCCGCAACCGCTCCCCGTGTGGTGGAGCGCGAATACGCGGCGGCCCTGCTGGCCGAGCTGCTGGCCGAAAGCGAAGACGTGGCGGCTTTTACCGCCTGGGACAGCAAGGAATACTATCATTACAAGCCGCAGATGAGCAGCCTGTATGCAGGTATTCTTTCCACAGCCAACAATCGGATGGTGCAGGTCGCCAGCGTGGTGCGCGACAGCTCGCGCGACTACCCCCGGCCTGTGCCCCTTGAGATATTTGAATACCCGCCTTTTCTTTTTGAGGCCGAAGCCTTGCAGCAGTGCCTGCGCGATATGGCGGAAACCGCGGAATATGAGGACATCAAGTTTACGGAAAGCTCCGTGGGCACGGTGTATCTGTATTCCACCCGCTACCTCGATGAGGATTACGCCGCCTTTCTGGCGGAAAAAGAGGACGTGGGGGCCATTGCCAGCCCATAGGCCGCAGGGGCGTGTTTACGGCGCCGCCTTGGCGGCTTGCCCCACGGCAGACATGGGGCATGAAATGATGCAATGCGCAAGCAGGGGAGGATCGCCATGCGGCGCAGACAGTTTTTGAAAATATTGGGCCTCGGCGGCGTGGCCGGAGCAGCGCTTCCCGGCGCTGCCGGAGCAGCCCCCTTTGCCTATGACGGCAGCCCCGATGCCGTGGGCGTGCTGCACGATTCAGTGCGCTGCATCGGCTGCCGCAAATGCGAGGAAGGCTGCCAGAAGGTCAATGCCGACGTGCTGCCGCCTCTGGAAAAGCCCGTTGACGACAGCTCGGTATTTGAGCAGACCCGCAGGCCGACCTTCAAGGCCTATACTGTGGTCAACAAATATCAGCCGGAAGGGCATGCCCCCGTGTTCCGCAAGTTGCAGTGCAATCATTGCCAGGAACCAGCCTGCGCTTCGGCCTGTTTTGTCAAAGCCTTTGTAAAAACAGAGGAAGGCCCGGTAGTGTACAATCCCAAGCTCTGCGTGGGGTGCCGCTACTGCATGATGGCCTGTCCTTTCTACGTGCCAGCCTACGACTACAACAACGCCTGGAATCCGCTGGTGTACAAGTGCACCATGTGCGCTCCGCGCCTCAAGCAGGGGCTGTTGCCCGGCTGCGTGGAGGCCTGTCCCAAGGAGGCTCTGGTCTTTGGGCGGCGCAGCGACCTTGTCAAACTGGCCCGCCGCCGCATCATGGACAATCCCGGCATGTACGAAGACCACATCTATGGCGAACACGAGATGGGCGGCACAAACTGGCTCTACCTCTCGCCTGTGCCGCATGCCGAACTGGGGCAGCCGGATGTGCCCGCTGTTTCCGCGCCGGAACTTACACGCGGCATGCTTGGCTCCATTGCCGTTATTGCCGGTATATGGCCGGTGATTCTGGGCGGCGCGTATTCCATGAGCAAGCATTACAAAAAAATGGTGGAGCAGGCCCGTTGCGAGGGTGCGCAGCAGGCAAAAGGCCAGAGTTGCGCTGATGCTGCTCATGCAGAAGACAGCGCGCAAGCCTGCGGCTGCAAGCCCGCTGACCATAATCCTGAAAAGGGCCAGGGAGGCGGACAATGCTGAAGCCTTCGGAACTGCTGAAAAATACGCTTGGCCTGCTCAACACGCCGGGCAACATCATCACCGCCGTCATATTGTTCTGCGGGGCTGTGGCCACGGTCATGCGCTTTGGCTGGGGCATCGGCGCGGTCACCAACCTGGACGATTATTATCCCTGGGGTCTGTGGATCGGCTTTGACCTCTTGTGCGGCGTGGCCCTTGCTGCTGGCGGCTTTACGCTGGCGGCGGGCTACTACATCTTCGGCTTCAACAATCTGCGTTCCATGTGGCGGCCCGCGCTGACCACGGCCTTTTTCGGCTACGCCTTTGTTATTGCCGATCTGCTGTACGACGTGGGCCAGCCCTGGCGGCTGCCGTATCCTGTCTTTGTTTCACAGGGCACCACATCGCTCCTGTTTACCGTGGGCGTGTGCGAGTTCTTTTACCTTTGCGTCATGGCCGTGCTGTGGTTTGTGATCCCCTGCGAGTGGCTGGGGTGGAACAAGCTGCGCGCCATGCTCATGAAACTGATCATGCCGCTGGTGGCGTTGGGCATCATCCTCTCCACCCTGCACCAGTCTTCTCTGGGCGGGCTGTATGTGATGGTTCCCTCCAAGATGCACCCCCTGTGGTACTCGTTATGGCTCCCCGTGTATTTCTTTGTGTCGAGCCTCTATGCCGGGCTGAGTATGGTGATTTTTGAAGGTACGCTGGCGCATGCTGGCATGCACAAGTACATGGACGAAAACCACGCCAAAAGCTTTGACGGCGTGAGCCTGAGCCTTGCGCGGGGCGCATCGCTGGTAATGATGGGCTATTTTGTCATCAAGATCGGCGGCCTCACGCTCGACAACGGATGGAAGTACGTGTTCAGCGGTTACGGCCTCTTGTGGCTGCTGGAGATGGTTCTGGTCATCGTGCCTGCCTTCATGTTTGCCGTGGGCGTGCGCGAGCGGCGCTACTGCATGATCCGCCTTGCAGCGGGGCTGTCTGTATTCGGGGTCATGCTCAACCGCATGGACGTGAGCCTTGTGGCCTACAACTACAATCTGCCCACCCACCTCAAGTATTTTCCCTCGCTGGGCGAGATCACGCTTTCGCTGTTCATGCTGGTGGGCCTTGTGACGGTGTACCGCTTTGCGTGCGCCAAGATGCCCGTATTGCGCGATCACCCTGACTACAAACCCGAAGCCTGACAGGGAGGACGCCATGCAGACGGTATTTTATTCGTTTTACGCATCCCTGATGTCCGGCACGGGCTGGATGTTCATTTTCATCTGCTTTGCCCTGTTCGGCCTGCTGGGCTTTTACCTCTTTCTGAACGGCAAGGATTAGGCTGGAGCAAGATATGACAACGCTGATATCCTTTCTTACTGGCTGGGGGCTGCTCATATCCCTGCTGGGATGTCTGGCCGGGTGCGTGATGCGCCTGCGCCAGTGCAAGGCCAACGGCTGCAAGCCCGGGGATTTCGCGGCCCGCTGGCGCGCCCGCCTTGTGCCGCTTGATCTGTTGCGCGGGCAGTGGCCTGTGCGCGTGCTGGTCAACGACGCCATTTTCTGGCTGCTGTTTATGGCTCTGGTGGTGGTGCTGTTTGCCCCTGGCCATGCGGTGCTTATCGGGCGCGGCCTTGGTTTTGACTGGCCGGGCATGGCCTTTCGCTGGGCGGACGGCCTTGCTGTGCTGTTGACGCTTGGGGCGCTGGCCCTGCCGTTGCGTCATCTTCTGCTGGCCGACCTGCGCGCCGCCGCCACCAAGGCGGACTGGCGGCTTATGGCCCTGTTGGTGCTGCTGCCGTTCTCGGGCCTGCTTGCCCGCTCGGGCATACCGGGGTATGGATTCTGGCTCTTGCTGCACCTTGTTGCCGGGCATGTTTTTTTGTGGTGTGCGCCCCGTTGCCAGTTTGCACGGTTGCTGCGCTGATGGTTTTTCTGATCAAAGTCCCCAAGGGGGAGTTAATGCGAACCATATGTAGTACAGCCCTCGTTTCTGCTTGCGCCATGCGGTTTGTGGCTGCCAG
>NZ_DASQOG010000095.1:0-55346 GCF_035644575.1 Desulfovibrio sp. | reverse complement strand
CTTTTCTGCATTCTGGTTCGCTTAATTGCTGGCCTGATGCATGCGGAGAGGTGTCCGAGCCGGCCGAAGGAGCTCGCCTGCTAAGCGAGTATACGGGCTTAAACCTGTATCGAGAGTTCAAATCTCTCCCTCTCCGCCACATACGCAAGTTAAACGGCGAGTTACTGTTAAAGGTAACTCGCCGTTTTTGCGTTCTAGCGGGGTGAAATTCGGGTCGGCGCGGGGTGACGTGCATACCGGCGTACATACTTTTGGGAAAACCCACAAAGGACACCCCGATAGAATTTGGGGAGATTTCTCAACATAAGCTAATACATATAGCCATCTCACCCTAATACCACCCAAACTTATTTCTTGATAATTATTATCCAAGCAGTATACCATAAAAATGTATTGAAATAAAGGTTCCCCTTACAATCAAAGCACTGCAAGCACCATCTCGCGCTTGCGTAACAACAGCGAGCTTTAAATGATCCCCATTAGCAACTTGAACACTGGATTCAACGACGCAGTAAATTATAAGCTTCGAGAAAACAAGGAAATTTTTAACAATTTTTTTGTAAATCAAAAAATCATTGAAGACATTGTACCTACTAATATATCTTTCCTAGTCGGCGACAAAGGAACAGGAAAAACTGCATATGCGGTATATATGACAAATAATGAGACAAAAAATACAAATTCTGTATTGCATTTCCTTATGGAGACAGAATATCAAAAATTTGTTCAACTCAAAAAAGAACATTCACTAGTGTTGTCTGACTACACACAAGCATGGCGTGTAATCATATACCTCTTAATGGCAAAGAAAATAAGTCAAAATGCGCCTGGAAATTTTAGTTTTTTTGGAAATAATAAATTTCAGAACCTAATAAATGCAATAGATGATTTTTACAATGACGCTTTTTCTCCAGAAATTATTACTGCAATGAATTTTGCAGAAAATTCACGCGTTGCTGCGCAGGTCATGAATAAACATATAGGGAAATTTGGCGGGGAAAACTCAACCTCTGTGAATTTTGTAAATCAGACATACCAAATCAACTTACTTTACTTACGCAAACAGTTTGAGGAAGCTTTTAGATCTATTAAACTCGTGAAAAATCACATCATATTTATTGACGGAATTGATGTACGGCCACAAAACATTCCTCATGAAGAATATCTTGACTGTGTAAGAGGCCTCGCAAATGCAATTTGGTCAGTAAATAATGATTTTTTTGCAAATATAAAAGATTCACATGGCAGAATGAAAGTTGTCCTCCTAGTCAGACCAGACATATTCAACCTTTTAGGTCTTCAGAATCAAAATACAAAAATGCGTGACAACTCTGTACTTCTTGATTGGAGAACAAAATATCCAGAATATCGAAAATCAGAACTTTTTTTGCTTGCAGATAAAATTCTAAGCTCTCAACAAGAATCAAAACTCGAACATGGTCAAGCATGGGACCACTACTTCCCATTTAAAGTTGAAAGCAAAATGAAGAAAGCAAATGACTCTTTTATTTCATTTTTAAGGTTTTCTTTATTCAGACCAAGAGATATAGTTACAATGATTAATATCATGAAACTTTCTGCCCTTGAAAGGGACAAGGAAGCTTCTCACTTTATAGTAAACGATTTTGATTCTCCGACTTTTAGGCGCGCTTACTCGACATATATGCTAGGAGAAATCAAAGACCAAATTTCATTCTACCACACACCAGAAGACTACGAAGATTTTTTAAGATTTTTTTCATATTTAGATGGCAAGACTAGATTCAATTACGAGGAATACACTGTATTCTTTGAACAATTTTATGATGAGATCATAAGCAAGAAGAGACAAATTCCAAAATTTTTCGGCTCGCCCGAAGATTTTTTACAGTTTCTGTACGAACTTAGTATCATTTGTTATATACAAGAGGCTGAAGACGATGCTGAAAAATTCATATCATGGTGTCATCAAGACAGAAGCACGGTTAATATTTCTCCAAAAGTGATAACAAGAGTGCGGTATGAAATTCATTACGGCCTTGCGAAAGCACTCAACGTTGGGAAACGCTTTAAATAACGGTATAGAAATCTATACTTAAACAATTGGAGCGCTGAGCCTCACCACGACATATCAGCGCTCTTTTTTAATACAATACATACAAATAATTTTATACTCTGCATCATAGTTTAAAGCAGAATGAATTTGGTGCATATTGTATATATAATTAATTATATATACAATATGCATACGATGAATATGCTAGTTTTAAATAAGATACATAATATACCACATCGATCACCTAATCATTTTCTTCCCGCTTTATGCAGGGAAAGCTCTTCACACTAATAACAAAATTGTAGGTTTTTTTACTCGACTATCCAAGTTCACGTACACAAGCTTGAAAAGAGGGATGCATCACTGATTGGCGCACATGACATGCTCCATTTTGACTCCAAACCGATTTTTATCATCACTCCTCCACCAAGACCGTCCAGCCCCCCCCCAAAAAAAACAGCTTATGCGTACCATTTTCCCGCACGCCGCATCAATCGTTATTATCCCAATCCTTACCGTTCACAAATAGGGCGAGCTGCCACAAAGCAACCCGCACTCTTCAACTGACACAACCAAGCCTACCCGTCGGCCTCAGCCTCATCCCCAGGGACAGCTACCGACTGAACCGCCCCTTCAATGACCCCGGCTAAGCGATCAAGATTGGGGGCAACGCTACGCAGGTAAATATCCGTTGTGGTGGGCCTCTGGTGGCCCAAAAGCTGCTGTATGTCGGTTATGTCGGCCTTTTGCGATTTGACCAGACAAACGGCAAAATAGTGCCTAATTGCGTGAAACCCGAATGGGGTTACCCCTGCCTTCTCGCAAAGCCGCTTCATCATCAGTTTCATCGAGGGCTGCCGCATGGAGTATGGGGCCTGAGTAACCGGGTTAATGAACACAAACCATATGTCCACTACACAGCAGCACTGGAAAAGGGAGGCCTCCCACGGCACTGCCATAGCCAGTACCCTACCCAGGTCGTCAGTGCTGGGAACGACTTAAACCTGTATCGAGAGTTCAAATCTCTCCCTCTCCGCCACATACGCAAGTAAAACGGCGAGTTACTGTCAAAGGTAACTCGCCGTTTTTGCGTCTGAATGGGGTAAAATTGGGGGCGGCACTTGGTGGGGTGCAGGTCGATGCACGTACTTTGGTATGCACCGACGTGAAAATTTCTGAAAAAAATTGATTACCCGCCAATGATCTGCATCGCCATCTTGGGCATGGAGTTGGCCTGAGAGAGCATGGCCACAGAAGACTGCGTCAAGATCTGTTCGCGTACAAACCGCGTCATTTCCGAGGACACGTCCACATCAGAAATACGCGATTCTGCTGCCTGAAGGTTTTCGGCCTGGGTCTGAAGATTGCTCACGGTATTCTCAAACCGGTTTTGCAAGGCCCCAAGCGAGGCGCGAATTTTATCTTTGGAAACAATGGCGTTGTTGATGGTGACCAAGGCTTCCTGCGCCTGAGTCTGGGTGGCTATGCTCATGTTCCCCGATCCGTCTTCGGACAAAATTCTGTCGCTTGAATACGTATCCACGGTCAGAATACCTGTCGCGACAAGAGCGTGCATTTTCCCGTTCAGATCTCGCACAAACGAATATGTTTCACCAGCGCGGCCATAATCAACAGCTGACGCAGTTGGTGAAAACTGGCTCTGCACGCTGGGGGGGACAGTTCCCCACCATATTTCGGTGTTCAGCGTGTTGGGACCACCATAGGAAAGCCCAAGGCTGGAAATGAGCCCATCCATTGTATTAGCCTCACTGGACAAACCCAGCGAACTGGCGGTGCAGTTACCTATCTGAATATAGTAGTAGTCTTCGGCACTATCGTTGGCTGTGCCAAAATGGATCTTCATTTTTCCGGTGGATGTTAGCCCCGCACCATCGTGGGAACTGCTGGACAGATTGCCGTTCAGCAGATGGATGCCGTTGAAGTCTGTGGCGTTGGCAATTCTGGTAATCTCAGACGCCATGGCCTGATATTCCGAATCAATCATGAGCCGTTGCGTGGAGTCGTATGTGCCAGTAGCGGCCTGTTCGGCCAACTCCTTCATGCGAATAAGCTTTTCATCAATAACGCCAAGCGCGCCGTCTGCCGTCTGGATCAACGATATGGCATCGTTGGCATTACGCACACCCTGATTAAGCGCGCTGATATCTGTGCGCATCAACTCACGAATGGCAAGACCAGCGGCATCATCTGAGGCACTGTTTACCCGCAACCCAGTGGAGAGACGCTGCGTGGATGTTGCCAGCTCGGTGTAGTGCGACTGAAGATTCGCCGCAACGCTATTAGCCATAGAATTGGTGCGTATGAACATGAGCCCCTCCAGATTTCTGGAGCACTGCAAATTTCATGCACATAATATCGGCCATTTTTTCCCATGAATGACTTGAAACAGCTCTTTTGCGCCAATATTCTGGCAACAGAGCACAAGCTCAATAGCGCTTACGCTTATTCTGCTCTGCAGCAGACTCAATTCCGTTTAAAAAAGCAAAGTATTTACCATCTTCCTTAACCATGTGGTTCAGCACGAGGTCGTGTATTATGCATTGCAGCATTTGCACTGGGGACACGGGATTTTCAGCATCCTGTTTAAGCAGGCCAGCGCACTTTTGCAGCAACTCTTTGTGCCGGGCCACATGCTCATCAACCTCTGGGTACCCGCTATTGCGCAGCACCGCTTCTTCGTCATTAAAGTGCTTTTCTACAATCTGGTGCACATCCTTAAACCGAGAATTGAGGTCCGGGGCATCTCCTTCTGCGAGCACACGTTCAAGCAGGCTGTTCACAATGGAAACCAGCTCCATGTGTTGCCCGTCCAGTTCCGTATTGCCGGAAGCATATTCGCTATTCCATAGCACCTTCAGCCCCAAGCTGCTCCCGTTGCGCATCTGGGCATACATTCCCCCATCATCTGCCTGAAATTTAACGCAGTTACGACCTTCGTGCTTTGCCAGATAAAGCTGTTCATCCGCGCGCTGCACAATCCACTCTGGAGTAGTGGATTCCTGGCAAATACATGACACAACGCCAACACTGACCGTCACCACCCTGGCTATCTGTGATGCCGCATGGGGAATCCCGCACTGCATGACAGCCTTGCGTATGCGCTCGGCCAGGCTCACTGCGCCAAGTATGTCAGTGTCGGGCAGGAGGCAGACAAATTCCTCGCCGCCGTATCGCGCCGCCAAGTCTGTGGGGCGGTTAAGGCATCGCGCCACGGCCTGAGCAACAGCCTGAAGGCATTCATCGCCCTTCACATGGCCATAGGTGTCATTGTAATTTTTGAAAAAATCTATGTCCAACATGATGAGCGAAAGCGTCGCCCCGGAGCGGATATGGCGATTGCGCTCATAAGCGAGCATGGCGTCAAAATGCCGCCTGTTGGAAATTTTTGTCAGGCCATCCTCGTTGGTCATCAACTCAAGTTTGTGGTTGGATTCCGCGAGGGCGATTTCTGCGAGCTTTCGTTCCGTAATGTCTTCGTGCGCCACCACAACCATGCGCGGGCCATCCCCGCAAAAAGGATTGACCCTGCCCAAAAACCAGCGCTTTTGCTCTGGTGAATGACAGCCATATTCCATGGAAAACGTCTCAAGTTTGCGGTCAAGAACATCCCTTATACCCTGAGCAAATGAGTTGGCTTCCAGGACATTATCAACGCACACGCCTTCGCAGACACGCAGATAATTTACCCCTTCGGAAACAAAATCCCGCGACATGCCATTCGCAGAAGCAAAGTTGCGCCAAGCCTGATTGACCAGAACGATCTCACCTTCGGCGTTGATAAGGGCGATATTGGCGGAAAGGCCGTCGAGCGTGGACTCCAGAAACTGCTTGGAAGAACGCAACTGGTCAGACAACTTCTGGCTCACCAACATAATGAGCCCTATCGTCCAAAAGGTGCTGGTGGTCATAAGAAGAAAATACGTTGCCGCCAGAGGGGATGGGCTTGTGAACAAGGCCATCCCCGGCCCTCCCCACCAGGGAAGAGCCGCGAAAATAAAAAGCCACAGCGTATTAAAAATAAATACATATTTTAAAAATCTGGCTGGCAGCGTATGCTTACAGTTGCCACCGGCAACTGTAAGAGCTGAAAGCAGCGAAAGTATTGAGCATGAAAAAGAAAGGAGTGTTCGTCGTAAAAATATGCTTCCTTCAATGAATGCCAAATAGCTCAGCGCAATCAGCGATACAGCCGCTATAATCAGCACAGATCGCAACAGTTTTTTATTTTCCACAAATTCTGCAAGGCCAATGTATATACACAAAAAACAAAGCAAAAATGAAGCTGTATAAATAAATATTGCAATGCTTGCGACTAACTCGACATCTCTGAACGAGTTCATGAAAAATCCAAAAACCATCACCACGCTGCCCAATACCCACCACTGGATCCCCTGCCCGCCCTTGTTGATCCGATACTGGAGTATAAAGGCAACAAGCTGAGTACAGCAGCACAAACCATAGCAAATAACTAAAGTTTTTATATCAATAAAATCAGCCATCTTGCAGATACTCGCGGTTGAGGGGTCACCTACTTCGGCCTGCTTACATCAACACAGGGTTAGCTGATTGTAAACAGCATTATACTGCACGCGGGTGTTACACAATGCCCTGGAGCTTCTCTAAGCAAGTTTGGCGGGATGAATGATACACACAGGGATTGACCAGCGTGGTATTGGGGCAAGGGTTAACCCTGGGAGTAGTCCTCAACGACTGCCAAACGTTGCGCGCATCAGCACACCTTCGCATAGTGACTTTCAGGCTTCTTCATGTTTTTGTGATGGGAGTTCACCGTTATAGTCAGCAGCAGGCCGCCCCCCGTATCGTTTGTTTTTCAGACAGTACGGGCGGGTTTTTGTTGATATTCAATGAACAGCCATGGCAAAATATGATAAAAGCTATCGCGTTCTATTTGCCGCAGTTTCATGTCATTCCAGAAAATGATATCTATGGCAAAAATTTTACGGAATGGTGCAACGTCCGAGGGGCCATTCCTCTGTATGAAGGGCATGCCCAGCCGCAGATTCCTCATGATATTCTGGGCTACTACGATCTTACTGATGAAAAGATCCTGACAAAGCAGCATCACATCGCCTGGGATAACAACGTTACGGCATTCTGCTATTATTACTACAATATGGCGGGCCGCACACTATTGAATGCGCCTCTGCACATCATCAACAAAAGCCGCCTGATACGGAACGAATTTTGCCTCTGTTGGGCGCACGAATGCTGGTACGACAATACCCAGCCCCAGAGGACAAAACCGTTTATCGCGCAGGAATATTCGCCGGGAAACGCCAAAAAAATTATCCGTGATCTCGCGCAGTATTTTGACAATCCGCGCCATATCAGAATAGACGGCAAACCCCTGCTGCTGGTGTTTGCACCGGAGCGCAATCCCCTGATGCCTGTGTACAGCGAGATCTGGCGCGAAGAAGCGTGGGCCATGGGGCACACAGAACTTTGCCTGGCTGGCGTAGAATGCCATGTGGGGCAGCATCCCGCCAATCTGGGGTTTGACGTTATGGTGGAATTTGCCCCGAACCTGAACCCCATGAACATGCTCTCCAGTGCAGGAGAAGAACCCCGCCGTTTTGATTATGTTGCCACCGTGCAGGACATGCTGCTGAAAGAAACCCCCGCCTACATCCGGCTGCGCTGCGTTTTCCCCGGGTGGGACAACACCCCCCGACGCGGCAGACACGGGCTATCTTTTGAGCACGCCTCAGTGGATGTATTCATCGCTGCCCTGCGCGCCATGGCGCAGCATACCCGCGCATATCTGCCAGAAGACATGCAATATGTTTTTATCAACGCCTGGAACGAATGGGGCGAGGGCTGCCATCTGGAGCCGGATCAAAAAGACGGCTTTGCGTACCTGCACGCGGTGCGCAGCGTCATGAACGAATTTAACGCCTAGCTGGCATCCCCATTGGAGAGGCTTTACGACAGCAAAGGGGCTTGGACAGCCCAAACGATGGATTACCACGGCGCACCCCCTTTCTCTTGCAACACGAGCCTCACTTTCGCCCGGCCTCATCCCTGTGCAATGCCCCCTACTGGTGCGTTGATACCCTTACTTTCTGAGAATTCTTCCACGTGCGAGCCGATGCGGAACCATATTTTATCAGAACCATACTTTACAAACATTCGTGCGCTGGGCAAATTAAAGCCTGTCAACACGCTCAATCATTCGTTATTGCCGGGACACGCCATGAACACGCACATGCCGCTACGATATGCCGCGACTATTTCAATTTTGCTTGCTGTTCTCGCGTTACAAGGATGCGGCGTCAGATCCATTTCTGATTCCGGCTATCAGGCGGAGGCTGGCAGATTGCGGCAACCAGGTCATTCTCTTTACAAAGGCGAGTTGACCGAATTTGAAGTGCTGGGGGTCAAGCCCACCGCTTCAGTCGCGCAGGAAGAAATCCAGCACGCGCTGGAAAACAGGCAACAGTTTTCCCTGCCCAAAGGCTCCTCTGTCATGCTTATCCAGTCAGGGGCCATCATGCCGGACGACAGCATGATCCAGGCATTGGAAGCGCATTACCGGGTTGCGGCTTTTTCCGGCATTCCAGTGGGCCAGGGCGATGCCAGCCACGCAGCAGCTTTACGGTTGGCTGCGGCAAAGGGCAATTGTGCAAAAATACTGGTCTATTGGGGAATTCTGGAAACAGCGCAAAAAGATATGAGCACAAAAGCGGTTTCCTGGGTTCCCATAGTTGGCGGCATCATTCCAGATGAATCGCAGGAGATGCGAATCCGCCTGAAAATGGCTCTTATCGATGTTGCAACAGGCCAGTGGGAAGCTTTTTCACCCAAGCCGATTCAGGATACATCAGCCAGTGCGCGCTACACACGCGCATCTTCAGACCAACAACAAGTGGCTGTTCTTAAAGCCCGGGCATATGCGGAACTGGCTCACGCCATCGTAAAAAAATACGCTGAATAGCCTGAGAGCAGTGCAAAACCGAGCGTCGCAGAGGACTGGCTCTGCCAGCTAACTGGCCGCTTCCGTCCTGTATTGTTCCCTGATGTTCTGCTGGCACTGCAACACAATAGCGTTTATTTCGTCCTTGTGCCCTTCTATGGCATCAAACATTTGATCAGAAATCTTTGCAGAGATACTTTTTCTGATTATATCAAAGGCCGTATCAATGGGCAGGCTCTTGCGATATGGGCGATCTTCCATCAAGGCTGCAATCACATCTGAAAACGCCAGTATTTTTGAACCCACATCCAGATTTTCATCTTGCAGGGAATACGGATACCCGGACCCATCTACCTTCTCATGATGGTTCTTGGCCCAGAGCACAATTTCATAAAACCACTCGGAAATGCTGAGACTGCTCAAAATCTGCCCCGTATAATACGTATGCAGCTTGACCTGATCAAATTCATCATCAGTGAGCGGGCCTCCCTTTTCAATAAGGCCGGGGTCGATTCCGATTTTACCTATATCGTGCAGATAGCCGCTGATCTTCAATTTCAGACAACGCTCGCGCGAAAAGCCAAATATTTTGCCGAGTTCACACGCAAGATTGGCTACGGTGTAGGAATGCGAGGCTGTGAAGTGGCTTCTAAAATCAATGATGCGCGAAATGGTCAGGGCAAAATCGAGAACATTTTCAAGGGTAAGATCAAAATTCATCGACGAATCGACCAGCCTGAAAAGCTGATCAAGCTCGAGATTATTGATTTCAATCCAGAAGATATCCGGAGCTGATGCCTGCGCAAAGGCAGCGAAGACATCAGGATGAAATGTGGTCGAAACGTTGGCCCTGATTTTTTCTATGACCGAGGCCTTTTGCTTGAGCACAAAAACATCTGGATTGATCAGCACGTCAACCCGGTCCGCAAGGTGAAGGATATGACTGTCCAGCAGCACCTCGCCTTCATCCATATTCAAAGATGCGTCATAGTGGATATGATGATGCCTGATGATCCTGGCAACATCCTTGAACGGGCCAAATGACGAAAGCATTCTGTATCCCATTTCACAGTGCGGTCTTGGATTATGCACATCTGCCTGAGTGAGCGCATTACGCTCCTGAACAGACAAGGCTCCAACATCGTGGACAGCTGCTGCAATGATCAGCCTGAAGAGCTGATCACAGTCAAGATTCATTTTTTTGCCAATATGATAGGCAATGACGGCTGTACGCCTATGGTGCGACTTTAAAAGGTAATTGCAGCTATCGATTGATTTGATGATCGGAACGGCCAATTCTTTCAGAGAAATAGCTTCCATGACAGGCAACCTTGCGTTAGATGAAAGCAAAGATAGTTTTTTTTACTAAACCACACAGGCTATAGCAAGCAATTTTACATTAAACACAAAAATAATCACACCACCGCAACGCATAACTAAACAGCATTTATAGAACATTCATCCTGCAACAAGCAGAAAACATCCCTAACAACGCACAAAATCTGATTTTCATACTATCAATACCACAGCATCTATGGATACTGACAATCAATAGCCACATACCAGACCACAACTGCATGTCTTTTACATCCCCGATTTCTTAAGCCCCAAGCCTGAAAAAACTGGATTGTCAGCGGCATGGCATTGATAGTGCCATACGCATGACATACAAATCGGACGCCCCCCAAGGACCCACGGGCCGCTGCCTTGCGCCGCAGCTAGTGCTAAATGCCTTTTGGCCTTTCCATTCCCATATACCGCAGAGGAGACGCCATGTTCCGCTATGTGCACACCAATATCATTGCAAAGGATGCCG
Source organism: Desulfovibrio sp. (assembly GCF_035644575.1). GTDB lineage: Bacteria > Desulfobacterota > Desulfovibrionia > Desulfovibrionales > Desulfovibrionaceae > Desulfovibrio. Next base: position 44,540 of record NZ_DASQOG010000095.1, on the reverse strand, counting down.
CCAGGCTCATTGCCTTTTACAAGCAGACGCTGCATTGCACGAGCATGGGGCAAAAGCGTGATCTGCGAGGCCCGTGGCTTGACCGGCTCACCGGTTTGCCCAAGGCCCACATTATGGGTGAGCATTTGCTGCTGCCCGGCTATGACGGCAGCCATCCAACGCTTGAAATTTTTTCATACGACAGTCTGCGCGACACCTTGCCGCCGGAGGTCAACCGCCCTGGCTTTGCGCACATTGCATTTGAAGTGGACGATGTGGAAACAACCCTGGCAGAGATCGTTGCCGCAGGGGGCGGGCAGGTTGGCGAGGTTGTCACAGCCGCCTACCCCAACGACATGGAAGCAGTTTTTGTGTACGCGCGCGACCCTGAGGGCAACATTATTGAGCTGCAAAGCTGGCGAAAAGTGCAATCAAATTCATAGCCAGCGTTTTCCCTGCTCTATCAGACAGACAGAAGCCCCTGCGGCCCGGTAATTTCGGGCTGCAGGGGCTTCTGCAAAAGACGGTATCCGGTGCTAACTAGAGCGCAGGGCCGCTATAAGCTGTTCAAGCTTTTTGGTTTGCGCCACAAGTGCTCCGACCGCTTCAGTTGACTGAGCCATTGCATTATCCGTTTCAGAAGCGATAACGCTGATGGAACTGACCGCACGGTTTATCTCTTCAGATGTGGCAGACTGCTGCTCGGCGGCGGTGGCAATGGAACGCACCTGGTCCCCCGCAGATTCAACCATTTCAACAATTTCAGCCAAGGCCTCGCCAGAGCGTTGGGCCAACCCCGTGGCCTGGGTTACGCGCTCCACGGCGGCATCCATCTGCGCGGCAGCGGTATTGGTGCCGCTTTGTATGCCACCAATTGCCGTGCGCACCTCGGTGGTGGCGTGGGCGGTTTTTTCCGCCAGCTTGCGCACTTCGTCGGCCACCACGGCAAAACCACGCCCGGCCTCACCAGCGCGCGCCGCCTCAATGGCTGCATTGAGTGCCAGGAGGTTGGTCTGGTCGGCGATATCTGAAATAACGCCCATGATGGCTCCAATACCTTGCGCCTGCTCGCCCAGGCTGCGCATACTGTCGGTCATCTGCCCTGCTTCATTGCGGATGCTCTGCACGGCGGCACTGACTTCCTCCACCAGCCGGGCGCCGTCCTGCGCCTTCAGCTTGGCCTTTTCGGCATTTTCCGATGTGGCAGAGGCGCTTCTGGCTACCTCAAGGATTGTGGCGTTCATCTCTTCCACGGCATTGGCAGTGTCGCTCACGCGGCCACTCTGCTCACGCGCGCCCTCGCTCGAATGCGCGATCTGCTGCGAAAGCTGCTGCGAGGCTATGGCGATATTTTCCGCTACTTGCGAAACCTCAACGGCAGTCTGGGCAATTGCCGCATTCTGCGCTTCAATGCGCGTCTTCTGACCGTAAATTTCCGTCAGATCCGTCCAGAAAGTAATGGAACCCAGCATGCCGCCGTCCAGATCATAAAATGGCGTTGTCTGCACAGAGACGCGCAATTGCTTTCCAGACTGGGCCGTATAGTCAAACTCCCTGTTCAGAGCCTTACGCTCCTTGATGGCCCGGTCTGACAGCGTCTCATGGTTGGCATCCCCCCACGTGAAAAGGCCTGAGCGCTGGCCCAGATATGTATCCTTGGGGCCCGGCTTGCCCAGCAAGTTGCACACCTGTTCATTCAGCCAGGTCACCTTGAAATCGCTGCCCACGATGTAGCATGGCGTGGGTATGCCGTTGAGCACGCCCTGCGCAAAACCAAGGCGTTTTTTCAGCTCGTCCACCATTGTGCAGAGGTGCCCGGCAAAGCGTTTCATCTCCGCACGGTATTTGCCTGCGAGCACGGCCTTGAAATCACCCTGCGCCACGGCTTCTGTAAAATCTGTGAGCTGTTGCAGGGGAGCGAACACAAGCTTGCGGTTCACAACGCGTATCACCAGCGTCAGCAGAAGAACCGCGCCCACGCCCACCATGTACAGCACAGACCGCTGATCCGCCGCTGGCGCCGTAAGCTCGGAATCGTAGGCGCTCATACACACAAGCCACCCTGTAGCCGGTACTTTGGCCACAGACATGAACTTGTCCTCACCTTTCCATTCATAACTGAAAGTTCCGCTGCCCTTTGCGAGTGCGTCCTGAATGAATTTTTCCTTGGAATAATCCTGAAGCAGGAGCTTTTTGTCCATGCTGTGGGAAATGAAACGGCCGTTCTGGTCGATGGTAAAGCCGTATCCGCGCCGCCCCAACCGGATGGGGTCAATGGTCTTTTCCGTAAAGTCCGTCCAGCGGGGGCACACAGCCACAGCGCCGAGCAACGCGCCGTCCTTGCCGCGCACAGCTTTGGCCGCCACGTAGATCAGCACATCGCCCGAGGTGGCTTTCATGACGCTTTCGCTCAGGGCTACATCCTTGCCGCTGAATATCTGGCGGGCATAATCCCGATCAGCCCTGTTCCCCCCGGTCAAGTCGCCCATATCGGAATTGACCCCGGCAACGATACGCCCCCTGAGGTCAAAAAGCAGAAAAGACCAGTATCCTGGCAAGGATTTGACGTAGCTTGTCAATAATTCCTGCGCTTCCTGGGGCTGACCGGCAAAGGCCTTCAGCACAGGTTCCTGCCGGGAAAGGATGGTGGCCACATCCACAGACTGCTGGATGTATATTTCAGCAGAACGCGCCACAGTTTTACTGGCTTCGTTCAGGGCCTCGGTCTGCACTCCGGCAACCATGTGGTAGGACGAGGTGGACACGTAGATGACAAGCACGGTAATCACGGCAACAACCGCTGCCGTTACGGACAATGTGCAGATAGTATTGATGCTGATCTGGCGCATGGTAAACTCCGAAATACAGAGGTGGCCGGGGGTCGCTACGGGGGGGCAGGGCTGAAGGCTGACAGACATTTTCACGTTAATTTCTACCAGTATTGCTTCTTAACGACAATACCTGTTAAAACATTAGAACAACTGCCTACTCCCCGATGTCAGCAGCCCACGCCTTTGGCACTGAAGATAAACACATTGACATTGAAAGATATTTACTAATAGATACCAGCTACGGAAACGCATCTCGGGCTTTCAGCCCTTTTCCCTGACAGCATGGGCCAGGACTTTTACGAAATGCAACACACTGAATTAAATTCCGCCGCACAGACGGTTCAAAAATCCACTCGTTTACGTCGCAATCGCTTTATTTTCACAAGTCTGCTCATCATGGGCATCATGTCATGGTTCTGCGCCATGACACCGTGGGTCAGCGATGATTATGCCTTTTCGAGCATTTATCCTGGCTGCACCAGCCTGTGGGACATGCAAGTGCTCGAATACCGCGAATGGAGCGGGAAATTTGTCGGGCATTTCATGTCCCGCGTGCTGTTGCGCGGGCCAGCATGGCTGCACCCCCTACTCACTCCGGCCATGTTTCTGCTGCTCGTTGCCAGCGGCTCGCTGCTGGCTGTGGGCGCACAGTGGCGCGAACGCCTGAGCGCCTGGCACCTCGCCGTCATGGCCGGGCTTGTGTGGATTGCCCTGCCCGCATTTGGAACTGTTTTTTTCTGGCGCACCGGCACGGGTGATTACGGCTACAGCCTCGTGTGGGGCGTTCTTTTTTTGGTGCCGTACCGCATCTGGGCCGACAAAGCAGACTTCCGTATGCCGGGCGGCCTGCTTTATGCGCTTGTGGGTATTCTTGCAGGCTGGAGCAACGAGAATGTCGGCATGTTGGTTCTGCTTGCAGCTCTGGGCGTGACGCTGTTCCGCTGGCGCGCATCTCGCAACGTGCCTGCGTGGGCACTCTCGGGTATTGCCGGGGCAGCCTTTGGCTGGGGCATGATGATGGCCGCGCCGGGCAATGCCGTGCGCCTCGCAGCAGTTGGCGGCGCGGGAAAAATCCCCCTGCTGTCCCTGCCTGCCTTTTTGCGCTTTTTGGAATTCTGGAGCACGCAACAGCTTGAAATGCTGCCCTATTTCCTTGCATCTCTGGCCCTTGCATGGCTGTTGCGACGCCGGGGGCTTTTAAAGCCTGCCGTGTGGATCCCTTCAGTAATTTTCTTTCTCATGGCCCAGGCCAGCCTGGCAGCCTTTATTGCCAGCCCCTCAACACCCTATAGGGCCATGAGCGCCACATTCTTTTTCACTGCGCTCTGCCCTTTTTCTCTGCTTGCAGCTCTGAACCCATCAAGCATCAAGGCCAAGGCTCTTTTTGTCATATTCTGCGCCCTGCTGCTCTCAAGCGTGCTGATAGAAGCCCGCGTTTTTCTTATGGCGCAGCCAGTCATCGCCACGCATAACAATAGCACCTTGCGCAGCCTAGACTACCCGGAAACAGACAAGTATTTCTTTCCAGGTTACGATATCCGCGAAGTAAGCCTTTTCTCAACGGATTGGCGCAATCTAGTGCCGTGGAACGAGTCGCGCACGTTACGCGTCTTTGAAGCGCCCGATGCCCGAACGCTCGTGGCATGCAACATTGCTTTTTTTGACAACCTGCCCCAGGGCAAAGTTCATGTGGCAGCCAGGATACGCACCGCCACCACGGCAAGCCTGTTGCAACAGGCGGCAAGGGCCTTGTTTGAAAGCCCTGACGAGGGAATTGTTTCAGCCAGAACAGCTGCTCTGCGGTATTTCCCCGCCTCCGCCACTGTTACGGACGATGGCAAGGCAGCGTTGTTTATTCCCGGAATCAAATCTGTGGACGACATCGCCTATATCGCTGTAGAACAGCTTGGCGCGCCCCTTGTGTGGCGCAGAGCAAGTGCGCCTCATTTGCAAAACTGATCGCATCCAACGTACTCTCCGCATGGAGGAATAAGCCTTGTCCCGCACCGCCCCATTGTTGGCACTGGTTGTACCCTGCTATAATGAAGAGGAAACCCTGCCCCGCACTCTGAATGCCCTGGCCGAGTTGTTGGCCGACCTCAAAAAACAGGGCCGTGTGCATGCGGAGAGTTTTGCCCTCTATGTGAACGATGGCAGCCGTGACCGCACTTGGGAACTGCTTGAAGAACGGCACGCGATCGACCCCTTTTGCCGGGCTGCAAGCTTTGCCGCCAATGCAGGCCACCAGAACGCCGTATGGGCGGGCATGGTCACCGCGCGCGATATGGGCGTGGACTGCATCATCAGCCTTGATGCCGATTTACAGGACGACATCGCCGCCATCCCTGAAATGATCGACCGCTATACAGAAGGCAACGACATCGTCTATGGCGTGCGTAACGACCGCAGCACAGATACGCCTTTCAAACGGCGTACTGCGCACATGTTTTACGGATTCATGCGCTGGCTCAAGGTGCCGTTGATCCCCGACCATGCCGACTACCGCCTTGTGGCCCGCCCCGTGCTGGAAGCGCTGAACGAAATTCATGAGCATTCACTCTTTCTGCGCGGAATCTTTCCGGCTCTCGGCTTTAAAAGCGCGCAGGTCTTCTACGTGCGCCAGTGCCGCATGGCCGGTGAAAGCAAGTATCCTTTCTGGAAGATGGTGTCTTTTGCCTGGAAGGGCATTACGGCATGCAGCGTTGCGCCCCTGCGCATTGCTGGCCTTATGAGCATGCTCTGCATGCTGGCGGCGCTGGCCTTCAGCGGCGTTTCCCTGCTCAAATACGCCATGGGCGAAACCATTCAGGGCTGGACGTCACTGATTATTGTGGTCTTGCTGCTGGGCTCCGTGCAACTTTTCTGCATGGCGCTGGTGGGGGAATACCTTGCCAAAGTCTTTACCGAAGTGCGCCACAGACCTCGCTACATCATTGCCAAAAAGCTGTAAGCGTAAGTTGCACAGGAATACTACGTGCGGCCCTCCAGCAAAAATTTTGAGGGAGCTGCCTAGCCGTCGGCGCGAAACTGCTTGTACGTCAGGTTGAATTTCTTCATGCGCAGCCCCATGCTGCGGCGCGTCAGACCGAGGTTTTCTGCGGCCTTGCTGGTGTTGCCGCGACAACGACGCAGGGTCTCCACCAGCATATCGTATTCTATGGAGGCCAGCCGGGCCTCCATACCTGTGGGTTGTGCTGCTTGCGGGGTTTCTGTCTGTTGCAGGGCAAGCGGCAGATCATAGACGTGCAGCAAACTGCCCTCAGCCAGAATCACCGCCCTGTGGATAACATTTTCAAGCTCGCGCACGTTGCCCGGCCAGGTGTGGCGCATAAGCAGATTCAGGGCCGCAGGTGAAATGCCCGTCAGGCTTTTTTCCGTTTCTCTGGCATAGTGGGCCGCAAAGTGCTCGGCCAGCGCCACCACATCGTCGCCCCGCTCGCGCAGTGGCGGAATCATGATGGGAAACACGTTGAACCTGTAAAACAGGTCTTCCCTGAACGTCCCCGCCGCCACCATTTCGGCAAGATTCCTGTTGGTGGCCGCGACTATGCGTATATTTACGGCAATGCTGCGGTTGCCGCCCACGCGCTCAAAGCAGCGCTCCTGCAACAGGCGCAGCAATTTGGCCTGTACGCCAAGGGGCAGCTCACCCACCTCGTCCAGAAAAATAGTGCCGCCATCGGCCTCTTCAAATCGTCCCTTGCGAAAAACCGCGCCGGTGAACGACCCTTTTTCGTGGCCGAAAAGTTCGCTTTCCACAATGCTTTCCGGCAGGGCCGCGCAGTTGCACTTGACGAATGGCCCGCCCGACGCAAGCCCGCCGTAGTGCAGCGCATTGGCGACCATTTCCTTGCCCACGCCGCTTTCGCCGAGCAACAGCACCGTGGTGCGCGTGGCGGAAACCTTGCGGATCAGATCGTACACATCCTGCATGGGACGCGAAATGCCAATCATATTTGATGGATGGAACCGCTCTTTTAGATCGCTGAGCAACAAACGGGTGCGTTTTTCCCACTCGACCTTGTCGATGTTTTCAACAAGATACAGCTCCACAGCATGGGCCAGCATCTGGGCCATGACGCTGAGCACATTCACATGCTGCTGAAGGGCTGACTCCGTGCGGTACAGGCGGCTGGCGCTGATGGCGCCCAGCACCTTGCGCCCATGCCGGATGGGTACGCAGATGAAGGACATATCCTTGTCGCGCTCAAGGGCAAGGCTGCCAGTGCGGTTCAGAAAAGCAGGTTCGCTGCCTATGTTGCGCACGATGATAGGCTCGGCGCTTTCCACCACCTTGCCGGTTATGCCCTCGCCCACGTGATACACGCCCCTGTCCTGCTCCGAGGGGGTGATGCCCATGCTGCGATAAACGAATACGTGGCCGGATTCACGGTGCAGCAGACTTATCATGCCCCGCGCCATGCCCATCTCGCGGCGCATGTAATCCAGCAGGCTGTCCAGAGCGGCCACGATATCGTTTTGTTCAGAAAGCAACCTGCCCACGTGGAGCAAGAGTGCGATAATCCTGCCACGGCAGGGATCAGCCTCGCATTCGTGCAACAGGTCTACGGCTGGGGAATTCATGGTGAACCAGACCATTGTTCAGAGTCTGCACCGGCTGCGCCGGCAGGGACAGCCCGGCTACGCGCCGGGCAAAAATCCCTAATTCCAATCTACCCCACGCGCCGAATCACGCATAGTATTTCCCGGTGATTTCATGAATGGTGATTTCAACCACCGCCGTCATCTTCAACATGTTTTCCGGGTAAGCCGTGCCCGCGTGCTGGGGCGTATGCTTGGCCACAACGACATCAAGCGCGGCGATCTTTACGTCGCGGTCTTCAACCACGGCGGCATTGCCTGTAATAATCACACTCTGGTAGGCGGTATTGGTGTCGCAGGGCGTGTCGGCCTGAATAAACGAGTGTGGGCCTTCAACTTCAAAACAGACCCTGGAATCAGCGCGCAGATTTTTCAGCTTCTGCCCTGCCGCCAAACCATGAAAGTAAATGCGGCCGTTCATGCGCACAAAGTGCACAGGAGTAACGTAAGGGAAACCATTTTCTCCCAGCGTGGCAAGGTGCCCGACCTGAACAGCATCCAGCAGGGAATCCATCTGTTCAGTGGTCAACGGGTGTTCTTTCATACGTAGCTGCATGATTCCTCCAGGGTAAACAGATACAGAGAGCGCGGTGCGAGCGCAAAATCCTGCATGTCCGCAGTCTTTATCGACAAAATATCTGACCTTAAAAACCGGACAGTTCGGAAAGCACTTTTTGCGGATATGCTCCCAGAAAAATCCTTTTACGTCAGGTCAGAGTTATTTCAAAGTAAAATTACCATGCAATTTTTATATATTCCTTAGCGTATTTTTATCTTTCAGACACGCTTGCGGCATAACACAGGCATAATACCTTGCGGCATAACTGGTGTACTGGTGTGAGGGCGCGCCGGACAGAAACCGGCCCACCCGGGGCCCTATCCGGCGCACTCTGCGCAGGTAGACTCACGCAGCACGCCCCTGAGTAGGGTATCCCGCTTGGGCACAGGATACCGCGCGGGCGCGTTCTGCAAATTTTCAAGATGGTTCATGTACGCGCCGGGCAGACCGTTGGCCCTTGCGCCAGCAAGAATGTGGGCCAGATACTCGCGGCTTGGCGGCACGGCTTGCCCCAACACATCTTTTTTGTACAACACGGCCGTGTGCTCACGGCCTGCCGCATCCACTACCAGCACAGGGTAATGAAAGTACGCCCCGCCGCCGTCCAGTCGCACGTTACACCACAAGTCAAGGCTTGCAGCGTCGCCGAACGACAGCTCGTACAGCACGCCCCACACCTCCTGCTTCTTGTCTGGCCCCGGCGTCTGCACCACGGTTTCCTGCCCTCCGTCCCACACGCGATTGCGGCCATAAAAAGCCAGTCTGTACCCCGGCAGGCAGGCCGCGCACACCACGCGAGCGGCAGAGCAGCGCTCAGCAATCTGCTGCGGATTCATGTTGGAGCCATAGGCAAAATAATACTGCCTGTCCTTGCGCCCGTACTGCTCAAAGCCCGTGGTGATATCCATGATGCATACCTTTTACAAAAAACGGGAGCGTTGGCTGGCTGGCAACATGCGCAATGCCCTGCCGTAACCCCGTTGCAGCCCGATATGGCCCGATGCGGCCCGGTGCGGATTTTTATTTTCGACGAGGAAGGCGGGCCTTTTTATGCAGGGAGTGCACTCTTCTGGTACCCGACCGGAATAAAAAGGCCCGCCTGACGCCGCCGGAAACAACTTGCCAGATATTCTGGCGCGCGGGCCGCTACCAGACGTTGAGAATCCATTCCTTGTTCTTCTTGTATTCCATGTCGGTAAACAGAGTGTTCGCCATGTTTTCAGCCAGCCACATGGCCCCGGCGTAACCCATGACCGGATAACGGTACAGGCCCGCGCGGTCGTAGGTGGGAAAGCCCACGCGCAGCATGGGAATGTTGTTGTCCATGGCTGCCCAACGCCCCTTGGAATGACCAAGAATCAGATCCAGCTCAAGTTCCTTGCGCTTCAGGCGGCCGTCCAGATCCCACAAGTCAGCGTTGGTGACCACTTCCATCTTCCAGTTGACCTTTTCCACCATTTCCTTGAGGCGCGGATCATTGGCGTAGCGGGAGTTGTCATCGCCAAGCAGCAAGAGCTGGGGCTTCATTTCAAGGTCAATACAGAACTGGGCAAGGCCGATGACCAGATCGGGATTGCCGTAGATAGCCACTTTTTTGTCTGCCAGAAACATGTGGGCCACATCGGTGATGGCGTCCAGGGCAATGCCGCGTTCGTGCACCAGCTCCTTGGTGAGGGGCTTGCCCGTGAGCTGCGAAACCTGCTTGAGGAAAATATCCGTATTGCGGATGCCAATGGGCGAAGGGCCGATAATTGTGGGAATATCAAATTCCTTGTGCAGATATTCCGCTGCCTTGCCGCCCTCGTACCTGTTGAGGGCAATGGTGCCCAGAGCATTGGCGGTATCCTTGAGGTCGGCAATGGTGGTGCTGCCGTGCGACTTGCCCGTGCCGTCCGGCAAGAGCGGCGAATCAAAACTCTCAATTTCAAACAGCACGTTGGCGTCCACGCCCATGAGCTTGAGCAGGTGCTTGAGTTCCTTGACGTCGCCGGGGTTTACCCAGCCGGTAACAAGGTTGAGCTTGCCGTTAGGTTCGCCCTTTTCCGCAAAGTGGGTGATGATGTCACGCACGGCCACATCATAGCCGCTGATCATGCTGCCCACAAAACTGGGAGTGTGGATGGCGATAAGGTGCACCTCGCGCCCTGCGTACTTTTCCTTGAGCAGGCCGTTGTTGAGCTTGGTCACCACGCCGTCGATATCGTCGCCGATAACCTCGGTAGAGCAGGTGGAAATGATGGGCACCACCTTCACTTCGGGATAGCGCATCAGCAGCACGTCCACAGCTTCTTCCACGCGGTTGGTTGCGCCAAATACCGCGCCGTCTTCATGCACCGAGGACGAAGCGATTTCAAAATTGTCCTTGAAGTGCTGCGAAAACAGCAAGCGCACAAACATGACGCAACCCTGGCCGCCATGAACGATGGCGATGCAGTCCTTGATGCCAATGCTCGCGTACTGCGCGCCGCAGGGCTGACAGGTGAATATGGGATTGATGACCCCTGCCCTTTCCTTTTCCATAATTTCGCAAGACATGGCAGTTCCTTATGTGAGGCCGGGCTGGCCCGGCGCTTGGCTGTTGTGAAAAGCAGTCTTCGGCTCCTGACAGGAACATGCCTTTCAGGCCAGGCCGCATGTTTTCAAGGGATCACCCTGTTTTGCCCGTGTCCGACGGCAGAAGAGACCTGCCGGACACGGGCACGACAAACCTAATATTTGGGATCCGTCAGCTCCAGATTCAGCGAACCGTGGATGGTCAGAAAATCCAGCCGGGTTTTGGCTGCAGCCATAAGCTCGCGGATGTCATCCTTGCCCATGCTGACAAGCCAAGGATTCTCGCTCGTTAGGCCACGGGCCATCATGACGGCGTCCACCCAGTAGCAGCGGTTTTCCGGCGATTCGATGTCGGGTTCCTCGCCGCAGAGTATCTGCATGGTCTGGGTCATTATGCCTTCGTTCTGCCGTTCCCTGTCCCATGCGCGGGAATGGAACTGCCAGAGGCATTTTTTCATGATATAGTCGATGACGACTTCAACATTTTCGCTAAGGGTTCCGGCACTCATGCTGCTCCTCCGCAATGGTAGGTCTGGTGGCTGGCCGCAGGGCTACACTGCCAGTGAAAGCGGTTCGGGGTAGGGCGGATATTCCTTGCCGCGCAGGTGGGTCACGCAATCGTAGCCGCCGGAGTATTCCCGCTCGCCCGCTTCGTCCTTGATGTCCCGCCCGCAGACCATTTCCTGGGTCATGAAACCCTGATCCAGCGGATACTCGTCCTTGGTAATGTCGATTTTTGCCAATTGGTGGATGGGTGAGTACACGGCATTGTAAATGTCGCGGGCAAAGCGCACCCAGCCTTCAAAGCCCTTCCAGGGGCCGTTGTGGTAGGCGTGGGCGTTGAGGTAAGGCACCAGCACCTTTTTTGCCACTTCGCCGGGCCGCTTGCCGGTAAAGATGATGTCGGCCTTCCAGTCTTCCATGGCCTCCAGGCCTTCAAGCTCATTGGGGTCGTCAATGGCAAGGGTGCCCACCTTGGCGCGGGCAATGCCCTTTTCAAAGTCACCCTGATGGCCGAACTTGGAGTAGATGGAAACCACATCCAGGCCCATTTCCTTTTCAATAATGTGCGCCCAGTGCCACAGTTTGGAGCCGCCGGGCCACAGGCAGACCTTCACGCCCTTGAGGCGCTTGGCGTACCAGTCAAGCTCAGGCTGCCAGCGGGCGGTTTCTTCGTCAATGATGGCCTGGGCTTCCTTTTCCAGCCCGAAAAACAGGCCGATCTTGAGCAGGGATTCGCTCACCATCTCGTGGCCGAAACCGTCAATATCAAGGCGCGGCGTGCCATAGCGCACACGCAGCTCGTTGCAGATGTATTCTGCCGAGCGGGCGCACTCAAGCACGTTGAGCTGGGCCTTGTGCATGGCACGCAGGTCGTCGTACTTGCCGTTGCCGGTAAAGACCGAAAGCACCTGAATGCCCATGCGCCGAAAGTAGTCACACATGATTTCCACATCGCCCTGAATGTTATAGTCGCCCACGTAGTTGATAACGTAGCGGCTCTTGATTTCAGGCTCGACCGTGCCCACCTTCTGGTTGATCCAGGCGATGTTGATCTTGTGGTGCCCGCCGGACTGGCTGGGGCCAGCAAAACCGGGCGAGTTGCACACAAAGATGTCCACTTCGGGCATTTCTTCCATGATCTCCTGGGCCAGGGCGTTGATGTCGTCGCCGATGAGGGCCGAAGCACAGGTCTGGTAGATGGTCATGCGCTTGATGTGCGGAAAAGCCCTGAAGGCCTCCTTGATGCTGTTGCGCAACTGGTCTTCCGCGCCAAAGACCACGTGCTTTTCCTTCATGTCCGAGGCAAAGGTGTACTTGAGCTGAAAGTTGCCGTCGTCGCTGATGTAGCGCTTGGTCTGCCATGTATCGTAGGTACAGCCTACGGGGCCGTGGCTCAGGTGGATCACATCCTTCATGGGCGTGCCGATCACGTGCTTGGCTCCGCAAAAGGCGCAACCGCGCTCGGAAATACTGCCGGGGATCGTGTTCAGGTATCCAAGTGGCAGACAGGTGGAGAGGTCATCGCTTTCGCCCTTGACCACGGCGTGCTTTTCCCGCTCGGGGATGCATTCGCTGCATTTAAAAAGATGGTATGGCATATCAGTATCCTTTACGCGGCCTAGAGCCGTTTACGAATGAAATGAGGTAACTGCTCTGCACGGATTTTTCTGAAAATCCTTGCCGCGAAATGCACGCACGCAGGCTTTGCCTGCCGTAAGCGGACATTTCAAGCGTTACATGCTCTAGAGTATGGCCGCTGTTCCCATTTCGCCGGTACGCACCCGCAGGGCCTGCTCAACCGGGCACACAATAATCTTGCCATCGCCGATGCCGCCCGTCTGGTTGATTTTGATGATGGTATTCACGACCCTGTCCAGCATGTTGGCTGGAACCACAATGGAAAGCAGCCGTTTGGGGACGTACATCATGCCTTTGTAGCTCCCCATGCCGCGCACAATGGGGCTTATCTCCACGGAAACCTCTTCGGCGATGCCCTTCTGTTTGCCCCGCCCGAATACGGGAATGACGCTCATGCCCGGAAAACCCATGCGGTCCAGGGCTTTTTTTGTGGCCGTCACCTTGTTGGGACGGATGATGGCGATAATCTCCTTCATGGCGAGCTCCTGAACTGTATTGCCTCAATGCTGTGCAAAAGCGCCTCTGGCGGCACAAAAGCAACGATGGTTGCGCTAGATGCCTTCCTGCCCGGTGCGGATGGTCAGCACCCGCTCCACCGGCGACACAAAAACCTTGCCGTCACCAAAATTTCCAGTGTTGGCATAGCTCTGCACAAGTTGGAGCACCTGATCCACGTGCTCGTCCTCCACCACCATCATGAGCAGATTCTTGGGCAGCTCGTCGTAGTGAACGCTGCCGCTGTCCAGCCCTTTCTGCTTGCCGCGCCCAAAGGCCTGAATTTTTGTCAGGGCCACAAAACCCGATGCGGCAAGCCCTTCCACCACGTTTTCGGTGCTCTCTGGACGAACGATGGCTCGTACCATTTTCATTGGCGGCTCCTTTTGAGTTGTTGAAACTGTCTCTTCACATGTGCTGTGTCAGGTCGCTAGCCGCGTTGGGCATTCCAACCTGCCAAAAGCGTATTTTGGTTCCTGGCAGGGAAAGTGCCTGTTGCAGGCTTCAGGCCGCGCTGGGCATTCCCGCCTGCCAAAAGCGTATTTTGTTTCCTGGCAAGGAAAATGCTCGGTTCAGGCCAGGGATAGTACTTTTGTGGTACAGCCCTGGACTGAAACGAGCATTTGACGCAGTCTAGGGGGCAAAAGACGCTTTTGGCACTAGTCGGCAATGCCATACTTGACGACCATCGCCTCCAACTGATCCATCGACAGCGGCTGAGGAATAACAAAGTTCTGATTGTTGATGATCTTTTCAGCCAGCTCGCTGTATTCCTTGGCCTGATTCTGGCTGTCGTCGTATTCGGTCACGGTTTTTTTGTTGAATTCGGCCTTTTGCACGATGTTGTCGCGGGGTACAAAGTGGATCATCTGCGTGCCGATGGAGGCGGTGAATTCTTCAAGAAATTCCCTTTCGCGGTCCACGTTGCGGCTATTGCAGATAATGCCGCCAAGGCGCACGCCGCTCTGCTTGGCGTACTTGAGCAGGCCCTTGCAGATGTTGTTGGCGGCGTAAATGGCCATCATTTCGCCGGAGGCCACTATGTAGACCTCCTGAGCCTTGCCGTCGCGGATGGGCATGGCAAAACCGCCGCACACCACGTCGCCGAGCACATCAAAGAACACGAAATCAAGATCGTCAGTGTACGCGCCCTGATTTTCCATGAGGTCGATGGCCGTGATCACGCCTCGGCCAGCACAGCCCACGCCCGGTTCGGGCCCGCCAGATTCCACGCAGAGGATGTCGTGAAAACCCTTCTTCACCACCTTGTCCAGAGTCACTTTTTCCGCACCCACGGCACGCAGGGTGTCCATGAGCGACTCCTGCGGCTTGCCGCCCAGAATCAGACGGGTGGAGTCGGCCTTGGGGTCGCAGCCATGGATGAAAATTTTCTTCCCGTGAAAATGGGCCATGGCCGCAGCCGTGTTCTGGGTTGTGGTGGACTTGCCGATGCCGCCCTTTCCGTAAATGGCTATCTTGCGAGGCATAACGCATTCTCCCGCCGTCTTCCGGCTGTTTTGACCAGGGACAAGGCGTCTCTGGCATCGTGTATGCCCCCCTTGTGCATCGGCTGTGCCATTGAGAGAATTTTTTAATTTATTATTTTTAAACAAATAGTTACATAAATTACACTTTGTCACGATTTAGAGCATGCGTACGCAAGCGTACAAAGCACTGTTTTTTTGAACATTTTGGTACATTTTATAAATATACCTGTGATTACAGCGTGTTAAAAAATCACCTTTTCAAACAATTTCGCGACCCAAAACAAACTACCAAAATTATAAAATGCTAATTTATTTAACTTTATATACAATCAGCAATCACTCCCGCTTTGTTATCGAGTCATAACTCTGTACGCAGGTGGAACGTACCTGCCCAGCATTGAGGGCAGGCATAGCACGCACACGGGCGCTCACAACAATAGTGTTATTATTTCAACATATTACTTATAACTATTTCCAAGCGCATGGATATTGCAAACGCCCCCATGAAAGGCCGGACTGCTTTGAGGCCCTGCCACAACACACGGAGAGCGTATGCAAGGTTTACTCGACGGTTCGCGGATTGCGGTTTTTCACGATGATCTAGGCGCACTGGCAGCGCCCACTGCGGCCAGCGCAGTGGCGGTGTACGTGCGGGGCGAACACGACTGGAGCGAAGACAAGAGGCACAGCTTCAGCCTGACCAGCGGCGCAGGCCTGACCGAACTGCGCGAGCAGATGCACGCGCTTGCCGCCAATCTGGGGGACTGCCGCATTGTGATTGGCGCGGAAGACCACGGCGCGCCCTACGGCGTGCTGGACAAGCTGGGATTTTACATCTGTATGATGGACAGGTTTGAGGCAGAGGCTCTGGAGGGAGTACGCAAGGGAGTGTTGGCAGCGGTGCAGCAGGCGACCCGCCCGCAGTGCGGTATGCTGCCCTCCAGCAGACCGCGAGAAATAGCACCGGGGCGCTTTTTTCTGGACATGTGCGAGGCCAAGATCACTGACCCCCTGTTCACAGCCAGAGAATCCATCCTGGTATTTGTTGAAACCACGCCTTTTAAACAGTTGCAGATCAAGTGCGATCACGAACCGCGCTGGCTGCCCAGCTTTGCGCTGGTGACGGGACTGGAAATTGAAAAGGAAGAGCTGGAATCAGGTCTCATGCTGGTGACGGTGCGCCAACCTGTTGACCGCAATGCCGATGCCCTGCTCGGGCAAAAGTGGTTTGACGGCACAGGCTGTTCGTGCGGCTAACGTCCGGCTGGAACCATGCCTGTTGCGCGTGCATGCCCCAGGATGGGGCTGAAGTACCTTATACGCCGTACTCCCGCAGCTTCCGCCACAGGGATGACCGACTGATGCCCAGCATGTCGGCGGCCAGAGTACGGTTGTCGCCCGCCAGTTCAAGGGCGTGCAGGATGTGCTGCTTTTCCATTTCGGCCAGCGGAACAAGGGGGGTCGCTGCGCCTGGTGCTGGCGCGGCTGGCACCGGTGCACATGGCGTTGTTGCCTGGGGGCAAACCGGGGTTGCAGCGGCGGCATCCTCCTGCCGGACGGCGACGATAGAAGAACCGGGATTGCGGACGGACAGGCGGGCTGCAACCTCGGAAACTTCCGGGGGCAGATGCGCCAGCCCTATGCTGCCGCCCGGCGGGCAAAACACCGCCGCCCGCTCAAGAATATTGGCCAGTTCACGCACGTTGCCGGGGAAGGGATACTGCCGCAGGGCATCAAGGGCGTCATCTTCAATCTCCAGCGGCACGGCCCCGCCCTGCTCCGCCAACCGCGCAAGAAAAAACCGCGCCAGCAGGGGGATGTCCTCTGTCCTGCTGCGCAGGGGCGGCAATTCCTGCGTTACCACGGCTACGCGGTAGTACAGATCACGCCGGAAGCGCCCTGCCTCCACCTCTTCCTTGAGGTTGCGGTTGGTGGCGGCGATAATGCGCACGTCCACGGGTATGTCCACCGTACCGCCCACGCGGCGCAGGTTTTGCTCCTGCAAGACGCGCAGCAGCTTGACCTGCATGCCCGGCGGCATTTCACCCATCTCGTCCAAAAACAACGTGCCGCCACTGGCAGCCTCAAACAGACCTTCCTTGCGCCGCACCGCGCCGGAAAAGGCCCCCTGCTCATGCCCGAAAAGTTCGCTTTCAAGCAATTCCGGCGAGAGCGCGCCGCAGTTGATGGCCAAGAAACGCCGTCGCGCCCGCTGGCTCTGGGCGTGCATGGTGCGGGCAGCCAGCTCCTTGCCGGTACCTGTTTCACCTTGCAGCAGAACGGCCACATCCGTGGGGGCCAGCCGCATGAGCGCCTGCCGCAGACCGCACATGGCTGGCGACATGCCCACCATTTCCGGCACGGAGCCGCTTGCCTCAAGCTGGGCCCGCATCTGGGCGACCTGCTGTCGCAGGCGGCGCTTCTCCAGCGCCCGCGCCACCAGCATGCGCGCTTCTTCCAACGAGTATGGCTTGGCCAGATAATGAAAAGCCCCCAGCCGCATGGCCTCCACGGCGCTTTCAATCATGGGGTAGCCCGTGACCATGATGACTTCCACATCCGGCTTGCTGGAGCGTACCGCCTTGAGCACTTCCATACCGTTCATGCCCGCCATGGCGATATCAGTGATGACCACGTCAAAATCCTGCTCGGCCAGCAGTTTCAGGCCTTCTTCGCCGCTGCCCGCCTGAGCCGATTCATGTCCGCCGCGCTCCAGGGCGCGCGCAAGATTGGCGCGGGCCATGCGCTCATCGTCAATGATCAGCAACCGGCCACCGCCGCCAGCCCGTTGCGCGGCGTCAAGCCCGTGATTGCCGGGCCGGGCTTCGCCGGGTTTTGCCTGTGCGGGTGATTGCTCCGAAAGCCGGAACCGTTCCGTAGTCATGCCTCTGCTCCTGAACCGTCTGCGTCATGCCGTTCCGCAAGGGGTAGCCGCACGGTAAAACACGCCCCTTGCCCCGGTTGGCTCTGCACTTCGAGCGTTCCATTGTGCTTGCCCACAATGCCAAAGGCTATGGACAGCCCAAGGCCCGTCCCCTCGCCCACGGGCTTGAGGCTGAAAAAGGGATCAAACACCCGGCCAAGGTTCTCGGGTTCAATACCCTTGCCAGAGTCGCACACGCGCAGCTCCGCCATACCCGCCGGTTCGTCCACAGAGGCGGTGATATGCACTTCGCCCTTGCCGTTCATGGCCTGTGCCGCATTGAGCAGCAGGTTGATAAGCACTTCCTGCATGCGCTGGGCATCCACGGGCAGTTGCAGTCCTTCAGGCACGTCCACCGTTATCTGCACCGCTGCGCCCATGTCGTGCCGCACAAGGCCAACAGCCCTGCGCACAAGGCCGGAAAGATCATGCAGGGCAACGGTAAAGGGCCGGTCGCGCGCAAAATCCAGCAGGCCGCGCACAATATCGCGGGCACGAACAACCTCGGCCTGGATTTCACCCAGCTGCGCCGTCACGTCTTCCGCCGTGGGCATGGGGCGCAGGCCCTGCCGGGCATCGTTCACATCCTCGCCGAGCAGCTGACAGCCAACGGAAATATTATTGAGGGGATTGTTCAGCTGGTGGGCTACGCCGGAGGTCAGTACGCCGAGAGAGGCCAGCTTTTTCTCCTGCAACAGCAGGGCGTGGCGCTTTTCCAGCTCCGCCGCCATGCCGTCAAGCGTCTGGAGGACATGCCGCGCTTCTTCCTCAAGCTGCGGCGGGGGCGGCGGCAGGGGCATGCCCGCGCCAACGCTGCGGGCGGCGCTTTCAATGGCCCCAAGGGCGCGCATGATGTGCCTGCCGATAAGCCATGCAAAAGCCACTCCGCAGGCCAGCAGGGCCGCAATGGCCCCCAGCAGCTGGGCGCGCAGATCCCCCACGGCGGTAAAAATGCCCTGACGCATGCGGCGCACCGCCGAATCAGCCAGCTCGCTCAGGCGCTGCCCCTGATCGGTGAGCGCCGCGCCGTCTGTGGGCTGATCCTCCAGCAGGGCCTCATAGGTGCCGATGCCTTCCAGCAGCAGGTCGAGATTATGGTGCGCGCCGTCGCCCACCCGGCGGCCCATGGCGGCGTTATAATCCTGCCCCACGGATGTGGCCCGCTCCCGCGCCAGTTCCACAAAACTGCGCAAGGCAAGCAGGTCGCCCTTTCTGCCGGGAAAAAGTTGCAGATTTTTTTCGTACCTGCGCATCTCGAGCACATCGCTGCGCAGGTCGTCCACCATATCGATCAGGCGGGCCGCCCTGTCGATGCGCCCCAGATCATAACAGGCAATGCCGCCCAAAAGCAGCAGCATGACCAGAAACAGGCCCGTGCCCACGGCAATCTTGCCGCGAATGGTATGCCAGATGGAAAAATGCGGAAGCATGCCTCACCCCCGCAGGCGCAAGAGGTTACACCCGCGCCCGACGCTGTTTCAATTTGCAACAGCGTATAAAAATAAAACAAAGCTGACAAGCCTTGGTTTGCAACAAGTTGCGGCCCTTGCCCACTTGAGCATGTCAGAATGAAACAGTCCGGGGACAGCGCACAGCACGAAACAAAACGGATAAACTCATGTAAATCCAGCATGTTAATGATTGAACTTTTTGGCACAATAGTTGTAACGGCCAGCGCAGGAGGCCGACATGAACACCCTGCAAAAAACGATGGAAAACTGGTTTACCGCTGTGGCGTATGCCGATGCCGGGCAATCCGGCTGGACAGACGATTTGTGGACTCTGAACGGCAAGCGCGAAAGCACCGCGCTGAAGCAGACCCTGCTTTATGGCGCGGGCAGCATCCTCATTTACCTGCTGGCTTTTAGCAACGCCGATGCCTTTGCCGCCTTGTGCGCAAAGGGTGGCCTGTGGACAGCCCTGCCCATCGCCTCAGTACTGCTGCTCTCATACGTGCACGGTCACTTTGCCGGTGCGCTCTGGGAATTGTGCGGCATTACCGGCGTGCAAAAGAAGAGCGCGCAAGCCACCGCAAAGGCTGCGCCCCGTCAGAGCGCCGCGCCTGCTCCCCGGCTGGACACCACTGCCGTGGTCCACGGCTAACCGACCTTTTCTCACAAGTCCGGGCCGCGCCGCCCGGCTCAATTTTTTTGTTCATCGGCGGCATGGCGGCGGCATGTTTGGCCTTACGCCAGCACACAACAGTACGCCCAGGCAATTCGCCAGCCGGAGGTAACATGGATCTGCTCAGTCTTGACCCGTCCCAGTTCATCACACTCACGCCCGTTTCTGTGGCCTTTCTGCTGGCCGTGGGATTTGTGGGCGGGCTTGTAAGCGGCTTTATCGGTTCCGGCGGGGCCTTCATTCTCACGCCGGGCATGATGGGCCTGGGTGTGCCAGGCGCCGTGGCTGTTGCCAGCAACATGTGCCACAAGTTCCCCAAGGCCATGGTGGGCGCCATCAAGCGCTACCGCTTCGGCCAGGTGGATGTAAAACTGGGCATGGTTATCGCCGCCACAGCTGGCATAGGCGTACAGATTGGCATCCGCATTCAGCGTTTTATTCTGGAAAAGTGGGGCCAGGCCGGGTCTGATCTCTACGTCAGCGTTTCCTTTGTGGTGGTGCTGGTTGTGGTGGGCAGCTACATTCTCAAGGATGCCCTGCACTCCAGCCATTCCGGCAAGGAGGATGACGAAAGCACGCCGCCCCTTGCCCAAAAGTTGCAGGCCATCAACCTGCCTCCCATGATGTCCTTTCCCAAATCCGGCTTGCGTATTTCGCTGTGGTTTACCCTGCCCGTGGGCATCGCCACTGGCATGCTGGCCGCCACCATTGCCGTGGGCGGATTTGTGGGCGTGCCGGGGCTTATCTATGTGATCGGCGTACCCGGACTCATTGCATCCGGCACGGAACTGGTCACTGCCTTTGTCATGGGCCTGTGCGGCTCGGTCAACTGGGCCATGCACGGCATGATAGACATCCGCCTCGTCTTTATCATTCTGGCTGGCTCTCTGCTTGGTGTGCAGCTTGGGGCCATCGGCACCACCTACGTCAAGCCCATCATGATCAAGTACGTCATGGCCGCCATCATGCTCATTGTTGCCGCAAGCCGCATTGTCGCCTTGCCGGGTTACCTCAGCGCGCTTGGGCTTATCCAGATGGGGCCGGGGATTCTCTATCTGCTCAAGGTCGTGAGCTTCATAACCATGTGCGCCGGATTGCTCGTTGGCGCGGGCATGATCCTTGGCGGCATGTGGCGCGGGCAAAAGCGCAACCGCAAAGAAGCGGCGCTGAGCAGCGCGGCCTAAGCTATCTCTCTTAAACAAACCCCAATAACATCTTCTCCTCAAACCCTATAGCAAAAGGGGGGTGCATTGCGTCTGCACCCCCCTTTTATTTTCCTGTCAACGGCAGTGCGCGGACAATTGGCCCCATTGCCTATTTCCTGATTTTCTGTATGCTTTCAAAATCACCATCATATCCTGTCAGCTTTTCTGCCATCCCTTCGCAGGAGGAGCCATGCGCATATTCACGCGCAGCCTCAAGACGCAGTTTATTGAGGCATTCACGCTGCTTATCCTGCTGTCTTCATGCTTTCTTGCGGCCATAACAGGGCGCGAGGCCAGCAGCGAGGCCCGCTACGAACGCGGCCTGCTGCTGACCAATCGCGTGCAATCCCTTGCCAAGGCTCTTGATCAGTCCATGTGGTTCTGGATCAAGGAGGTGGGCACTCTGCGCCACACTGTGGGGTTGATCGGCGGCGATATGAAAAAAGCATCTATCGCCGTGAACCGATTGCAGGACACCATGCCCGCTTTTGCCTGGATCGGCCTCATGAATCCCCAGGGCAAGGTTCTGGTAGCCACCGATGGCGTTCTGGAAGGAGCAGATCTTTCCATCTGCGCCATCTTCCGCCAGGGCAAAAACGGCCTCTTTGTGGGCGACGTGCGCAAGGCCACCCTGCTTGCCCAACTGCTGCCCCACCCGGAAAACGCCCCGATGAAATTTGTGGACATCAGCATGCCCATTGGCGAGGGCGAGCTGAAAGACTGGGTGCTGGTAGCCCATCTGAGCTGGGCATGGGCCAGAGAGGTGGAGGAATTCATACTTTCGGGCGAAGGCTCGGATACCAACACCAAGATCATGGTTCTCGGTGCAGACGGCAGCGTTATTCTGGGCGGCGACACTGAAAAGCCCCTGGCCCTGCCCCTGCTGCAAACGCTTGAACACTCCACTTCGGCCTGGGCAGTGGAAACATGGCCCGATGGGCTTTCCTATCTGACTGCGGCTGTAAACTGCACGGGATTCAAAGACTACGATGGCTTGCAGTGGAGCGTGGTTGCGCGGCAATCGCTTGATGCCGCCTACGAACCCGTGCGTCGCCTTGTGGCGCGCATTCTTGTGGCGGGGCTCTTGCTGGCGGTGCTGTTCGCGCTGGTTGCCGGATACATCGCCCAGCGCACCATTGCCCCCCTCAAGGCGCTTACCGCAGCCGCCGACAGGCTCAGCCGGGGCGAACGCGTCACCATTCCGCGCAACCGGGGCATACGCGAAATCGAGGTACTTTCAGCATCCTTGTCCACCCTGGTCGAAAACCTCACCCGCACAGAAAGAGACCGAAACCGCATCCAGCATGCCGCTGAACGTGATGCCCTCACAGGCCTGCTGAACAGGCACGGTCTGGCTGCGCGCATTGACGAGGCCATGCCCAGCCTGATGCAAAATCAGGGGCTGGTTGAGCTGCTGTACATGGATCTGGACGGCTTTAAACCAATCAACGATGCGCACGGGCACCATGTGGGCGATGCCGTGCTGACCATTCTGGGGCAGCGCCTCACGCGATGTCTGCGCAAGGATGATGTACTGGTGCGGCTGGGGGGCGATGAATTTCTGGCCCTGCTCGGCCACACCAGGGGCACGCCAGACATACTGCGCACCATAAACCGCATACGCGAGGAGGTGGGATCGCCCATTTCCTTCGATGGCCTCATGCTGCGCATTGGCATCAGCATTGGGCATGCCACATGGCACTGCGCGAACGAGTCTGTTGAAGATGCACTCAAACGGGCCGACAGCGAACTTTACATGGCCAAGCGGGTGTCAAAGGCCTCGCATGAAGTACTGTAGCAGCACATTGCAGCAGGCCTGAGGCCGCAGCATTCCGCCGGAATAGTCCCGGCACCCCCTCAGTTCATATCCTTGCACAGACGCCACAACGTACTGCGGCTGATGCCCAGCAGGGCCGCTGCCCGAACCTTTGAATTGCCGCAGCTATGCAGGGCTTCGCGCACGCTCTCAGGGGTGAGGATCTTGCGCTCCATGACGGTCTTTGCGGTTTGGGGCAAACCGGGGTGGCGCAGTTCTTCAAGCAGGCGCTCTCCAACGGCGGCATCATAGCCATGTGGTGAAACGACCGTCAGCCGTTCCGCCACAGTGCGCA
Source organism: Desulfovibrio sp. (assembly GCF_035644575.1). GTDB lineage: Bacteria > Desulfobacterota > Desulfovibrionia > Desulfovibrionales > Desulfovibrionaceae > Desulfovibrio. The sequence goes on along the minus strand of NZ_DASQOG010000095.1, from coordinate 21,529 downwards.
GTTGGCGCACGTTGCCCGGCCAGGGCAGGGACTGCAAGGCCTGGACAAAGGTCTTGGGCAACTGAAGGGACGGCCTTTGTTCTGCTTCATACTGGGCGTGAAACTCCTGCAAAAAAGCCGCAGCAAGCAGGGGGATATCTTCCTTCCGTTCCCGAAGCGGCGGAATGTGCAAGGGCAGCACATGCAGGCGATAATATAGATCTTCGCGCAATCTTCCTTCTGCAACATCCTGCCACAGGTCGCTGTTTGCGGCGGCAATGATGCGCACATCAGCCGGAACAACCACGTTGCTGCCAAGACGCATGATTTCTTTTTCCTGCAATACGCGCAGCAAGCGCGTCTGAAACGAAGGCGAAATGGTTCCCACCTCGTCCAAGAACAGGGTGCCACCCTGCGCCAGCTCAAAAATACCGATTTTCCCGCCTCTACGTCCACCGGTAAACGCGCCTTCCGCGTAGCCAAAAAGTTCGCTTTCCAGCAGGGATTCGGGCATGGCCGCGCAGTTCAGCGACACAAAGGGGCCGAGCCTGCGGGGGGACGCATTGTGTATGCCCTGCGCCAGGATTTCCTTGCCCGTGCCGCTTTCGCCAGTAATGCACACGCCTGCTTCCGAAGCGGCGTACAGCCGGGCCTGCTCCATGAGCGATTCCACGATGCTGCTGGTGTGCAAAAAATTCTCAAGGGTGTAGCGCGCCCGGAACCCTCGATTATACGCCTGCCGGACTCTTTCCTCCGCCTGGAGGATGCGCGAGGCGGGCTGCATGCTGAAGACCACACCGGCAGGTTTTTTCCCCACGCGGATGGGGATGGTGTTGACGATGAGCTGTTCGCGCTGTTTGCTGGCCGCCGTCACATTGTGCAGGGGTTCGTGCCGTTCATGGGCGCTGGCAAGGGGCAAGGCGGGAAATACGCTGCTGACGGGCGTGCCAATGACGTTGAGCGCATTGACCTGGAGCATGCTGCAGGCCTGGGGATTGATTTCCTCAATGGCGCCGCGCTCGTCCACAGCCAGAATGCCTTCAGAAATCCCGTCGAGAATGCTGCGGTAGCGCTCCTTTTCCTTAAGCGTCTTGCGCCTTGTCTGCACAACGCTGACGATGCTGTCAAAAAAGCTGGCGGGTATTTCGGGCTGCTCGTGCAGATCCACAAAGGGCAGGCCGCATTTTTGGGCTGCCCTGCGGGTAATATCGCCGCCAACAATGATTTCAAGCCCCCGTTGCTGGGCACGCAGTACGCCTTCTTCAAGGCTGCGCTTGTCACTGTACAGGATGATCTCGGGCTGAAAGCCCAGCAGTTCCTCGCACAGAGCCAGGTTGCACTCCCCGGTGCGTATCTGGGTAATACCAATACGCCTGCCCATGGTTGAAGCTTTTTTGAGCGCCCGCAGCTGATTGGCCGTGGTATCCGGCAGGGCCACCACCGGCACGGAAAGCTGGCGCAGAATGTAGGCCGTCCCCCTGCGGGACAAGATGACCTCAACCCCCTGCTCCTCAATGATCTGCCGCACTGGCTCAACGGCATCTTCAAGATCGAAAACCGCCTCCACAAGCCGACAGGGCTTGCCCTCCAGTACCTTGCGAACAGTGTCCACATTGCGTTGCGATGAAAAAACCAGACCGATCACAGGGGAAGCGTTCATGCGGACTCCTTGCTGCTCCAGAGCATAGGCTGCAAGTTGCGCAGACGCAAGTTTCAATACGTTTCAATAATACTACTGAAACGTTTCTGAAACATTTTTACTGCTCTACCGGGGCTGGAGCAGCGGCATAGATCACACCGACGCAAAAATATTCATAACAAACAGTTTTTATTAAAAAACTATGACAAGTCAGATTCATTGTTTGCACAGTGCGCACACGCTTGCGCTTTTTGGCACAAAACTTGTTAAAGGCGGGCACCTGTGAATTCCCTCTTTGTTTATTGCATCTGGAGGAAACAATGTCAGAAAAAAAACTGTTCATGAACCGACGCACCTTCATCAAGGCCTCGGTGGTCACGGCAGGCGCCCTGACCTTTACCTTCGGCCTGGGTGGGTTTGGTTCCTCCCTGTGGGCCGCCAACAACAAACCCATGCTGGATTTTGACATCATTGTCATCGGCTCTGGCGGCGCTGGCCTGCGCGCGGCGGTTTCCGCCATGGAGGCCAACCCCAAGGCCCGGATCTGCGTGGTGGCCAAGACCATGCCCACCCGCTGCGCCACAGCAATGGCCGAGGGCGGCATCAATGGCGTTATCGATTTCAGCAAAGGCGACTCTTACGACCTGCACGCCTTTGATACTGTCAAAGGCGGCGACTACCTTGTGGATCAGGACGCCGTGCTGGATTTCTGCGAAGAAGCAGGCCGCACCATCCACGCCCTTGATTACCTTGGCATGCCTTTTTCGCGCGATGATGCCGGCGCGCCCAAGGCGCGCTATGCGGGCGGCGCGTCTAAGGTCCGGTGTATTTATTCGGCCGACAAGACAGGCCACATTGTCATCCAGACCCTGTTTGCCGAGGCGCTTACGCGTGGGGTCAAATTTCTCATGGATTACCAGCTGCTCGACATTGGTAAAAGCAATGGCGCGCTGGAAGGCGTTGTGCTGCGCAATATCCGCACAGGCGAAATCATGCCCGTGCGGGCCAAGGCAGTCATTATGGCCAGCGGCGGCTACAGCCGGGTGTACTGGAACCGCTCGTCCACTCCCTATGTGGCGACAGGCGATGGACCTGCGGCAGCCCTGCGCGCCGGGGTTCCCATGAAAGACCCCGAGATGACGCAGTTTCACCCAACAGGGGTTGTCCATGGCGGCGTGCTCATTACAGAAGCCGCGCGCGGCGAAGGCGGCTATCTGATCAACCGCCTGGGCGAACGCTTCATGTCCCGCTACGCCAAGGACCGCATGGAGCTGGCCCCCCGCGACATCGTATCGCGCTCCATCGAATCGGAAATTCTCGCTGGCCGGGCCTTTGGCGAGGGCATGGAGTCCTATGTCTATCTTGACCTGCGCCACCTGGGCGAAGCCAAGATCGACAAGGATCTGCCGCTGATCCGCCACATCGGCAAACTGTTTGAAGGTATCGACCTCGTCAAGGAACCCATGATCATCAGGCCCACGGCCCACTACTGCATGGGCGGCATTGACGTGCTGAACTACCGCCAGATGAACACCTCCCTGCCGGGGCTGTACGCCGCCGGAGAAGCGTCCAATGTTTCCATCCACGGCGCCAACCGCCTTGGCGGCAATTCGCTGGCTGAGGCCTCCGCCACCGGCAACTGGGCCGGGCAGGGGGCCGCCGCCTACGCCAAGGGGAGCACGCCTGCCGCCGAAGGCAAAAATCTGCTCGAACTGTGCGACAAGTGGACAGACCACTACGCCAAGGTTACGGCCCGCACCGCCAAAACGGACATCTTTGCCATCCGCGAGCGCCTTGGCGAGGTCATGTGGGACAACATGGGCATCTTCCGCACTGAAGACAAGATGCGGCAGGCTACCGAAGAGCTGGATTCCCTGTCCAGAGCCTACGAAGACGCCAGCGTACCCTGCACCAATCCAGGCTACAACACGCTCTACACACAGTATGTTGAGCTGGGCAATCTGCTCACCTGCGCCAAGGCGGCGACATTTGCCGCAAGGGCGCGGCAGGAATCACGCGGAGCGCACTGCCGCACAGATTTTCCCAAGCGCGATGACGAGCGCTTTCTCAAGCACTCGCTCGTTACCCTGGCAGATGGCGGCATGAAGCTCGACTGGCGCGACGTGAGCATCACCAAATTCAAGCCTCAGGAGCGTAAGTACTGATGAACGACGCAGTATTCATAGTTATTGAGCGTTTTGACGGAAAAAAACGGTTCCCGCAGGAGTACACGCTGACCCGCGCGGACGTGCACAATAAAACCGTGCTCAGCACCCTGATTTTTATCAAGGAGCATCTGGACCCCACCCTCAACTTTACCGCCGCGTGCCGCATGGCCATTTGCGGCGCTTGCGGCGTCAGGCTCAACGGGCAGCCCATCATCGCCTGCGACACCAGCATGGAAGATCAGCTGGCGCTGTATGCCACCAACAGGGTTACCATCGCGCCGCTTGCCAATTTCAAGGTTATTTCAGACCTGGTGGTGGATTGGGAGCCCGCGCTTGAAAATCTGCGCAAGGTTCACCCCTCGCTGATGGCCCGCAAAGAATTTTCCAAGGAAAAAGGCTGCAAGCAAAGCGTTGGCGACATGGAAAAAATCGCGGACATGTGGGACTGCGTTCTTTGCGGATGCTGCGCATCGTCCTGCAACAAACTTTCCGTCAACCGGGCAGACTATCTTGAGCCCTTTGTCTTCAACATCGCCGCCCGCATGGCGGTGGATTCGCGCAGCAAAGACCCCATGGTTCACGCCAAGCCAGCTTTTGACATCGGCCTGTGGAAATGCGTGCATTGTCAGGAATGCGCCAACGTATGCCCCAAGCATATCAAACCGGTGGAAGGCATAAGCATGATGCGCAATATCACCGTGAACCGGGGACTCAACCAGGGCAAAGGGCCGGAGCATGCCGAAGCCTTCCTGACAGACATGCGCGACACGGGCCGCCTTAACGAAATGAAAATGGCCCTGCGTACAGAAGGCGTAACCGCCATGACCAGAGTTGGCCTTGCCGTCAACCTGCTGCGGCGCGGCAAGGTTCACCCCACAGATCTTTTGGGCAACGACCCCATCAAGGGGCAGGCCGATTTTGTCCGCATTCTTGATCTGGCAAAAGCTGATGCCAAGGGTAAGGAGTAAAACATGCTGAAGCGTTATGCTTTTTTTCCCGGCTGTGTGCTGAATGCCGCCGCCAGCGAAGCGCGCACGGCCCTTGAGGCCAGTGCGAAACTGCTGGACGTGGAACTGGTGGAAATACCGGGCTGGAGCTGTTGCGGCGCATCACATGTGCAGGACATAGCCCCCAATGAGGCTCTGGCCGCCAATGCCCGCAATCTGGCACTGGGCGAACAGATCGGCGCTCCGGTTATTACCGCGTGCAGCACCTGCGCCCTCATGCTGCGCACTGCCAAGGGCGAGCTTGATCATGGCAAAAAAGATCAGGCAAACCGCTGGCTTTCGCCCGCCAAGCTTGAATACAAAGGCACTGCGGAAGTAACCACCCTGCTGTGGGAACTCGCCAAAGACCTGCCCGCCCTCAAGGCAAAGGTCAAAAAGCCCCTCGCAGGACTGAACGTGGCCTGCTTTTATGGCTGTCACAGCATACGGCCCGAGCCCATCATGAACTTTGAAAGCTCGCGCGTGCCGCACAGCCTGGAAGACATCGTCGTTGCTCTGGGCGCCACGCCGGTGCCCTATGCCCGCCGCCTTGACTGCTGCGGTTTCCATGCGGTCTACCCGGCGGAGCACGACGCCATGGTGATGGTCTCGTCACTGGTCACAGATGCCGCCAAAGCCAAGGCCCATTGCGTTGTGTCGCCCTGCCCCCTGTGCCAGATGCAGCTGGACATGTATCAGGGCAATGCCGCTGACGAGACGGGCAGCAAGGCCTCGGTGCCTGCCCTGCACCTGCCTCAATTACTGGCCATCGCACTGGGAGCCGCGCCTGATTCTCTGGGCCTGGACAGGCTCATTGTGGCCCCGGATGAGCTGAAAAAGGTTCTTTCGCTGTAGCAGACAGCGTCATTAATCATAATCCGTACCAAGGGGAACCAAGATGAACAAGATTCTCAGGTCTGCATGTCTGGCTGTATGCGGCACGGCCTTGTTGGCTCTTGCAAGCCTTGCCAGCGCTGCTGAAATCAGCGTTGTCAGCTCCGGCGGCTTTGCAGCCGCCTACAAGGCGCTTTGCCCGGAGTTTGAAAAGACCACGGGTGATACCCTCAAATCCGCGTGGGGACCGTCCATGGGCGATACCCACAACGCCATCCCCCAGCGACTGGAACGCGGCGAGTCCATTGACGTGGTCATCATGGTGGGCAATTCGCTCGACAAGCTGGTCAAGGAAGGCAAGGTCGATCCGTCAAGCACGGTACTGCTGGCGCGCTCCAAGGTTGCCCTGGCCGTGAAGGCCGGAGCGCCCACCCCTGATATCTCGACCGTGGAGGCTCTGAAGCAGGCCATGCTCCATGCCAAAAGCATTGCCTATTCCGACAGCGCCAGCGGCAAATACATCTCCAACGTTTTGATTCCCAAGCTGGGCCTTACGGATGCCCTCAAGGATAAGGCCCGCATGATCCCTGCGGAGCCTGTGGGCAAGATGGTGGCCCGTGGCGAAGCCGAGATCGGTTTTCAGCAACTCAGTGAACTCAAGCCCATTGAAGGTATCCATATCGTGGGCCTGATCCCCGAGGCCGTGCAGGAAGTAACGCTGTTCTCCGCAGGCATGGTCAAGGGAGCCAAAAACCCGGAAGGCGCAAAGGCCCTGCTGCAGTACCTTGCTTCGCCGCAATCCGCAAAAGTCATTGACGATACAGGCCTGGAAGCGGCCAACCGCTAACTTTTGATCCCTGATGCCAAAAGCCCCTGTCCGGCATACGGACAGGGGCTTTTGGCCTGTAAAGGGCATCTGGATTGAGCCTGAGCCTGCAAATCATCCGGCAAACTTTTGCGCGCCGTTCAGGCCCAGGCCTGCTCCTGCAAATGCCGCAGACACTTGCCAGCTGTGGCAAAATCCTTGCGCAGATCGGCATAGTCCGGCACCGTGCGCGCGCCGCCCCGGTCATAGAGCACAAGCCCGCCCGCAAAGGTATCCACATCGTCAGGGTCGTGGCTGATAATCACGGCGGGGATGGTCAGATCATCCATCAGTTCGAGCAGTTCTTCGCGCAGGCGCTCGCGCAGCAGGGGATCAAGCGCAGAAAAAGGCTCATCAAGCAGCAGGAGCAAGGGGTCCGCATTAAGGGCGCGGGCCAGTGCCGCGCGCTGCCGCTGCCCGCCGGATATCTGCGAGGGCAGGTGGGCAGCCAGATGGCCGATGCCCAAACGTTCCAGCATGGCCTGCGCCTTGTCGCGTTCCTCGCCGCGCACCTTCCAGGGCCAGCAGCCCGTGCGCGGATAGGCCACGTTCTGCAACAGGCTCAGGTGCGGAAACAGGGCGTAATCCTGAAACATGTAGCCGATGCGCCGCTTCTGCACAGAAACAAACACGCCCTGCGCGGCATCGTACAACGTACAGTCGCCAATGCGGATGTGGCCTGCGTCGGGCTTTGTCAGCCCCGCCAGACACTGCATGGTCAGCGACTTGCCGGAACCGGAAGGGCCAAAAAGCACGGCGCACTTGTGCTCGTCACCGATATCGTAGCGCACATCCAGGTTGAAGGGCGTAACCCCGTTCCTGAAACTTTTTACCAGCCGCAACGAAATCATCTGCGCCGCCTCTTGAGTTTCACAAGCAGTTCCGCCGCCATCAGCAGGGCCACGCACACGGCGGAGGTAATGAACACAAGCCATGAGGCCTGGAGGTCATTACCCGCCTGAAAGGCATCGTAGATGGCGAGGGCCAGGGTCTGGGTCTTGCCGGGGATATTGCCCGCAATCATCAGGGTTGCGCCAAATTCGCCCATGCCGCGCGCAAAGGCCAGCATGATGCCCGCAAAAATACCCTTCCAGGCCAAAGGCAGAGACACGCTGACAAACACCCGCCATTCCGAAGCCCCAAGCGTGCGGGCCGCGTCTTCCAGATGTTTGTCCACCTGCTCCAGCGCTGCGCGGGCTGACTTGTAGATGAGCGGAAACACCACAACCGTGGCTGCAACCACAGCCCCCTGCCAGGAAAAAATCAGATTGATGCCCAGTTCCGCCAATCCATGCCCAAAAACGCCGCGCCGCCCCACCAGCAAAATAAGATAGTAGCCCAGCACTGTGGGGGGCAGCACCAGCGGCAACGAGCACAGGGCGTCCAGCAGGGCGGGCATGGGGCCTTTTTTGCGGGCCAGCCGCCAGGCCGCCAGCGTTGCCACAACAAAGGAAACAGCCGTAGCCGCTCCTGCCACGCGCAACGAAAGCTCCAGCGGGCTCCAGATAAACGCCAGGTCAAAATCCATTTCCAACTCTGCCCCCTGCCACTGAACGGATCCGTTGATGCGTAAAAAATACTGAAGGCGGTTGCCGCTTCTGCCAAAACGGCAACCGCCAGTAAGCACAATCCATCATTGCAGGCCCGCGCGCAAGGGCACGGGCACGCCTTCATGCACTACGGCTTGGAGAAACCGTACTTGGCAAGCACAGCCTGACCTTCAGGGGAAAGCACAAAGTTCAGAAACTCCTGGCCCATCTTGGCATCCTTGCCAGTGTTGGCAACAGCGATGGGATAGCTCACGGGATCGTGGCCTTCCACAATCATGACAACTTCAACCTTGTCTGCCAGCTGTTTGGCATCGGTGCGGTAAACAAAACCGGCATCAACCTCGCCACGGGCCACATAGTCCAGCACCTGACGCACGCTGTTTCCCAGGATAAGCTGGGGCTGCACGGCTTCCCACAATTTTGCGGTGTTCAGCGCATCCTTGGTGTAACGCCCGGCGGGCACAGAATCGGGATTGCCGATGGCAACGCGCTTGAAGGCCTTGATGTCTTCAAGCTTGGCGGGCTTTTTGGAGCCAGCGGGCACGATAAGCACCAGATCGTTGAGCGCAAAATTCTTGCGCGTAGCGGGGTCAACAACCTTGGCGGCCACAGCCTTGTCCATGGTGCCCTGGTCGGCAGAGGCAAAGACGTCTACGGGCGCGCCTTCCTGAATCTGTTTGAGCAGCGGATTGGAGGCGGCATAGTTGGTATGCACCTGCAAGCCTGTGTGCTTCTTTTCAAACACGCCTTTGATTTCGTTAAAGGCATTGGTAAGGCTGGCAGCGGCAGAAACTGTCATTTCAGCAGCCTGAACGGGAAGGCTGAGCAAGGCCACGCAACCCAGCGCCAAAGCTATGCGGCAAAAGGCCCCACGAGCGTATGCAGTCTTTTTCATGAAATTCCTCCGTGCGCCAGAAGCGCGGTTTGTATGCCAACAGTACAGAACCCTTGAAGGCGAGCAATACAGTCACGTTTTTTGACGAAAGCGTGAACACTGTACAACAAAAGGGTTTTACTTGTATAAGGCAGGAAAACTGACGGGAATCAGCATGGAAAAAAACAAAAACCGTGAGGAAATGGCCGCGCTTTTGCGCTCCCTCTCTTCCGCAGACAGGGCATGGCTGCGCCAGCGCCTTATGCGGCGGGATTCTGCCGCTCTGCTGCAGGATACAGGGCGCATCAGCCCGCGCGAGCTTCTGGCCGTGGAAACATGGCTGTGGGAACGGGCCAGCGCCGCCCGCGGCCCGCGCGAAAAACGCCCTCGCCTGCGCATGTGGCTGATTTTCATGCTGCTGCGCTACGCGGCCCTGCGGCTTGTGGAAATTTTTGAGATCATGCCCGCGCATCTTGATTTTCAGGACGGCGTTATCCATGTGCCGGGCAGCAACGATGCCCCCGGGCGCGAGGTTCCCCTGCCGCTTACCATCAGCCGCCGCCTCAGGCGCGTGCTGGAGGACCCGGCGCTGTTTCCTGAAACACGCGAGCTCATGCGCTGCGATGCCAGTTATGTGCGCCGCTGCCTGCAACAGTGCGGCGCAGCCTGCGGCCTGCCCAAGGGCCTTTTGAGCGCCCGCGCCCTGCGCCATACCCGCGCCCTCGAGCTGGGCAGGCAGGGCCTGCCCCTGCCTGTGGTGGATATTTTTCTTGGCCGGCGATCCGCGCCCGGTCAGAGCGGCATTGTCCGCTGCGACCCGCAGGAGGCCAAACGCCTGCTGCGCGAACAACTGCAAAGGGAGCGACCCATGAAAACCAGTGCGCGCAACGTCTTTCAGGGGCGCATAACCTCATTGCGCCAGAGCGGGCTGCTGGTCGAAGTGGTGCTGCGCACCGCAGGCGGCCTGCGTGTGGCCTCGCTCATTACGGACGAAAGCGCCAAGACCCTGGCCCTCAATGAAGGCAAGCTCGTCAATGCCAGCATCAAGGCCCCCTGGGTGCTGGTGCAGGGCGGAGAACTCTCGCCCAAAAGCTCCCCTCCGGCGGAGAACTGCTTTACCGGCGTGGTGGAAAGGGTGCGGGAAGATGAAATGGTGGCCGAAATTCTGGTGGCGCTTGGCGAAGGCAGTCAGGTCTGCGCCCTGCGCAACCGTGGGCCGGAAAATCCCATCAATCTTGTGGCCGGGCAGACTGTAACGGTATTTTTTAAAGCTTTTTCCGTCATTCTCACCGTAGATTAGCCAGCGAACACGCAAATAAAGCCGCGCCGATCAGTCGTAATGACCATCGGCGCGGCTTTGTTGTTTTTTATTTCAGCGACAGCTTACAGGCAGGACTACTTCCACAGGGCGCGGTTTTCTTCCATAAAACGCTCAAAGGCCTCAATGGCGCGCGCCATATCCTGACGCCCCACGCCATTGTAAGTTGTCAGTCGCAGGTGATCCTTGCCCATGCCCTTTGCCAGCAGCCCCAGAGGCGCAAGCTTCTGCTCGAACCATTCTGAAGACCTGCCGGAAGCGCTTATATCCAGCATCACAATATTGCTCTGCACGGGCGTGAGCACAAACTCGCCATAGGCCGCCAGGGCCGCGCCGAGGTGGCGGGCGTTTTCGTGGTCTTCCGCAAGGCGATCAATGCCCGTGCGCAGGGCCACCAGCCCGGCAGCGGCCATAATGCCCGCCTGCCGCATGCCGCCGCCAAGCAGCTTGCGCGTCTGCCGCGCCTGGGCAATAAACTCGCGCGTTCCGCACAGCACGGAACCGAACGGAGCGCCCAGCCCCTTGGAAAGGCAGAACATCACGCTGTCCGCGCAGGCGGCCAGATGTGCGGCGTCCACCCCGAGGGCCACGGCGGCGTTGAACAGCCTCGCGCCGTCCATGTGCACGGGAATCCCTGCCTTGCGGGCCGTAGCGGCCAGCGCCTGCTGCCGCGCCAGCGACACGCAGATGCCGCCGCCGAAGTTGTGGCTGTTTTCCACACAGGCCAGCTTGACACCCGGCGTCGCGCAGGCGGATGCAAAGGACGCGGCTTCGGGCATGCCCTGCACATCCCGCGAATAAAACACAGGCTGAATGCCCAGGAACTTTTCCATGAAGGGCGATTTTTCGGTGCGGAACACATGCAGGTCCGGCTCCAGAGCCGCAGCATCGCCACGGTCGCACCAGGTTGCCAGCGCGACCATATTGGCCATGGTTCCCGACGGGCAGAAAAGCGCGGCTTCCTTGCCCAGCAGTTCGGCGGCATAATCTTCCAGCCGATTGACTGTGGGGTCGCCGCCGCGCCCTTCCGCGTCAACACGGCCATCATCGCCCACTTCGGCCTCGCGCATGGCGGCGCGCATGTCCTCGGTGGGAACGGTCAGGGTATCACTGCGCAGATCGACTACAGGCATGAATGTCACCTTTTAGACTTCGGCGGTTTCTTCCGTCGGTTCATAGGCAATGCCCGCCCAGCGCATGACAAGCTTCACCGCGACGGTGTTGCTGACCACGTTGACGGCGGTACGGCCCATGTCCAGAAAAGCGTCCACGCCCGCGATGATGGCCAGAGCCTCCACAGGAATGCCAATGGTTGTCAGCACCATGGCAATGGCCACAAGGCCGCCTGAGGGCACGTTGGCGCTGCCCTTGCTGGCAAGCGTGGTCACCACGATGATGGAAAGCAGGGTGCTGGGATCCAGCGGGATGTTATAGGCATCAGCCAGAAAACCCACGGCCAGCGCAAAATACATGATGGAGCCGTCGCGGTTGAAGGCATATCCCAAGGGCAGCACCACAGAGGCCACGGCCTTGGGAACGCCCATTTCCACCAGTTTTTCCATGTGCAGGGGCAGGGTCGCCTCTGACGAACGCGTGGCAAAAGCCAGAATAACAGGTTCGCTCACGGCCTTGGCGGTCTTGAGGGGGTGTTCGCCGATGCAGAGCATTAAAATGGCGAACAGCACCAGCAGCACGCCAAGCCCCAGATACATGACCAGAACCAGCTTGAGCAGGGCCAGAATGGTGTGCATGCCCTGCGTGGAAAACAGCCAGGCAATGATGGCAAAAATGGCGATGGGCGACAGGGCGATGATCCAGCCCGTGAGCTTGAAAACAGCGCCCATCAGAGCGTCCAGCACGTCAACGAGGGGCTTTGCCCTGCTGCCGGTGGAGGCCAACGCAAGGCCCAGCAGCACAGCGAACACCAGCACGGGCAGGAGGTTGGTGCCCGACATGGCCGCGAACACGTTGGAGGGGATCATGTCGAGAAAAAACTTTGTCCAGTTGACCGTGGTATTGATGTTCTTGGGCAGTTCAGCCGTGTGCGACAGGTTGACGCCCACACCGGGGTGGAAAATGCCGTTGAGGACCAGGCCAATGATGATCGCCACCACCGTGGCAATAAAGAAATAGAGCAGGCTGATGGCGGATACCTTGCCCAACTGCTTGGCGCTGTTGCCCATCTGGTAGATGCCGAGGGTGATGGCCGTGAACACCAGCGGCACCACGATCATCTTGATGGCCTGCACAAAGGCTGTACCCACCGGGGCCAGGGCCTGGGAAAAGTGCGGCGCAAGAAAGCCGAACACAATGCCCAGGACAAGGCCGAGCACCATCTGAATTGGCAGCGGAATGGGCCGCTTTTTGCTGGTTTTTGTCATTTCCATCGCCTCTCTTCCCCCTCTGTTCCTTGCACGTAAAACGTCTTGTGATGCTCAGCGGCCAGGTTTAGCCGAGAACTGCAAGCAGTGAACGCAGTTTCGTTTCCATGGCCTTTTGCAGATGATCCCAGACAAGCTGGTGAGCCAGTGTTTGATTGCGATCCAGAATGGCGTTGCCAATGGCGATATGTTCCTTGATCACCACGCGTGTCCGTTCTGCATCGTAATTTTTGACGCGCTGCATGGCCAATGAGTTCTGTACGCGCACGTCTGCATAGAGTTTTGCCAGCCGCGTGTTGCCCGCGGCCTGAAATATGGCTTTGTGGAAATCCCAACCGATGCGCTGGGCCTCAAAGGTATCAAGCTCCGGCCCGTCGGGCAGGGCCTGAAGCTCGGCAAGACAGGCGCGCAGCTCCGGGCTGCCGCCTTTTTCCGCAGCCAGCTTGGCGGCCATGCCTTCGAGCGCCAGACGCACCTCGTGGATTTCTTTCAGGTCTTCCACAGACAGGCGCTGCACAAAGGTGCCCCGCAGAGGAACGCTCATGAGAACGCCCTCCCTGCACAGATCCTTGATGGCCTCGCGCACTGGCGTGCGCCCAAGTTGCAGGCTTTCAGCCAGAGTACGTTCCGACAGTTCTTCGCCGGGGCTGAGCTGCCCCTGCGCGATCATGGAACGGATGGCCTCATACGCTGTGGAAGATGCCTTGGTGTTTGTCTGCTTCATGCCTGGTATACCAGCATAAAGCCAAATAAATGTCCATATGCCGCAGGACAACTTCAGCATGGTAACCTTATAATATTACAGAGGGGTGGAGTTTTTTGACCGAGAATAAACGAGTTGATTTGCGGCAACACCAAGTGAAACCAACAGGAATTCTTATGAAACCAGCTGAGCAAAGCCGTTAATGACGCAACCAGCCCCCCAGAGCCAACGATTGTGTCCGGCAAAGATTTTTGGGCGCTGGCAAGGAAGTAGTTATTTTTGCGAGAGGAGTGTACTCTCACGGTACTCGGCCTGAGCAAAAATCATCCCTGACGCAGAAGACACATCAACCCAGCAGACATGGTGTCCGGCGAGGATTTTTGGGCGCTGGCAAGGAAGTGTGGCTTTTTGTGAGGGGAGTGTACTCGCTTTAGCCGTTGCGACAAAGGAAGCTACGGATAAAGACAGCAACGCTATGGTACTCGACCCGATCAAAAATCCACACTGACGCCGCCAGCGCTCAAAAAGACCGCCGGACACACCTCGGGGGAGTCGCAGAACTTGCCTTGCCATATATCCCTCGCCCCCAGCGCCCGCCGCAAATCTCCCAGCAGGCCGCGCTTGTCCGTGCCCCAGGCGGGAGCCAGCAGTTCTCCGGGGGCGGGGTCGCTCTGGAGGCGGTGCATGACGATGTGCGAAGGGATGCGCGGCAGGGCGGCGCAGAGGAGGTCGACGTATTCATCGCGCCAGAGGGGGTGATACTGGCCTGCGGTGTACTGGCGGGCAAGTTCCGTCCCCTTGGGCACGTAGACGTTGTGCAGTTTGAGACCGCTTATCGGCAGGGAGAGCGCCCAGTCGAGGCTTTGCAGAAAATGGCCTTCGTCTTCACCGGGCAGACCGGCCATGAGGTGAGCGCATACGGCAATATCGCGCGCGGCGGCCGTGCGCAGGGCATTTTCAGCGCTGGCTGCGGTATGGCCCCGGTTAATGCGGGCCAGGGTTTGGTCATGGGCCGTCTGCAGGCCCAGTTCCAGCCAGAGGTCGCAATCAAGGCCCGCGAGCATGTCGAGCTTTTCGTCATCAAGGCAGTCGGGGCGGGTTCCTACGGCAATTCCAAAACAGCCGGGCAGTTGGCGAACCGTTTGGAGCAGTTGTTGCAAGCGTTCTGATGGCCCATACGTGTTAGAGAAGGATTGCAGGTATGCAATAAAGCGCGTATTGGGGTCGTCCCGCAGGTATATGGAACGCCAGAAATTCCACTGTTGCAGTAGGGAATTGCCCTGTTTTGCGCGGCCCGAGCCGGACCCATTGGCATTGCAAAACGTGCAGCCGGAAAACGAAAGCGTACCGTCGCGGTTGGGGCAGGAGGCCCCGGCGTCAAGTGGAATTTTTTGCACCCGGCTGCCGTAGCGTCGATTATAATAAGCGGCCAGAGTATGCCAGCGCTGCATGTTTGCGTCCCTTGAAGGCTTATTTCCGCGCCTTCCGGCGGGACAAATATTTTAACCCTGCGTCCACCGTCTTGACTTCATGCCAGTTTTAGCAGAACAGTTTTCAGCCTGACGTTACCAATTCCAACAGCGCCCCCACTCCAGGCCTCTTCGCCTCGCCGGGTGCGGGAGTTGTTTCAACATGACGGTAAGGTAGCACACCAGCACAGCGAGGCAAGTTAGAGTAATGTCCAAAATTCTGGATTTCGCACTAGGATTGTTTTCCAATGACCTGGCCATTGACCTTGGCACAGCCAACACCTGCGTTTATGTCAAGGGGCAGGGAATTGTGTTGCGCGAGCCCTCGGTGGTCGCGGTCAAGAAAGACCCGCGCGGCAACAATGTAGTTCTTGCCGTTGGGCACGATGCCAAGCGCATGCTGGGCAGAACCCCTGGCAACATCTGGGCTATCCGCCCCATGAAAGACGGCGTTATCGCCGACTTTGAAGTTACCGAGGCCATGCTGCGCCATTTTATCGCCAAGGTTCACAATTCGCGGCGTCTTGTACGCCCGCGCATCATGATCTGCGTACCTACGGGCATCACCCAGGTGGAAAAGCGCGCCGTGAAAGAGTCGGCCCAGTCCGCTGGCGCACGAGAAGTGTACCTCATCGAGGAACCCATGGCAGCGGCCATCGGCGCGGATCTGCCCATTCAGGAACCCACCTCCAACATGGTGGTGGATATCGGCGGCGGCACCACTGAAGTGGCGGTCATCTCCCTTTCGGGCATTGTGTACTCGCGCTCAGTGCGCGTGGGCGGCGACAAGATGGACGAAGCCATCATGACCCACGTCAAGCGCAAGTATAATATGCTCATCGGCGAATCTTCCGCTGAAGAAATCAAGATCAAGATCGCATCCGCCTACCCCCTCGATCCGGAACAACAGATCGAAGTCAAGGGCCGCGACCTTGTGACGGGTATTCCGCAAAATATTATCATCACCTCTGAAGAAGTGCGCAAAGCCATTTCTGAACAGGTGGACAGCATCGTTCAGGCTGTGCGCATCGCCCTGGAACAGACCCCGCCTGAACTGGCGGCGGATATTGTGGACAGGGGCATTGTGCTCACGGGCGGCGGCGCGCTGCTCAAGGGCCTTGACCAGCTGCTGCGCGAAGAAACCTCATTGCCCATTACGGTTGTGGACGATCCCTTGTCCACCGTTGTGGTGGGTACCGGCAAAGCGCTGGACAACCTGCACATTCTCAAAGAAGTGTGCATCGACTAGAACCGACCTTGTCCTCGCGCCCCTGTGCGGCTGACGCAATGCCGGAACACAAGCTTCCGGTTCTGCGTCTCCGGCACAGGGGCGCGGTTTATTCCGCACCGGCTTTCAGGAGCTTCCGCCTGTGACACTGCGGCGTCTTCTCCTCCTCGCGGGCATTTTGCTCATCCTGTTTCTGGGCATGTATTCCTGGAATCAGCGCACGCGCGTTCTGGACGACCTGGCCGCGAAACTGGGGCTTGAAATCACCGGCGCGGTGCTCACGCCTGTTCGTTCCGCGCAGGACGCTGCGGAAAACATGTGGGATCGCTATTTTGACCTTGTGGGCGTGCGCGAAGAAAACGAAGCCCTCAAGCAAAAGGTGGACGAGCTTGAAGCGCGCCTGCTTGCCAATGGTGAAGACCTGGCCGAGCTCAAGCGCCTGCGCGCCCTGGTGCAACTGCCAGTAGACCAGACATGGCGCCCCCTTGGCGCCCGCGTTCTTTCCGGCCGCATGGGCCCCAACGCCGTTCTTGACAGCATCACCATCAGCCGGGGCTACAGCACGGGCGGACGCCCGGGCACGCCGCTGGTCACGCACCTTGGGCTGGTTGGCCGCGTTCTCAAGGCCAGCGCCCACAGTTCCATTGTGCTGCTGCTCACCGATCCCAGCAGCCGCATAGCCGTTTTTTCGCAGGAAAGCCGGGCTCCCGGCATCCTCATGGGCATGGGCACAGGCCAGAAGCTTGAAGTCAACTTTGTGCAGCGCGACGCCAAGGTCAAGCCCGGCGAAATAATCATCACCTCCGGCCTCGACGGCAAGTACCCCAAGGGCATCCCTGTGGCGCGCGTACTGCGCGTGGCTCCTTCGGACTACACCCAGTTCATGGCCATCAAGGCTGAACCGCTGGTTGACCTGCAACACCTTGAAGAAGTGCTGCTGCTCGAAGCCACCGGCGCGCCCCGCCCGCTGGAACCCAGCGAAGCTCCCAAAGAATTCGTGGGCCCGCCCGCGCCCAAAAGCGCCACGCCATGAGAACGCTCCGCAGCATTGCATGGTGGGCCTTTTTCATGGCCTGCGCCATTGTTTTGCAGGCGGCGGTACCGGGGCTTGATGTGCTCACGGTAGGGCTGATCATCCTGTTGCAGGAACGGGATTATAAAAATATGCTCTGGCTGCTGCCCGTGTTCATCCTGTTGCAGGAAGGCATGGGTACGCGCCCCTTCGGGGCCGTCATTGTCTGGTATGCCGCTGTCATTTTGCTGTTCAAAATGGGCCGCTGGCTGTTTGAAGTGGAAAATTTCATTTTTGTCTTTTTGCTGTCAGCCTGCCTGGGCGCCGCATACTACGCCATTGCGTGGCTCATGGCCCCTTTGCAGAACCTGCCTTTCGATGTGCAGGGAACCCTGGACACAAGCCTGATTCAGGCCATCTTTGTGCCCTTCGCCTGGCGGCTGTTGGTGGCCACCCGCCACTGGAACCCCAATGATCAGGAAAACTGACAATACCTCGCTGCTGGCGCACAAAGACAAGGCGCAGCATAAGGGCATCCGCTCCTGGCTCAAGATTCAGGTCGAGAGCGAGGGCTATCAGCCGCCGCGAGCTGGCGCAATCCTGCTTCAGGTTCTGGTTGGTATGATGTTTTTTGTGCTTGTGGTGCGCTTCTGGTATTTGCAGGTGCACAGAGGCGAAGAATTTGCGCGTCAGGCGCAGGACAACCGCCTGCGTATCGAGCGCATCTTTGCGCCGCGCGGGCGCATCATGGACGACAAGGGAAAGGTGCTGGCCGACAACCGCACCGCATACGGCCTTTCCATCGTGCGCGAAGACTGCCACGACATCCCCGCCACCCTGGCCCAGATAAGCGAATGGTCGGGCATCCCCCTCCAGCAGGTCTGGGACAAGTTCCGTCAGGACCGCTTCAAGGTTAAACCCTTTGAACCTCTGCTGCTCATCACAGATATCGACTTTGACCTTGTGGCCCGCATTGAATCCGAGATCCACGAATGGCCGGGGCTTGAAATTGTGGTGCGCACCAAGCGCAGCTACCCCGAGAAGGAGCTTTTCGCCCATATTCTTGGCTACGTGGCAGAAGCCAACGAGCAGGAAATGACCGCAGACAGCGCCCTGGCCATGGGCGATCTGGTGGGCAAGCAGGGGCTGGAACTGGAGCTGGAAAAGCAGTTGCGGGGCCGCAAGGGTTTATACGATGTCGAAGTTGACGCTCACGCCCGCGTGCTTGGCAAAACCCTGCGCGATGAACCGCGCGGCGGGCACGAAATACATCTTTCGCTTGATGCGGGCCTGCAAAAGGCTGCCTGGGACGCCCTTGGCGGCGAGGCTGGCTGCATCGTGGTCATGGAGCCGGACAGCGGCAAACTGCGCGCGCTGGTGACATCCCCGGCCTACGACAACAATCTTTTTGCCGCGGGCATTTCGCAACGCGATTGGGACGCACTGCGCACCAATAACCGCTTTCCCTTGCAGAACCGCGTTATCCAGAGCGTGTACCCTCCAGGCTCCGTATGGAAGCTGGTTATGGCCACCATGCTGCTTGAAAAGGGCGTTAACCCTCGTGAAAGCGTGTTCTGCCCCGGTCAGGTCAAGCTGGGCAACCAGATTTTCCGCTGCTGGAAGCGCGGCGGGCACGGCTCGGAAGACCTCGTGCACGCTCTCATCGACTCCTGCGATGTCTATTTCTACCTCATGGGCGACCGTCTGGGCATTGACAAGCTGGAAGAATTCGCCAAGGCTTGTGGATTCGGGCGGCCTACAGGCATTGACCTGCCACACGAAAAATCGGGCCTTGTGCCTTCGCGCGACTGGAAACGGCGGCGTTTTGGCCGCCCGTGGACGCGCGGTGAAACTTACAACGTGTCCATCGGTCAGGGCTACACCCTGGTGACGCCGGTGCAGGTGGCCGTATTTGTTTCGGCCCTGCTCAACGGCGGCGATCTGCTCAAGCCCCAGCTTGTGGATGACGCCACCCGCGAAGTGCGCGGGCGTGTGCCCGCCAAGCCTGAAACGCTCAAGTTTGTGGTGGAGGCCATGCGCCGCACTGCCAACGGCGGCACGGCCAAGGTTGTGGGCCGCAAGGATGCCGACATGGGCGGCAAAACAGGCACGGCGCAGGTGGTCAAGCTCAAGATGGCTGCGGGCGACCGCCGCCTGAAAATGTCAGAAATGGAATATGCCCAGCGCGACCACGCGTGGATCGCCACCTGGGGTGTTAAAGACGGCAAAACCTATGTGGTCATTGTCATGGTAGAACACGGCGGCGGCGGTTCAAGCGTGGCTGGCCCTGTGGCCCGCAAGGTTTACGACTATCTTTTCGGGCCTGACCCCAACGCGCCCATGGTTGTATTGCCCGCCCCCACCGCAGCCGTAGAGCCCACGGATTAGGCAACATGCGCAAAGAGCTGGCACCGCGCGCGGGCGCAAACAATGCTTGCCCCACTGGCAACAACGCAGCCAACAATCGCTGCGAGGCCCACCACGGCCAACGAGTGTTGCGGTGCATGGCGGCGGCACATGGGCAAGCCTTTTCACACCACCCTGCAACCACGCATTCCTGACAAGCGGACAAGCGGCATGGATAATCGCCTTTTCAGCTATATCAACTGGGGCCTTCTGGCCTGTATGCTGCTGCTCTATCTTGTGGGCGTGGGCAACCTGTATTCCGCCAGCGGTACGCGCGTGGAATCTGGCCTGGCATTCAATTCCTTTTATCAGCGCCAGCTGATCTGGGGCCTGTGCGGCGTGGTGTGCATGCTGCTGGCAATGGTTTTTGACTACCGCCAGTTGCGCAACCTTGCCTGGCCCTTCTTTCTCATAACCGTTTTTCTTCTGCTGCTGGTGCCCATTGCGGGCAAAACAGTCTACGGTGCCAAGCGCTGGATTTCACTGGGCTTCATGAGCTTGCAGCCTTCAGAAATGGCCAAGCTTTCCGTACTGATTCTGGTGGCGCGCCTGCTGGCGCGCGACAGCCGCCCCCTGGGCTGGAAAAATTTTTCCAGCGTGCTTTGCGTGGGCCTTGTTCCTTGCGGGCTTATCATCGTTCAGCCCGACCTGGGCACTACCCTGCTGATATTGCTGATCATGGGCGGCATGATCCTGTTCCACGGGCTTAAGGGCTACGTGCTCAAAACGTGCCTTCTGGTTGCACCAGCCGCGGTGGCCTTCATGTGGTTTGTGGGCATGCACGATTACCAGCGCCAGCGCATCCTGACGTTTCTGGACCCCGGCAACGACCCGCGCGGCACCGGGTATCACATCATCCAGTCGCGCATTGCCATTGGCTCGGGCGAATTGTGGGGCAAGGGCTTTCGCGAAGGCACGCAGAGCCAGTTGCGCTTTCTGCCAGAACGCCACTCCGACTTTGCCGTGGCTGTTTTTGGCGAGGAATGGGGCTTTGTGGGTTGCGTGGCTCTGGTCACGCTGTTCTGCCTTTTTTTGCTTTCCATCTTCTCAACCGCGGTGCAGGCCAAGGATCGCTTTGGCAGTACCCTCGTGGTTGGGGTGTTTTTTTACTTTTTCTGGCAAATTTTTATCAACATGGGCATGGTCATAGGCCTCATGCCGGTGGTGGGCATTCCCTTGCCCTTCATCAGCTACGGCGGCAGCGCCACAGTGGTCAACTTCACACTGCTTGGTATTGTACTCAACGTGTCCATGCGACGTTTCATGTTTAAAAGCTAACTGCAAAGCCAAAGGGGATAAACGTGGCAAAGGACGAAATAGCGTACCTCGGCTCCGATACCGTCTATGAAGGCAAGCTCAACTTCAAGGGCACTGTGCGCATTGAAGGCCGCTATACTGGCGAAATTGTCAGTGACGGTACGCTCAACGTGGGCAAGGATGCCCAGGTGCAAGGCACCCTTGATGTTGGCGAACTGCTGCTTTCCGGCCACTTCACCGGCGATGTGACGGCCAAACGCCGCATCGTGGTTTACAGCTCCGGGGTGCTTGAAGGCCAGGTTGTCACCCCAAATCTGCTCACAGAAGAAGGCGGCATCATTGAAGGCCAGATCAGCATGAAGGCCCCGGTCAAGCCCAAAGCATAAGGGCCCAAGGCTTAAGCGCCAAAGGCAAGAGCGCCTAGAGGCGTGCCGGCGACGTTTTCACAATGTTCGCCCTTCCCTGTGCTGATTGATCCATGAAACTCTGCGGCGGCTCTGTTGCGGTGCCGGATTCAGCGCATGCAGCATAGCTTCTGCCAATGCAATGATCCAGGCCAGCAGCCCGCTGAAATCGTTTTACATTGGTGCTCTCTTGCCTGTTTGCGACGCATTCGCCGGGGCATGCCAGACTACATTTGCCTGATGCAGAAAAATAGCGCATAGTTGGAACTGGAAAACGTGTTACAAACCAGATCAACAATTCATGCGCGGCAGGTTTTAATGCCTGTCGAAACGCTTTCCTCAGGAGGCACCTATGGCACACGATTATTTCCGTGCGCTCAGGGATGTGGCGCTGGTTATCAACTCCAGCCTTGAGCCCCGCGAAGTTCTGCACAAAATCACCGAGCAAACCGCCGT